>CACPCX010000006.1 GCA_902632545.1 uncultured Pelagibacteraceae bacterium
CCTTAAATCCAGGAGGTGTAAGACTTGGAACAGCAGAGATATATTCAGAAGTCGAAAAGTTTAAAGAAATAAAAGAGTCTATTGTTGTAGGACAATCATGGGATAATGATGTTAGAATAGTTTTATTTATTGTAATGAGCAAAAATTATTCATTAACAGCAGAATTAATTAACAAAATAAAATTGCGAATAAAAAAAAACACATCTCCGAGACATGTTCCAAGTAAAATTATAGTTGTGAAAGATATACCTCGAACAAAAAGTGGCAAAATAGTTGAGCTTGCAGTTAAAAGTAAGATAGAAGGAAGTCAAATTAAAAACATAGAAGCTTTAGCAAATCCCGAAGCACTTGAACAATATAGTAATTTAAAAGAACTAAGTATCTAAATATATATTATTAGAATTAGATATCCTTAGATGATATGCTTAATTAATTTTTAATAAAAATATAAAATAGAAGGAGATTTATGTTTAAAAAATTATTTAGAACATTTGCAGTTTTTTTGTTTCTTTCAGGCTCTTTTGTAGGAAAAGCAATTTCTAACGAATTGACTTTTTTTACAATTGGTACTGGAGGAACTGCTTATACTTATTATCCAGTAGGAGGAATGATAGCCAATGCTATTTCAAAACCTCCTGGATCAAGAGAATGTGGAAAAGGTGGAAGTTGTGGAGTTGATGGTTTGATTGCATCTGCTGTTTCCTCTAGAGGTTCAGTTGATAATGTAAATGCTATTATTTCAGGTTTAAGAAACTCTGGATTTGCACAATCTGATGTTGCTTATTGGGCTTACACTGGAACAGGAACAATGGAAGGCAAAGAACCTGCAAAAGATTTGAGAACTATTGCGGCTTTATTTCAGGAACATATCCATTTAGTAGCTTTGAAAAAAAGTAATATTAATTCAGTAAAAGATTTAAAAGGAAAAAGAGTATCTTTAGATGAGCCAGGTTCTGGAACATATGTAGATGCTAAATTAATCTTAGAATCAAATGGATTAAGCACTAATGATGTTAAAGCAGAAGCTTTAAAAGGAAAAGCTGCAACTGATGCTTTAAGAAATGGTAAAGTTGATGCTATTTTTGTTGTTGCTGGTTATCCAACAGGTGCAATTGTTGAACTTGCATCTGCAGTTGATATTAAATTAGTACCCATTGATGGTGCTGGAGCAAAAGCTCTCACTTCAAAATATGGTTTCTTTTCTGAAAGTCCAATACCATCAGGAACTTATGAAGGTGTAGATGCAGTTAATACTGTAGCTGTTGGTGCTCAGTGGTTTACATCAGCAAAAGAAGACACAGATTTAATATATAAAATAACAAAAGCTTTGTGGAATAAGGAGTCTAGAAAGTTAATGGATGTAGGACATGCAAAAGGCAAAACAATTACACCTGATACGGCACTTTCAGGAGTAGGAGTACCATTACATCCTGGTGCAGAAAAGTTTTATAAAGAAGCAGGACTTATAAAATAATTAATAAAAATATACTGCCCTAGATCTATTTTGATCTAGGGCATTTTTTCATGTCTAAGTTTAATATTTCACAAAAAAAAGTTTCTGATTTACAAAAGAGATATGAGGTTAAAACTAATGAGAGGGAATTAAAAAATTTTTTAAAATCTTTTGCTTTTTTAGTTTTAGCATTAATGTCTGTTTATCATTTCTATGCTTCTGGTTTTGGCACAATCAGAGAAATTTTGCATAGAGGAATACATATTTCTTTCGTTGTAGGTTTAGTTTTTATTTTTTATAGTTGGAAAAAGATTGATCATAGTAAAAAAAATTTTAGCACACCTTTTATTGATATAATTCTTTCAATTTTAGTAATTATTTCAGCCTTATATTTACCCTTACTACCTCCAGAGGTTTTAGCTCCGAGGGTCGGTAATCCTGAAAATATAGACATTATAATGGGATCTTTCTTGATAGTATTAACTTTAGAGGCTGCAAGAAGATCAATTGGTTTTACTCTACCTTTTATTTGTGTGCTCTTTATTATATTTGCTATTTTTGGACCTTATTTTCCTGGTGCTTTAAAACATGGAGGCGCTAGTTGGGTTGGTTTTGTAAATCATATTTATCTTACCAATCAAGGAATATATGGAATTGCTGTTGGGGTTATGGCTCAATATGTTTTTTTATTTATATTATTTGGTGTGCTTGCAACAAGAATTGGATTGGGTCAGCTTTTTATTGATTTAGCAATGGTTATAGCGGGAAAATATTCTGGAGGCCCAGCAAAAGTTGCAATTTTTTCATCAGCTTTTTTAGGAACTATTTCTGGTTCTTCTATCGCGAATACTGTTACTACTGGTTCTTTGACTATTCCAGCAATGAAAAAAGTTGGTTATCCACCACATTTCTCTGGAGCTGTAGAAGCAACAGCTTCTACAGGTGGCCAAATTACACCCCCAATACTCGGAGCTGCAGCATTTATAATGGTAGAATATTTAGAAGTTCCGCTAAGAGATATTTTAGCAGCAGCACTTATTCCTGCTTTACTTCATTATTTTGGCATATTTATAATGGTCCACCTGGAAGCTAAAAAGCTAGGCCTTAGAGGTTTAACAGACGAAGAAGTACCAAAATTTTTATCAGTAGTTAAAGATAACTGGTTGTCCTTAGCACCATTAATACTTTTAGTTTATTTAATTTTGATTGGTCGTACACCTGACTATGCTGCAGTAATTTCAATTATAGCATGCGTATTAATTGGTTTTGTAAAAAAAACAAATAGACTTACAATTAAAGATCTCGTTCAGTGTTTATCACAAGGAGCAAAAAATACTTTAGCTGTTGGAGCCGCAGCTGCAGCAATCGGAATTATAGTTGGTGTTGTAACACTAACTGGGGTTGGATTTCGATTAGGATATGTTGTAATTCAAACAGCAGGTGACATAGGAAGTTTTTTTCTAAATTTTATTCCATTTGGTTTGCTAACTATTGAGGATTTGACACTTTTCTTTTCATTATTATTAATCGCATTTTCTTGCATTTTTATGGGTACTGGTGTTCCAACAACTGCGACTTATATAATTTTGGTAGCTGTTGCTGCACCAGCATTAACACAACTAAATATTGAGCCGATAGTTTCTCACTTCTTTGTTTTTTATTATGGTGTTTTAGCAGATATAACCCCCCCAGTAGCACTAGCTGCTTATGCTGCTGCAGGAATAGCAGGTTCTAATCCTTTTAAAACTGGAAATACGGCATTTAGATTGGGTATTGCCAAGGCATTAGTTCCATTTGTTTTTGTTTATTCACCATCTTTATTATTAGTAGCTCAAGGTTTTGATATATACATTTTTTTCCAAACTTTAATTTCTGCAATGATAGGAATAGGATTATTAGGAGTAAGTTTTTCTGGTTATTTGTTAAAAAGTGTACCAATTTACCAACGTTGGTACTTAGGTATGAATTCTTTGCTCTTTATTGCTCCAGGAATTGAGAGTTCTATTTTGGGATTATTTTTAATATCTCCAATACTTTTTTTACAAATTAAAAAATAAACTGTTTATCCTCCTGGTCCTAAATTAGAGGGCTTTATTTTTAAAATTTTCCATACTCCAGATGCAGAAGTAATTATTTTATCATTACATTTTAGTTCACAAAATAAAAAGATAAGAGTATTTGTTTTTTTTAAAATTTTTGTATGTCCAATAATTTCATCTCCAACTTTTGAAGCACCTATAAATTTTATGTCTAAGGAGATGGTAACACATGGTGAATTTCCTGCAGTTCTATGTGCCGCTGTTCCAGCACCTGCATCTATTAATGCAGATAAATAGCCTCCGTGAGTTATTCCTGCTGCATTTAAATGATTTTCACTAATTATAGATTTAAACTCGTATTCATTTTCTGAAATAGTTCTAAATAAAACACCCCCATTGTGTTTCATAAATCCAGGTTTAATACTTATTTGTTCAAATTCGTTACTCATAATTTTTTATAATACAAAAGTTAAAATAATTAAAATAATAAAAATAATTATAAAAAAATAAATAACTGATTTTTGTAAAGATGCTTTCAAAAGCCAATTAAACATTTTTATTTCCTTTTTGGTGGACCGCCCAGAACTCGAATCTGGAATCTCCCGGTTCGTAGCCGAGCGCCTTATCCAATTTGGCCAGCGGTCCATTTAATAATATATTCCATATATCAAAGTTTTTGATGTAATTTAACTTATAAAATATTATGTTAATTACTATATGAGCAAAAACTCTAATGATGTTGTAATTACTTCTGCATTAAGAACCCCAATTGGAAAATATAAAGGTTCGTTAAAAAATCTAAGTGCATCAAAATTAGGATCTATAGCAATTAAAGAAGTAATTTATAAATCAAAATTAGATATAGAGGAGATCGATGAAGTGATTATGGGACATGTTTTAACTTCCGGACTTGGTCAAAACCCTGCTAGACAAGCCTCAATTGGTGCTGGAGTGCCAGTTTCTAAACCTGCTCATATTATTAATCAGGTTTGTGGATCTGGATTAAGATCTATTGTTTCAGGATATCAATCAATTAGTTTAGGAGAAAATAAAATAGTCATTGCAGGCGGTCAAGAAAATATGTCTAGAGCAACTCATGCAATTTACTATAGAGAAGATAAAAAATTTTCTGAAAATAAGTTAATAGATACAATGATTAAAGATGGCCTACTCGATTCATTTAATGACTATCACATGGGTGTCACAGCTGAAAATGTTGCAGAGAAGTATAAAATTTCAAGAGATGAACAAGATAATTTTTCTTTAAATTCTCAGAAAAAAACAGAAAAAGCTTACAGCGAAAATAAATTTAAAGATGAGCTGATTAAATTACAAATAGAAGATGGTGATAAAAAATTTATTTTTGAAAAAGATGAACATCCAAGAAAAAATTTAAGTTTAGATGATTTAAAAAAATTAAAAACAGTATTCAAAGAAAATGGGACTGTAACACCTGGAAATTCCTCAGGTATAAACGATGGTGCGGCAGCTTTAGTTTTAATGTCTAGAGAGCAAGCAGAAAAAAAATCATTAGAGTCATTGGTTAAAATTGTATCTTGGGCTACTTGTGGGGTCGAGCCTTCATTAATGGGACTAGGACCCATACCTTCAATTCAAAATGCTTTATCTAAAGCGAACTGGAAAATTGATGAAGTAGACTTATTCGAAATTAATGAAGCCTTTGCAGCGCAGAGTATTGCGGTAATTAAAGAATTAAAAATTCCTGTAGAAAAAGTTAATGTCAATGGAGGAGCAATAGCTTTAGGTCATCCGATAGGAGCTTCTGGATCGAGAATTTTGGTCACTCTTATACATGAAATGATTAGGCAAGATAAAAAAAAAGGTTGTGCGGCACTCTGTATTGGTGGTGGTATGGGAATAGCTATGTGTATCGAGAGAAGCTAAAAAGCTTAAATTTCATTTATTTTATTATTTTTTTTACAATAAAAATATAAGATTAACGAAAAAACCTTATTAATGTGATAAAATAAAATTCAATAATGTTTTTTTGGGTATATAAAACTTTTTAAATAATGAGCGAAAAATTACTTGTTCCTGACATTGGTGACTTTGAAAATGTTGAGGTTATAGAGATACTTGTAAAACCTGGTGATCAAATTAAAGAAAATGACCCAATAGTTACAATTGAAAGTGATAAATCAAGTGTTGAAATTCCTTCTACTGTTACTGGAAAAGTAGATAATATAGCAGTTAAAGTTGGTGATAAAGTTTCTAAAGGAGATTTATTACTCAATCTTATATCATCATTAAAAACATCATCTGAAAGCACTCTTCCAAAAGATACAGAAAATATAATTAAACAAGCTGAAGAAACAATGGCTGAAAAAAAAGTGGAAAAAAAAATTATTAGTGAACCAATAGTAGAGAAAAATCAATCTATAATTCAAGTTGTTAATGGTTCTGATATTGATCCACTTGAAACCCAAGATTGGTTGGAGTCTTTATCTGCAGTAATTTCCAAAGATGGAAACCAAAGAGCTCATTTTTTAATAAAAGAATTAATTAATAAAGCTTATCGTGAGGGAGCGAATATTCCTTATACTCAAAATACACCATACATTAATACAATACCTCCTGAGGCCGAAGTAAAGTCTAGTGGCGATCAAAATATTGAAAGAAGAATTAGATCGTTAATTAGATGGAATGCAGCAGCAATGGTAGTTCGAGCAAATAAAAAACATCCTGAGCTTGGTGGACATATTGGTACATTTGCATCTGCTGCAACATTATACGATGTAGGTATGAATCATTTTTGGAGAGCAAAAAATAATAAATTTGGTGGAGATTTAATTTATTTTCAAGGGCATAGTGCTCCGGGAATGTATGCAAGGGCATTCTTAGAAGGCAGATTAAATGAGAAACAATTAGATAGCTTCAGACAAGAGGTAAAGCCTGGAGGTCTATCGTCATATCCACACCCTTGGTTAATGCCAAAATTTTGGCAGTTTCCCACAGTATCCATGGGGTTAGGTCCCATGCTCGCTATATATCAAGCTAGGTACATGAAATATTTAATTAATAGAGGTTTGATTAAAGATGAAGGAAGAAAAGTGTGGGCTTTTTTAGGCGATGGGGAGATGGATGAGCCTGAGTCAATGGGAGCTATTGGATTAGCTGCTAGAGAAAATTTAGATAATTTAATATTTGTAATAAATTGTAATCTTCAAAGATTAGATGGTCCAGTGAGAGGTAATGGAAAAATTATTCAAGAGCTTGAAGGAAGTTTCAGAGGATCTGGCTGGAATGTAATTAAAGTTATTTGGGGGTCATATTGGGATTCATTGCTTGCTAATGATAAAACTGGTGACTTAATTAAAATTATGAACGAGACAGTAGATGGTGAGTACCAAGCAATGAAAGCCAGAGATGGTGCTTATGTAAGAGAAAAGTTTTTTGGGAAATCTCCTGAAGCATTAGAATTAGTTTCAAGCTTGTCAGATAAAGATATTTGGAGACTTAATAGAGGTGGTCACGATCCTCACAAAGTTTTTGCTGCATATGACAAAGCGACTAAACACCAGGGAAGCCCAACGGTGATAATTGCAAAAACTATTAAAGGTTATGGAATGGGAAAATCAGGAGAAAGTGTAAATACTACTCATCAAACTAAAAAATTAGATGTTGATGACTTGATGTACTATAGAGATCGATTTGATGTTCCCTTAACAGATGAGCAGGTGAGAAATATTGAATACTTTAGGCCTGACGAAAAATCTCCAGAAATAAAATATATAAAAGAAAGAAGAATTAAATTAGGTGGATATTTACCAGAGCGTTCGACTTTCGCTAAACCAATCAAAGCACCCTCAAAAGATATTTTCGATTTTATGAAAGTATCAACTGGTGAAAAAGAAATGTCTACTACCATGGCCTTAGTAAGAATGTTAACAAATTTATTAAGGGATAAAAATATATCTCCTAGACTGGTTCCTATTATTCCTGACGAAGCGAGAACTTTTGGTATGGAAGGATTTTTTCAAAAAATAGGGATTTATGCTCATGAAGGACAAAAATACGAACCTGAGGATGCAGCTCAATTAAGTTCTTATAGAGAAGATAAAAGTGGTCAAGTTTTAGAGGAAGGTATCAATGAAGCAGGTGCTATGTCTTCGTGGATTGCTGCTGCCACTGCATATACTAATCATGATATCGAAATGATCCCAATTTATATTTTTTATTCAATGTTTGGTTTCCAAAGAATAGGAGATCTAGCTTGGGCAGCTGGAGATAGTCAGGCTAGAGGATTTTTGGTGGGTGCAACAGCTGGAAGAACAACATTAGCTGGAGAAGGTTTACAACACCAGGATGGGCATAGTCATTTAATTGCATCAACTATTCCAAATTGTGTAACTTATGATCCTACATTTCATTATGAATTAGCGGTCATTTTTCGAGAAGGTTTAAGAAGAATGCATGAGAAAAATGAGAATGTTTTTTATTATATTACTACAATGAATGAAAATTACTCACACCCAGAAATGCCTAAAGATAAGAATTGTGAAGAAGGTATTTTAAAGGGAATGTATAAAATAAAGGAATTTAATAAATACAAAAAAACTAAAATTCAACTTTTAGGATCAGGAACAATCTTAAGGGAAATGATGTCAGCTGCAGAGATTTTGCAAAATGATTATCAAATTGACAGTGAGATATGGAGCGTAACAAGTTTTAATGAACTAAGAAAAGATGGAATGGAGGTAGAAAGGTATAATCTTTTGAATCCAGATAAAGAACCTAAAAAATCTTATGTTGAGCAATGCCTAGGCCAAACAGAGGGCCCGATTATGGCTGCATCTGATTATATGAGAATGAATTCAGATCAAATCAGATCTTATACTAATAAAAGTTTTTATTCATTAGGAGCTGATGGTTTTGGAAGAAGTGATACAAGAAAAAATTTAAGAAAATTTTTTGAGGTAGATAAAGAACATTTGGTTGCTTACGGTTTAAGTATTTTGGCAAAAGAACAGCTTATTACTTCTAAATACGCAAAAGATGCAATGAAGAAATATAATATTGATAGTAACAAACCAATGCCAACAAAATTATAAATGTCAGAAACTGAGATTAAAGTACCTAATATTGGAGATTTTAAAGACGTTGAGGTTATTGAGGTATTAGTTTCAGAAGGTCAATCAATTAAAAAAAATGAAGCCCTAATAACAATTGAAAGTGACAAATCTAGCGTAGAAATACCCTCAAATTTAGAGGGTAAAGTTAAAAATTTAAAAATAAAAGTAGGAGATAAAGTTTCTGAGGGTGACTTGATTTTAACTATAGAGAGTAATTTGGAAATAAAAAAAGAAGAAGTTAAGGAAAAACTAGATATTGAAAAAGATATTAAAAAAACTGAGATAAAAAAAGATTATATCCAACCAAAAATTATTCATAAAAAAAATGTAACAGATATTTCTTTTGCAAGTCCAAAAGCGAGAAAATTTGCTAGAGAACTTGGTGTAAATATAAATCAGGTAATCGGAAGTGAGAAAGATGGTAGAGTTATTGAAGATGATATTAAAAAATTTGTATCATCTAATTCAAAAAATAATGCTGCAGTAAAAGATAGCAAACCAAATAAAATTAAAAGTGAATTTGAACATTCTGATTTTGGTGAGGTTGAAATTAAAGACGTGCCGAGAGTTAAAAAGTTATCATCAAAATATCTTATTAATTCATGGACAACAATTCCTCATGTAACAAATCATGATGAAGCTGATATTACTGAAATGGAAAATTTCAGAAGTTCATTAAAAGATATGTATACTGGAGAAAAAATTAAGATTACACCTCTGGCATTTATCATAAAGGCTTTAGTTGCATCTTTAAAAAAATTTCCTAATTTTAATTCCTCTATTGACGAAATTGATAGTGGAAAAATGACTGTAAAAAAATATTACCATATTGGAATAGCGGTTGATACACCAAATGGATTAATGGTTCCAAAATTAAGGAATGCAAACAATAAAAAAATTTCATTAATAAGCAAAGAGTTGAGAGAAATAAGTGAGCTTTGTAGAAATTTGAAAATTGATAAAAAAGAATTATTTGGTGGATCGATGACGATTACAAGTTTAGGTGGTATAGGAGGTTCATTTTTTACTCCTATAATTAATTATCCTGAAGTGGCTATATTAGGAGTAGGTAGATCTGAAAAAAAACAAATTTTTATGAATGGAAAATTTCAAATTAGAACTATGTTGCCAATTTCCTTATCTTATGATCATAGAATTATTGATGGTGCTGAAGCTGCTAGGTTTAATAACGATTTAAAGGAAAATCTAGGTAAAAATTTTGCCTATAAACTAGCTGTCTAACTAAAAATGTCTAAATCAATCTCTTTATTTAGTGCTCTATTGTGCACTTTCATTTGGGGAACAACTTTTATTGCTCAAGATACTGGCATGGACAATATTGGACCTTTCACATTTAACGCTGTGAGATTTTTTGTTGGTTTTTTAGCCATAACACCACTATTGATTTTATTTGAATTAAAGAACTTTAAATCAGAATTTAAATTAGATAAAAAAACCTTTGTAATTTACTCATTATTAATTGGAATTTCTTTATTTTTAGGTTCTGCATTACAACAAGTTGCTCTGCTATATACAGATGTTGCTAATGCTGCCTTCTTTACAATTTTTTATGTACCTATGGTGCCAATAATCATTTTTTTATTTGGAAAAAAATCAATGCACTGGAGTGTTTGGCCTTCGGTAGTCTTATGTTTAATTGGAGGATATCTATTAACAAATTTCCATGATGCTACAGTAAGACTTGGTGATACCTTAGTTGTTCTAGGAGCTTTATTTTGGAGTACACATATAATTTTTACTGGAATTATAATAACTAAATACAATCTTCCTCTTACTTTAGGAGCAGTACAAACTTTAATAGTAGCCATACTTTCTTTTATAATCGGAATTATTTACGAAGAATTTATTTTAAATAATATTTTAATGGAAATTTATTCAATTTTATATGCAGGTATATTATCTGGAGGATTTGCATTTGTATTACAAATTTATGCGCAGCGAAATATTAGTCCAGCGCCTGCAGCTATTATATTTTCACTTGAGGGTGTATTTGCTACTATTGCTGCATGGTTTATTTTAAATCAAATCTTAGATATAAATAATTTACTTGGATGCTTTTTTATTTTATGTGGAGTTCTCTTATCTCAATTATTACCATTAGTAAAAAATAAATATACTTAATAAATTAAATAAAATAAAAATAAAGCAATTAAAATTCTATAAATTACAAAAGCGTTCATTGAAAATCTATTTATATAAATTAAAAAGAATTTTACTGTTAAGAAAGAAAAAATAAAAGAAGATATAATTGCTACGATTACTAGATAGTTAAATTCAATTGTTTGCTCCAAAACATCCTTAAAACTTAAAACACTTGCTCCTGCCAAAGCTGGTATAGAAAGTAAAAAGGATATCTTACTTGAATCAACCCTATTAAATTTTAAAATTCTTGCAGCTGTTATAGTGATACCCGCTCTACTAACCCCTGGCACTAATGATAAAATTTGGAAAATACCTATGAAAATGATTAATTTTAAGTTTAAATTTGAAGAAATTTTTTTATCAAACCGACTCTTATCGGAGATATATAAAACAACCGCAAAAATTAAAGTAGTCCAAGCAATAATTTCTATGTTTCTCAACTGGTAAATAATACCAGTGCTATAAAATATGTAGCCAACAATTATTAAAGGAAAAGATCCAAAAATAATTAAACTTAAAAGTCTTTTATTATTTCTAGCATCAAACAGTTCAACTCTAAAAAAATAAATTATTGCTATTAGAGATCCTAAATGAAGGCTGATATCAATTAGAATAGAACTGGATTTAAATTCATATAGCGTTGATACCAGAATTAAATGAGCAGATGAGCTAACGGGTAAAAATTCAGAGATTCCTTGAATTGCCGATAGAATTATAATTTCAATAATATTTTGAAGCACAGACTCTTCCTAGCCTAAAAAAATGGCATTTCAAACATTTCGCTAGGAACATATTAGGTATGCAAATATTAAAATCATTAAATTTTACGCTATTAATGATATAAAAAAGGTCATAATTATTGACCTAAATAATACTTTTACTAATAAAAACAATGTATATTTTGCCATAAATTATAAAAAAAAATGACTGATAAAATGCTTAAATTTGTCGAAATAGGTCAACAGACTCCACCTAAAAGGGGCGTTGAAACTCGTAAAGAGGACTTTAAAGAAATTTATGACGAGTTCATTAACCGAAAAGCTCAAGAACAGTCGAGCAGGTGCTCTCAATGTGGTGTCCCATTTTGCCAGGTTCATTGCCCTTTGAGTAATAATATTCCAGACTGGCTAAAATTAACTGCAGAGGGAAGATTAAAGGAAGCTTATGAATTATCCCAAAGCACCAACAATATGCCAGAAGTATGTGGAAGAATATGTCCACAAGACAGGTTGTGTGAAGGAAATTGTGTCATTGAACAATCGGGCCATGGCACAGTTACTATTGGCTCAATGGAAAAATACATAACTGATAACGCATGGGCTCAAGGTTGGGTAAAACCAATATCTGTAAAATTTGAGAAAGATCAGAGTGTAGGAATTGTTGGAGCTGGACCAGCTGGATTAGCAGCAGCAGAGCAACTAAGGAAAAATGGATATAAAATTACTGTTTACGACAGATACGATCGTGCTGGCGGTTTACTAATTTATGGAATACCGAGTTTTAAGTTAGAAAAACATGTTGTTGAAAGAAGGACAAAACTTTTAAAAGATGGAGGTATTGAATTTGTTCAAAATTTTGAGGTTGGCAAAGATGCAACTTTAGAGCAACTAAGAAAAAAACATGATGCAATTCTTATAGCAACAGGGGTTTATAAACCAAGAGAAGTTGAATTACCTGGAAATGATTTGGATAATGTTTTTCCTGCAATGGAATTTCTAACAGCATCAAATAAAAAGGGATTAGGTGATAAAGTTGAACTATTTGATAAAGGAATTTTAAATGCTGAAGGTAAAGACGTTGTTGTTATTGGGGGAGGTGATACAGCAATGGACTGTGTAAGAACATCAGTTAGACAAAAAGCAAAATCAGTAAAATGTTTATACAGAAGGGATAAAGAAAATATGCCTGGTTCATCGAGAGAGGTTGCTAATGCTGAAGAGGAAGGTGTAGAATTTGTTTGGTTATCAAGCCCGAAAGAATTTAAAGGTAAAAACAAAATTGAAAATTTAGTTGTTGATCAAATTCAATTAGGTGAACCAGATGAAACAGGAAGAAGAAAGCCCGAAGTAAAAGAAGGTTCTGAGTATGAGATTAAAGCTGATATGGTGATTAAAGCACTTGGTTTTGATCCTGAAGATTTACCAAACCTATTTGATGCCAAAGAACTTCAAGTAACTAAGTGGGGTACAATAAAAACTGACTTTGATACAATGGAAACAAACTTAAAAGGAGTATTTGCTGCTGGTGATATTGTAAGAGGAGCATCATTAGTTGTTTGGGCGATCAAAGATGGCAGAGATGCTGCTACAGCAATGAAAAATTATTTAGAAGAAATGGAAATTAAAAAATCAAAAGTAGCTTAATGAAAAATTATTATAAAAATTTGAAATTACTCACAAAAAATCATGTTTATTCAAAGGAAATGGAGCATGATGCGTGTGGTGTTGGGGTAATAGTTTCTACAGAAGGTAAAAAATCTCGTGAAATAGTAGAGCATGGAATTAATGCACTTAAGGCTGTTTGGCATAGAGGTGCAGTTGATGCAGATGGTAAAACTGGGGATGGAGCAGGAATCCACGTTGAGATACCTAAAGATTTTTTCATAGAGAAAATTGAGGTTACAGGACATGATTATGATAACGCTGAAATATGTGTTGGTATGATATTTCTGCCAAGAAATGATTATTCAGCGCAAGAAAGTTGCAAAACAATTGTAGAGAGTGAACTAACTAAAAATAATTTTAGTATTTATGGGTGGAGACAGGTTCCTGTAAATTCAAAAATTTTAGGACAAAAAGCTCTTCAAACAATGCCTGAAATTATTCAGGTTTTATTTAAATCTAATGATCAAGATTTATTAGAAAAAGATCTAGAGAGAAAAATTTATGAGACTAGAAAGAAAATTGAAAAAAAAGCTTTTCAATTATCTTTGAATAATTTTTATATTTGTTCTATTAGTTCAAAGTCAATCATATATAAAGGTTTATA
The DNA here is from genome assembly GCA_902632545.1 of uncultured Pelagibacteraceae bacterium. GTDB lineage: Bacteria > Pseudomonadota > Alphaproteobacteria > Pelagibacterales > Pelagibacteraceae > Pelagibacter. The sequence goes on from CACPCX010000006.1 coordinate 13,737, forward strand.
TCTTGCTGAAGCAATTTCAGATTTTTATTTAGATTTGAGAGATAAAAGATTTATTTCTAGATATGCTATTTTTCATCAAAGATTTTCAACTAATACAGCTCCTAGCTGGAGTCTGGCTCAACCATTTAGGGCTATTGCTCACAACGGTGAAATAAACACTTATAAAGGAAATAAAAACTGGATGAAAGTTCATGAACAAGAAATGAGCAGTCCCCTATTCGATAATATTGAAAATTTAAAACCTGTTATACAAAAAGGTGTTTCTGACTCAGCAGCACTTGATAATGTTTTTGAACTATTAAACAAATCTGGGCAACCAGCTCCATTAGCTAAATTAATGTTGGTACCTGATGCATGGTCAAAAAAAAATAAGACACTACCTAAAAATCATCAACAATTATTTAATTTTCTAAATAGTACAATGGAACCATGGGATGGACCAGCTGCTATTGCTGCAACTGATAATGAGTGGGTTATTGCTGCAAATGATAGAAATGGTTTAAGACCATTAAGGTACGCAATTACAAAAGATAAAATGTTATTTGCTGGGTCAGAGACTGGTATGATTGAATTGAATGAGAAGAAAATTTTATCGAAAGGTAGACTAGGACCAGGTGAAATTTTAGGAGTTAGAATTGAAAAAGGCAAAGTATTTTCAAATACTCAAATAAAAGATTATTTAGCTAAAGAATTTAAACACTTTAATTCTCAAATTGTTGACCTAGATGAAAAATTAATAATCTCTAATGAAAAAAATGTTTTTGAGGGTGAGGCCCTAAGAAGAAGACAATATACTTTTGGAATTAGTTTAGAGGATTTAGAGTTAATTTTACACCCTATGGCTGAAGATGCAAAAGAGGCAACTGGTTCAATGGGTGATGATACTCCACTTGCAGTATTATCGGACAAATATAGACCACTTTATCATTTTTTTAGACAAAACTTTAGCCAGGTAACAAATCCACCAATTGATTCACTTAGAGAAAATAAAGTTATGAGTCTTAAAACTCGTTTTGGTAACCTAGGTAATATTTTAGATTTCGATACTTTAACAAAAGAAAATATTTATGTTCTTAATAGTCCGATTTTATCAAATTCTCAATTTGAGAAATTTATTAATTTTTTTGGAAAAAATTCTGTAATGATAGATTGCAGCTTTTCAAAAGATGAAAGTTTGTCTGATGCAATGGATAGAATTCAAAAGGAAGCAGAAATAGCCGTAAGACAAGGGGTAACCCAACTAATTCTTAGTGACAAAGAGATATCTGATAAGAAACTACCTATACCAATGCTTTTATGTGTTGGATCTATAAACACTTTTTTAATTAATAAAAAGTTAAGAGGTTACGTTTCGATAAATGTTCAGTCAGGAGAGGCGATGGATACACATTCATTTGCTACACTAATTGGAGTAGGTGCTACCACTGTTAATCCTTACTTGGCTTTTGATAGTTTGTACCAAAGATTTTCAAAAAAACTATTTGGTCAATTTAGTTTTGAGGATTGTGTAGATAGATACATAAAGTCTGTTAATGCAGGACTATTAAAAATAATGTCAAAAATGGGCATATCAGTTTTAAGTTCTTATAGAGGTGGCTGTAATTTTGAAACCGTTGGATTAAGCAGAACTGTAGTTGATGATTATTTTCCGGGCGTTACATCAAAAATCTCTGGAATTGGATTGACTGGGATAGAAAAAAAAATTAGAGAAATTCATAAAGAGGCTTTTGAAAGTTCAGAAACAGTTCTTCCAATTGGTGGTATTTATAGATATAGAAAAAATGGTGAAACTCATCAATATCAAGGTAGATTAATTCATTTACTACAAAGTGCTGTTGGGTCAAATTCATATGATGCATATAAAAAATATGCTGAAGGAATTTATAATTTGCCTCCTATAAATTTAAGAGATTTAATAGACTTTAGAAAAAAGAAATTAGGCCCTTCAATAGATTTAGGAGAAGTTGAACCAATTCAAAATATATTAAAAAGATTTGGAAGCGGTAGCATGTCCCATGGTGCATTATCTAAAGAAGCTCATGAGACTTTAGCAATTGGAATGAATAGAATAAAAGGAGCTTCTTGTAGTGGGGAGGGTGGCGAAGATGAACAGAGATTTAAATTGATGCAAAGTGGTGATAGTGCAAACTCAAGAGTAAAACAAATTGCTTCCGCAAGATTTGGAGTGACCATCAATTATTTAAACAATTGTAATGAAATAGAAATAAAAATTGCTCAGGGAGCAAAACCAGGAGAAGGCGGTCAGTTACCTGGTTTTAAGGTAACAGATGAAATTGCAAAATTAAGACATTCAACTCCAGGAGTTACTCTAATATCTCCACCTCCTCATCACGATATTTATTCAATTGAAGATTTGGCACAATTAATTTATGACTTAAAACAAATAAATCCCAAAGCTCGTATAGGTGTAAAATTAGTTGCATCATCGGGTGTAGGAACAATTGCTGCAGGGGTAGCTAAAGCTGAAGCTGATATAATATTAATTTCAGGCCATAATGGGGGAACCGGAGCTACACCGCAAACAAGTGTTAAGTATGTTGGAATACCCTGGGAGATGGGTCTTACCGAGGCAAATCAAGTATTAACATTAAATAATCTTAGACACAAAGTAACTTTGCGAACTGATGGTGGAATTAAAACTGGAAGAGATGTTGTAATTGCTGCAATGATGGGAGCAGAAGAGTACGGTGTTGCAACAACTGCTTTGGTGGCAATGGGCTGTATAATGGTTAGACAATGTCATTCAAACACATGTCCAGTTGGAGTATGCACTCAGGATGAAAAATTAAGAGAGAAATTTAACGGAACACCTGACAAGGTAGTAAATTTATTCACTTTTATTGCCTCAGAAGTAAGAGAAATATTAGCTGAACTTGGCTTTAAATCACTTAATGAAATAATTGGCAGAACTGATCTGTTAATGCAAGTCAATAAAGCTTCCCCTAATCTAGATGATTTAGATTTAAATCCATTATTTGTTCAAGCAGATCCAGGGGATAATAAAAGATATTGTGAAAGCATAGAAATTAATAAAGTTCCAGATACATTAGATCAAGAAATTTGGCCAGAGATAGAAACAGCATTGGATAATTCACAAAAAATTGAAAAAGAGTATTCAATAAAAAACACAAATAGAGCTGTAGGAACTAGAATTTCTCACCACCTATATAAAAAATATGGATACGATAAGCTAGATGAAAATTTTTTAACTTTAAATTTTAAAGGATCAGCAGGGCAATCTTTTGGTGCTTTCTCTACAAAAGGATTAAAGCTAATACTTAAAGGAGATGCTAATGATTATGTTGGAAAAGGCTTGTCAGGTGCAACTATAGCAATAAAACTTTCAGATGAGAGTAATTTAATTTCAAATGAAAATACTATTATTGGCAACACTGTTTTGTACGGAGCTACATCGGGTAAACTTTTTGCAGCAGGTTTAGCAGGAGATAGATTTGCAGTAAGAAACTCAGGTGCAATAACAGTTATAGAAGGTTGCGACTCAAATGGTTGTGAGTACATGACTGGTGGAACAGTTGTAATATTAGGTAATGTTGGTGATAACTTTGCAGCAGGGATGACCGGAGGTATGGCATTTATTTATGACAAAAAACAACAATTTGAAAAAAAAGTAAATCCTGATTCAGTCGTATGGCAAAATGTAGAAACAGATTATTGGAAAGAATTTTTAAAAAATTTAATCAATGAGCATTTCAAAGAAACAGGATCAGATTTGTCTAAAAAATTAATTGAAAGTTTTAATTATGAAATTAATAATTTTATTCAAGTATGTCCAAAAGAAATGTTAGATAAACTAAAAAATCCTATAACATTAAAAAAACAAGTTAAAAAAGTTAGTTAAATTAACAAATTAAGCTCTTTCAAAATGACCTTTAACCTTTTTTTACTTGATAAACTATGATCGCCTTTCTTAATAATATTTAATTTTCTTTTTGCTTTTGGGAATAATCTTAAAATCTTTCTTGAATAAGAAACAGGGACTACCTCATCCTTTTCACCATGTACCATTGTTACTTTGATATTTGAATTAATTTTTTTATTCAAAACTTTGTTTTTTCTTCCATCTTTTATTAGCTGAAGTGAAATTGGATATTCATAATTTCCGTGTTTTAAATGATAAATACCATTTCTTATTGTTTCGTCTTTCATCTTTTTTGTAAATTTTTTCCACATTAAGTTTTCCAAAAATTCAGGGGCAGCTCCTATTCCTAAAAATCCCTTAATTTGTTTTTTAAAAATTTTAAATTGATTAAGAGAAATCCATGCTCCCATACTTGAACCAATTAATATAAAGTCTTTTTTTTTTACATATTTCCTTATTAGAACTGACGTCTCTTTACTCCATTTTGAAATATTTCCATTTATAAATTTACCTGAAGATTTTCCATGTCCAGAGTATTCAAGTGCTAAAAAACTTACTTTATTTTTCTTGGCAAACTTTAAAAATGTATTTGGTTTTTCTCCTTCAAGGTCTGACATAAAACCGTGTAAAAAAACTATAAAAGAACTATTTTTAAAAATTTTGGCAATATGTCTGATTTTCTTTGTATTTGATATTTTATAAAATCTGAAATTTGCCATAATCGTTTATAAGTTTTGTCTATTAATATATAATCATATCAAATGTCATCTGATTTAAAAGTTTTACAAGTAATACCAAAATTAGGTTATGGAGGAGCAGAAACAGGCTGTTTTGACATCGCTCATTACTTACCTGAAAACAATTGTAAATCTTTTATAGTTACAAGTGGTGGTGAATTACTAAAATTTGTAGATAAAAAAAAAGTAAAAGTATTTAGGTTGCCTGTAAATAGCAAAAACCCACTATTAATTTTAGTAAATGCTATAATTTTAATTGGTATAATTTTAATTAATAATATCTCTATAGTGCATGCAAGGAGCAGAGCTCCAGCCTGGTCATGTTTATTAGCAACGAAACTAACTAGGAGAAAATTTGTTACAACATTTCATGGAACATACAACTTCAAAAATAATTTAAAAAAATTCTATAATTCGATTATGACAAGATCTGATTTAATAATTGCAGGCTCTAATTTTATATTTTCACATATTAAACAAAATTATTCTAAATATCTTAATGATAGGAAAAAATTGTTAGTTATTTTTAGAGGAATTAATATTGATTATTTTGATCCAACTACAAAATTTGAGTCTGATGAAAAAAAATTATTAACAAAATGGAATATTGAAAAAGATAAAAAAATTATTCTTTTGCCTGGGAGATTAACATCTTGGAAAGGACAAGAAGATTTTATTGAAGCAGTTAATTTAGTTAATATTGAATTGGGTTATGAAGCATTTTATGCTGTTATTCTGGGTAGTGACCAAGGTAGAGATTTATATAAGAAAAAGTTAATTAGACTTTCAGAACAATATAGGTTGTCAAAGCAAATTAGATTCATAGATCACTGTAAGGATATGGCTTTGGCTTATAAGGTTTCAGATATTGTAGTTTCTGCCTCAACGGAGCCGGAAGCTTTTGGAAGAGTTGCTGTTGAAGCACAATCAATGGAGACACCAATTATTGCAAGTAATATTGGTGGATCAAATGAAACAATTATAGATGAAAAGACAGGTTTTTTGTATGAGGCAGGAAATGCTAAATCATTAAGTAAGAAAATTCTAAAACTTCTTTATTTAGATGAAACACTATTAAAATCAATTGGTATAGAGGGAAGAAAAAACATAGTTCAAAAATTTAATGTTGAAAAAATGTGTTTTTCTACTTATTCAGAGTATAAAAGATTATTAAATTAAATGCCAATAATTACATTACCTGACGGAAACAACATTGATTTTCCAAATAAAGTTACTGGACTGGAAGTAGCTGAAAAAATTAGCAAATCATTAGCTAAACAAGCACTTGTAATGAGTGTTGATGGTGAGCTTAAAGATTTATATTTTGAAATAAATAAAGATAGCTCTGTTAAAATTTTTACTGCAAAAGATCATGAGGGTTTAGAAGTTATCAGGCATGATGCAGCACATATTATGGCTATGGCTGTTCAAGAATTATATCCCGGAACTCAGGTAACCATTGGGCCAGTAATTGAAAATGGTTTTTATTATGATTTTGCCAGAAAAGAGCCTTTTACAGATGAAGATCTTGAAAATATTGAAAAAAGAATGTCAGAAATTATTGACAGAGATGTAAAAACAAGAAGGGAAGTTTGGGAGAGAGAAAAAGCAATAAAACATTTTATAAAAATTGGTGAAAAATATAAGGCTGAAATAATTGAAAGTATTCCAAAAACGGAGGAACTTTCTATATATCATCATGGAGATACTTGGCATGATTTATGTAGAGGTCCACATTTATTATCTTCTGGCAAAATAGGCAAAGCCTTCAAATTGATGAAAGTTTCAGGAGCATATTGGAGGGGGGACTCTAATAATGAAATGTTACAAAGAATTTATGGAACAGGATGGGCTACTCAGAAAGATTTAGATGATTATTTAAAAAGAATTGAAGAAGCTGAAAAAAGAGATCATAGAAAACTTGGAAAAGAAATGGACCTATTTCATTTTAGAGAAGAAAGTCCAGGTTCAGTATTTTGGCATGAAAAGGGATGGACTTTATTTCGAAAATTAATTAACTATATGAGAAGTCGACAAGACGCTGCTGGTTATAAAGAGGTAAATACACCAGAAATATTAGATAGACAACTATGGGAAAAATCAGGACATTGGGAAAAATATGCAGAAAATATGTATACATCAGAAACACCTGATGAAAAAGTATTTGCAATCAAACCAATGAATTGTCCTGGACATATTCAAGTATTTAATCAAGGTTTGAAAAGTTACAGAGATCTTCCTTTACGTATTGCAGAATTTGGAAAAGTTCATCGTTACGAACCATCAGGAGCTTTACATGGATTATTAAGGGTAAGAGCATTTACTCAAGATGATGCTCACATATTTTGTTCTGAAGACCAAATTACTAGTGAATGTTTAGAGGTAACTAATTTAATTTTAGATATTTATAAAAATTTAGGCTTTAAAAATGTAATTCTTAAATACGCAGATAGACCAGAGGTAAGAGTTGGAGACGATGAAATTTGGGATAAGGCCGAAGCCTCTTTACTTGAAGCAGTAAAAGCTTCCAAGTTAGAATATAGTATTAATAAGGGAGAGGGAGCATTTTATGGTCCTAAAATTGAATTTGTTTTAAGAGATGCAATCGGTAGAGATTGGCAATGTGGAACTTTACAAGTAGATTTAAATTTACCTGGAAGATTAGATGCTTCATATGTAGACAAAAATGGAACTAAAAAAGTTCCTGTTATGTTACACAGAGCATTATTTGGTTCTTTAGAAAGATTTATTGGAATTTTAATTGAAAACTATGCAGGCAAGTTTCCATTTTGGATATCTCCTTTACAGACTATGGTGATACCTATTTCAGAAGAATTTAATGATTATGCGGTCAAGGTATCAAATAAGATTAAAAATTCAGGTATAAGTTCTGCTGTAGATCTGAAAAATCATAATTTAAATTATAAAATTAGAGATCATTCTTTAGCAAAAATACCGCTTTTATTAATTTGTGGTAAAAAAGAAGTTGACTCCAATTCAGTAACGATTAGAAGATTAGACTCTAATAAACAAGAAAATATGGGTATAGATCAATTCTTAAAAACATTTTCTGCTTTAAACAAAGCATCATCAAACTAAGTGGCAGACTTCAAACAAAATTATTTTCAAAGAAGAACCAAGGACAGGGGCCCAAGATCTAATAATAGAATTTTTTCACCCGATGTACAAGTCATTGCAAGTGATGGAGAAAATCTTGGAGTAATGAATACCAATGAAGCTATTTCAATGGCAAAAAATCAAGGTTTAGATTTAATTGAGATAGCACCTAATGCAAACCCTCCTGTATGTAAAATAATGGATATGGGTAAATACAAGTATGATGCTCAAAAAAAAGCAAATCTTGCAAAGAAAAAACAAAAAATTATCTCTTTAAAAGAAATCAAAATGAGACCTGTTACAGAAACTCATGATTATGAGTTTAAAGTCAAAAATGCTAAAAAGTTTATAGCCAAAGGAGATAAGGTTAAATTTACTATAAGGTTTAAAGGTAGAGAGTTACAGCATTCTCACTTAGGAAATGAATTAATGGGAAAAATTAAAGAAGACATGAAGGATATTGGCAAAGTAGAATCGCACCCGAAGTTTGATGGGAAGCAAATGATCATGGTAATTCAGCCTTTATAAGCCTTAATATAGGTTGTAAAATTATATCTTTCTTTGTATAAAACCGCAGAATTATGCCAAAACTAAAAACTAAAAGCTCAGCAAAAAAAAGATTTAAAATATCTGCTAAAGGTAAAGTTATTTCTGCTCAGGCAGGTAAAAGACATGGCATGATTAAAAGAACGAATTCACAAATAAGAAAACTAAGAGGCACTACGACTTTAACAAAGCAAGATGGAAAAATTATTAAGTCATACATGCCCTACAGCTTAAGAGGTTAATAATGGCAAGAGTAAAAAGAGGTGTTACTAGTAAAGCTAAACATAAAAAAGTTCTGAAAGCTGTAAAAGGTCAATGGGGCAGAAGAAAAAATACAATAAGAGTTGCTAAGCAAGCCATGGAAAAATCCATGCAATATGCTTATAGAGACAGAAGAAATAAAAAAAGAGATTTTAAATCATTGTGGATACAGAGAATCAATGCTGGTGTTAGAGCTGAAGGCTTAACTTATTCAAAATTTATCAATGGATTAAGTAAATGTGGTATTGTAATAGATAGAAAAATTCTTGCTGAAATTGCCTACGATAGCCCAGAAGCATTCAAAACAATTGTACAAAAAGCTCAATCCGCTTTAAATTAATCTTCGCTATTGTTTTTATTTCTTAAGGAAATAATCTACTTTTATGTCAGAGATAAAAAATATTAGAGACCAGTTTATATCAAAGCTAGAAAATGATTTAAGCATTGATCAAATAAATGAAATCAAAACCGAGCTCTTTGGTAAAAATGGTTTAATTTCATCACAGTTTAAAACTATAGGATCAATTCCTGAGACTGATAGAAAAAATTTTGCATCAGAATTAAATCAAGCTAAAGACGAACTTCAGAATTTGATAATTTCTAAAATTAGTGAGATAGAGGGAAAAAAAATAAACGAAAAATTAGAAAAGGAAAAAGTCGATATAACTTTACCTGAAAGACCATTTGTTAGAGGAAAAGTTCATCCTGTATCACAAACTATTGATGAAATTTCGTCTATTTTCTCCGAAATAGGATTTAGTGTTGAAGAAGGCCCTGACGTAGAAAATGAATATAACAACTTTACTGCTCTAAACACACCTGACAATCATCCAGCAAGAGATATGCATGATACATTTTACTTAAATGAAAACAAAGAAGTTTTGTTAAGAACTCATACCTCACCTGTACAAATCAGAACTATGCTAAAAGACAAACCCCCATTTAAGATCATTGCACCTGGCAGAACTTATAGATCTGATAGCGACCAAACACATGCTCCAATGTTTCATCAAGTAGAAGGTTTACATATTGATACAAACATTAATATGGGTCATTTAAAAGGATGCTTGAACTATTTCATTAAAGAATTTTTCGAAGTTGAAAAAATTAAAATGAGATTTAGACCTAGTCATTTTCCATTTACAGAACCATCTGCTGAAGTAGATATTGGGTACGAAATAAAAGATGGCAAAATAATTATTGGAGAAGGAGATAAGTGGCTTGAAATTTTAGGATGTGGCATGGTGCATCCTAATGTATTAAGAAATGTAAAAGTAGATCCATCTAAATACCAAGGATATGCTTTTGGAATAGGTATAGACCGACTAGCAATGCTTAAATATGGTATTAATGATCTAAGAGCATTTTTTGACTGTGACTACAGATGGTTAAATCATTTTGGTTTTGATCCGCTTGATGTACCATCAAATTATAGAGGCTTAAGCAGATGAAGATTACATATGATTGGTTAAAAGATCATTTAAAAACAAGTGCTAAAGAAGACAAACTTCTTGATAAACTAACAGATATAGGTCTTGAGGTTGAAAGTATAGAAAACTTATCTGAGGGATTAGATTTATTTAAAGTAGCAAAAATTGTAAAAACAGAAAAACATCCTAATGCAGATAGACTTAAAGTTTGTGATGTTGATGTTGGTAATAAAGAAATTAAAAAAGTTGTTTGTGGGGCTGCAAATGCAAGAGAGGGTCTTTTTACAGTTTATGCTCCACCTGGTGCAATAATTCCAAAAAATAAAACCAAACTTGTTGTTGCTAAAATCAGAGATGTTACATCTTATGGAATGCTCTGTTCTGAATCTGAATTGAATTTATCAGATGAAAGTGATGGTATTACTGAGCTACCGTCATCCAAATATGAAAAAAATGTTGGAAAAAGTTATTTCTCTAAATCTAGATCTAATCTCATTGATTTATCAATTACCCCAAATAGACCAGATTGTCTTGGTGTTCGAGGGATTGCGAGAGATTTATCAGCTGCAGGTTTTGGAACCTTAAAACTAGAAAAAGATAAAAAAATTAAATCTAATAAAAAACAGACCTTAAAAGTAAAAATAACAAAAGAAAAAAATCAAGGCTGTTTATCTTTTGGTAGCTGTTTGATAACTAACGTCAAAAATACAGAAAGTCCTCAATGGCTGAAAGATAAATTAATTTCTATAGGCCAAAAACCAATATCTGCAATTGTAGATATTACAAATTATGTCATGATTGATATTAATCGTCCCTTGCACGCATACGATGCTGACAAAATTGATAAGGGAATAATTGTTAGAAATTCAAAATCAGGAGAAGAATTTACTGCTTTAGATAATAAAAATTATAAACTAGATAATGGAATGTGTGTAATAAGTGATAACAAAGGTGTTTTAGGCCTAGGAGGAATTATTGGAGGCACAAGATCCAGTACCGAGTTAGATACAAAAAATGTTTTATTAGAGTCGGCTTATTTTGATCCAAGATCAATTAGAAAAACTGCTAAGAAACTTAATATTGATACAGATGCAAAATTTAGATTTGAAAGAGGTATTGATCAGTTATCTATTGAAGATGGATTAAATAAAGCAGCTTTTTTAATCAAAGAAATTTGTGGTGGCGAAATTAGTAAAATAGATATTCAAAAAATTTATTCATATAAAAATAAAGTATTAAAATTTGAACCAAAAACATTTCAAAAGATTACTGGTTTTAAAATTTCAACTAAAGAAATGATAAACATTTTAGACAAACTTGGTTTTAAATTAAAAAAAGAAAAAAAATCCTTTAATTTATCAATACCATCTTGGAGACCAGATATTGTTCAAGAAATTGATATAGTTGAGGAACTTGTGAGAATTAGTGGCTATGAAAAGATAAAAATAGAAAATCCCATTAAAGAAAGATCAAAAAATACTTTAAATCCAACTCAAAAGCTGTTTCATTTTCTTCAAAGATCAGTAGCGTCCAAAGGTTATTTGGAAGCGATTACTTGGTCTTTTACAGATGCTAAATACAACGATCACTTTAAAGAGGCTAATAAAGAAATAAAAATTGTAAATCCAATTAGCTCTGAATTGGGAGTGTTAAGAAATTCTATTTTTTCAAACTTAGTAATGTACATTAGCAAAAACTTAGATAGAGGAATTAAAGATTTATCAATATTTGAAATAGGACCAATATTTTATGGTTCACAGCCTGGAGATCAGAATACGGTTGTTTGTGGTTTGTCAGCTGGAAAAAAATCTAGACTTTCATGGATCGAAAAAGAGAGAAATGTAGATGTTTTTGATATTAAAAGAGATGTTATGCAAACTTTAGTAGAAGCTGGTTATGACGCAGAAAAATTCTACTTAGATGATGAATGCCCTAATTATTATCATCCTGGAAAATCAGGAAGAATATTTTTAAATAAGGGAAAAGAAAAGGTTGCTGCTTATTTTGGTGAAATTCATCCTAATATTATCAAAACTTTAGATATTAAAACAGAGTCTTTAGTAGGTTTCGAAATATTTCTGGACAACTTAAAATTACCTAAAAAACCTTTAAAAGATCAAAAAAATAAATATTTAGTATCCGACTTTCAAAAATCTGAAAGAGATTTTGCATTTATTGTTGATAGAAAAGTAAACGTACAAGAATTAGTAAGTGTAATATCTAGTATTGATAAAAATTTAATTTCAAGCATTAAAGTATTTGATGTTTATGAAGGAGAGAATATTCCTAAAAATCAAAAATCAGTCGCTATCAATGTAATAATTCAATCTTTAGAAAAAACTTTAACAGATAATGATTTAGAGAAAATTAATAATTTGATAATAGAAACAGTTGAAAAAAAAACTGGAGCTAAAATCCGTTCTTAAAATAAATTAATGAGTTCAATTGATAATATAAGAAATTTTGCAATTATTGCTCATATTGATCATGGAAAATCTACTATTGCTGATCGGATTATTCATAGTTGTGGTGGATTAACTGAAAGAGAGATGAAAGCTCAAGTTTTAGATTCTATGGATATTGAACGTGAAAGAGGAATCACAATTAAAGCTCAAACAGTTAAGTTAAATTACAAATCTAAAAATGGAAAAAATTACATTTTAAACATTATTGATACACCAGGTCATGTTGATTTCAGTTATGAAGTTAGTAGATCTTTATATGCATGCGAAGGTTCTATTTTAATTGTAGACAGCACTCAGGGAGTAGAAGCTCAAACTTTAGCGAATGTTTATCAAGCTTTAGATACTAATCATGAGATAGTACCAGTGTTAAATAAGGTTGACTTACCAGCATCAGATTTAGATAGAACAAAAAAACAAATTGAGGACGTGATAGGAATTGATACTGAAAATGCAATTCCTTGTTCAGGTAAAACTGGGGAAGGAATAGAAGATATTTTAGAACAAATAATCACTACATTGCCTGCACCAGAAGGAGAAATTTCAGCAGATTTAAAATGTTTATTGGTTGATAGCTGGTATGACACATATTTAGGTGTAGTGATTTTAGTGAGAGTTATAGATGGTAAACTTACAAAAAACATGAAAATAAAAATGATGTCCACTAATCAAGAGTATATTGTTGAAAAAGTAGGGATCTTTACCCCAAAACCAGTAGACATAAATGAATTAAAAACAGGTGAAATTGGATTTATTACAACTGGAATTAAAGTTTTATCTGAAACGAAAGTTGGAGATACAATTTGTGATGCTTCAAAACCCTTAAAAGAAGCTTTGCCTGGATTTAAACCTAGTAAACCGGTAGTATTTTGTGGGTTATTTCCAGTAGATAGTTCTGAGTTTCAAAAACTTAAAGATGGTTTGGCTAAATTACAGTTAAACGACGCAAGTTTCTCATTTGAACCAGAGTCATCATCTGCTTTAGGATTAGGTTTTAGATGTGGATTTTTAGGCTTACTACATCTGGAAATTGTAACAGAAAGATTAGAAAGAGAATTTGATGTTAATTTATTAACAACTACACCTGGTGTTGTTTATAAAGTTTATCTTAACAATGGAAATAAAATTGATCTTCAGAATCCATCAAGTTTACCAGATCCAACTTTAATTAAATGTATTGAAGAGCCATGGATAAAAGCTACAGTTATCACTCCTGACCAATATTTAGGATCAATTATAAAAATGTGTCAGGATAAAAGAGGAATTCAAACAAATTTAAGTTATTCAGGAAATAGAGCTGTTGTAAATTATGAGTTACCATTAAATGAAGTTGTTTTTGATTTTAATGATAGACTAAAATCTATGACTAGTGGATATGCTAGTTTTGATTATGAAATTATTCAGCATAGAGAGGGTGATCTAGTAAAACTTGGTATTTTAGTTAATGGAGAACCTGTAGATGCTTTAGCAATGATGATTCATAAAGATTTTGCTCAAAAAACAGGTAGAGAAGTTTGTGAAAAATTAAAAGATTTAATTCCAAGACATAATTTTATGATCCCGGTCCAAGCTGCAATTGGAGGTAAAATTATAGCTAGAGAGACGATAAAGGGATTTAAAAAGGATGTTTTAACTAAAATTCATGGTGGCGGAGCAACAGATAGAAAAAGAAAACTTTTAGAAAAACAGAAAAAAGGAAAAGCAAGATCTAAACAATTTGGAAGAGTAGAAATCCCTCAGGAAGCATTTATAGGCGTTTTAAAAATAAACAAAGAAAAGTAGATGAAAATATTTGATTGTTTTTTATATAATGGTGAAAATTTTATTTTAGATATAAGATTAAATATATTATCTAAAATTATTGATAAATTTGTAATTGTAGAGTCCAAATATGATCATCAAGGAAATAAAAAAAAACTTAGACTAAACTTGGATAATTTATCTAGCTTTAAAGATAAAATTATCTATCTAGTTATAGATAGATTTCCTGAAAACTTAACTAACTGGCAAAGAGAAAATTTTCAAAGAAATTATCTAATCAATGGTTTGTATGAAGCAGATGAAAATGATTACATTATTATATCTGACATAGATGAAATACCTAATCTTTCTAGATTAGATACTTTAATAGAACATAAATATTCTGTTTTTGAACAAAGAATGTTTTATTATAAATTTAATTTATTAAACAAAACTAATCCATATTGGTATGGTAGTAGAATTTGTAAAAAAAAATTTTTGAAAACTCCTCAATGGTTAAGAGATCAGAAAATTAAAAAATATCCTTTTTGGCAGTTTAATAAAATAAAGTGGAATATAATCAAAAATGGTGGATGGCATTTTTCTTTTTTAATGTCACCAGAAAATATTAAGTTAAAATTATCTTCGTTCGCTCATTCTGAGTACAATAATTCAAAATATAACAACTTGATGACGATAAAAAATGCAATTGATAAAAATATTGATTTATTTAATAGGCCAATTACATATGAAAAAGTAAACTTTGACCAAAGTTTTCCAGAGTATATTTTAAAAAATAAACAAAAATTTATTGAATGGATTTTATAAAATAATTTTTAAGAAATTTAGATTTTTAAAAATATTTGAGCAAAAAAATGAATAAGATAAAGTTTTACTGTGTTACTAATAAACAAATTAATTTCATAAACAAAGAAGAATATAATTTTGGATGGGTTGGTAAAGAAATTCCTGAAGAAAATTATATTAAATGTGATTATGGTGACAACATATTTTATAAAGAAAAATATTATTCAGAGCTAACTTTTCATTATTGGTATTGGAAAAATTTAATGAAGATAGAAAATGACGACCAATGGGTGGGTTTTTGTCAAAAGAGACGCTATTGGATAGAAAACGAAACAAGTGAGGAGATTAATAAAAATAATATTAACAAGTTTTTATTAACAAACATTAATGAAAAATTCAGTGATTGTGAATCAGTTATTTGCAATCCAATTAAAATTTCTGGAGCAAAAAAAATGAAATTAATCAAAAGAGGGTGGAGAAATATTTTAAAAAAACCAAGTATTTTTTTTAACTCTAAAAATATTAACTTATCAATTCATTTTGATATGCATCATGGGTATGGAAATCTTGCGAAAGCAGTCAATATACTCGATAAAGAGGATAGAAATGATTTTATAGAATATTTAGAAGCAAATAATAAATTTAATCCACATATAATGTTTATTGCAAAAAAGAAAATTATAGATAGATGGTTTGGATCTCTTTTTCCTTGGTTAGAAGAATGTGAAAAGGTTTTTGGTTTTGATAAGTTAAAAGGTTACGATACAACAAGGCTTTATGCTTATCTTTCGGAGAGGTATTTGTCTTATTGGTTTAAAAAATATACAAAGTTTAAAGTCCATCCGTGGGTTTTCTTAGATTTCTAATTTTTAAAATAATTTTTTATAACATTCGTTATTTTTAAAATTTCTCTGTCTCTTAATTTTACATGAAATGGAAGGCTAATCTGTTGATTACCCCATTCTTTACTGTTTATACAATCAACATTTTTATATTTTTTTTTATAATATTTTAATTCTGTAATAGATTTAAAATTAACTGTAACAAAAATTTTTTTTTCCAACAAATATTCTATAAGTTTATTCCTATGTTTACTTTGTACCCCTATTGGAAATAAGTAGTAATCTCTATTTTTATTTGGAATTTCTTTAGGAAAACTTATACCCTTTATAACTGATAATGATTTTTTATATTTTAGAAAAATTTTTTTTTTAATTCTTGCAATTTTGTCATAATTTTTAATTTGATCAATTAAAACTGAGGCGTTTATATCACTCAAATTAGATTTGAAACCATATTGATTTACGTCCCATGGAATATATTTGTTGTTTACAAATCTTTTAAAAGCTGGTTTCGACATACCATTGTTAGCAATAGATCTAATTTTTTCTGATAGGAATTTATTATTTGTTACTATTGCACCTCCCTCACCACAAGTAATACTTTTTGTTGCATAAAATGAAAAAACTAAAAAATCTGAATATTTTCCAATTATATTATTGTGGTATTCTCCACAAAATGCATGAGCACTGTCCTCTATTATTATTATATTTTTTCTTATTTTTTTCTTTAAATTTTTGGTTTGGAATAGGTTTCCATATAAATGCACTGGCATAATAACTTTAGTTTTTTTTGTTATTTTTTTTACACAGTCGTTTATATTCATTAATTTTGTTGATGGATCTATATCAGCAAATACAACTTTAGCACCCACCATTTCTATTACATTAGCACATGCTACAAATGTGCATGCAGGTACAATTACTTCATCATCAGGTTTTAGATTAAGAGATAGTAAAATTGTAATCAACCCATTTGTCCAAGAATTTGTTAAAATTGCATATTTTTTTTTAAATTTAATTTTTAATAGTTTTTCAGCTTTTTCACACACTGGGCCAGAAGTAAGGTATGAACTGGCTAGAGTTTTTTTTATGTAATTTTTATTTTTTATTAAACTGTGTTTAAAAAAAGGTATCATTATTTTTCATATTTATTTAAATAATCTTTATATACGCTAAGTGTAATTTTCTTTTTTAAAAAAGGTTTTTTGTCTATTTTAATATTTTTAAATGTTTCAATTATAGAGTTATTAGTAAATTTAGAAAAATTTATATTATTATTTATTATTTTTGATGATTTTATAGAAACTTCATAAGATCTCTTATCTATAGTATTTGTCTCATGGAAAATACTTACATTTTTAACTTTAGTTAATTTTAAAATTTTTTTTGATAAATTAATTATATTTGTATTAAAATTTCCCACATTGAATATCTTGTTAAAAGTAATTTTACTTTTATCATTGATAATTTTATTTATTGTTTCGCAGGCAAATTTATTATAACAAAAAAATCTTAATTGAGTTCCACCTAAAATTTCAACTTTTTTTAAATAAATCATATCTCTTAAAATTTTATTTATTGCAATATCATATCGCATTCTGTCAGACCACCCATAAAGAGTTCCAAGTCTCATTATTGTAAAAGGTATTTTTTTATTTTTTTTCAAATATTTTTCATACTTGAGGCATAATTTGGAATATAATGATATTGGTTTTGGTTTAGATTTTTCATTAATTAAGTTTTTATTGTTTCCATAAACTGAACAAGAGGACATGTATATATATCTTGATATATTCTTTAGATTTTTAATTTTACTATATAATTTAAGTTTATTTGTATAATTTGTTTGATATGTAAATCTTTTATTTAATTCAGATGCAGGATCATTTGAAATATTTACAAGATCTATAATAATCTCAAATTTTTGAAAGAAATTTTTTGATAATTGATTGTAATCTTTTTTATAAAATTTAAATTTTTTATTCCGTTTATTGTTCATTCCAAAAAAACATTTATCAACACCAGTAATTTCAAAATGTACGTTATTCTTAAGTAAATATGGCGTTAGCACAGAGCCTAAAAAACCTTCTGAACCTAATATTAGAATTTTAGTCATAAATTGGTTAAGTTAATCTAATAGATATTGATATAGTTTAAATTTAAATATAATCAAATAAAATGAACAAAAATATTATCTTTTGGGGTGCCAAATTTAAGGCAGGGATTATTTATGATTTAATCGAAAAAAATAAAATTTTAGAAAATACAAAAAACTTAAAAATAAAATATTTATTTGATCCAAATTTAAAAAAACCTCAATTTTCCTCTAAAGGAATTTTTTCAAATAAAAAAAAGGACCTTATAAATTTTATTAAAAATTCAAATTACTTTGTTACTTGTATAGGTAGCGAATATGGAAAAGCGAGGTATTTAATCTCAAAAGAATTAGAAAAAAAAAAATTAAAACCATTAGAAATTGTTAGTAAGTATTCATATATTTCAAATAAAAAATTAATAGGAAAAGGTATACAAATGTTTCCTTATTCAGTTGCACACCATAATTCTAAAATTGGAGATTATTGTATTTTAAATACAGGAGCTATTTTAGAACATGATTGTGAAATAGGAAACGGTGTTCATTTAATGCCAGGTGCTGTTGTAGGAGGAAACACTTTTTTAGGGGATTATGTAACCATTGGAATGAATGCAACCATATTACCAAAAATAAAAATTGAAGAAGGAGCCTTCATTGGTGCAGGAGCAGTGGTTACAAAAAATGTAAAAAAAAATCAAATCGTGGCTGGAAATCCTGCAAAGTTCATTAAAGAAATTAAACACAAATTAAAACTTTATCCATTGAAATAATAAATTTCATGAAAGTACATTTAGCAACATTTTATAGCTTAGATTTAAAAAGGTCAGCAGAAAGATTTAGTCAACAAGTTAAAGAGATGGAAGTTTATGATTATGTTCATATTTTTAATCAAAATGATTTAAATGATGATTTTAAAAATTATATTTCTCAACTTTTAAAAAAAGGAAAAACAAGAGGATATGGTCATTGGGTATGGCAAACATATATTCATCAATTAGTTTTATCAAAAATGAATGAAGGAGATATATATCATTGGTGTGATGTTGGTTGTCATTTTAATAAAAAAGGAATTTGGCGATTAAAAGAGTATATAGAGATAGTGGAAAAAGATAATAATGGATGCTTGTTTTTTTCTTATAAAAAACCAAATTTAGAAAAAAAATTTTTAAAATATAACTTTCCAAATAATTTAGAAATTGAGTATACAAAAGCTGATTTAATTAAATATTTTAATTTAAATAATACTCATGAAATTATTCTTAGCCCACAAGTATGGGGAGGGTCATTCTTTTTAAGGAAATGTCCTATATCTGAAAATTTAATGAAGGAACATTTTAACATTACTAGAAATAGATATGATTTAATTGATGACGATGAATCACAATTTAATGAAGACTCTTATCCAGAATTCAAAGCTCATAGACATTCTCAAAGTGTGTTGTCTATTTTAGCAAAAAAAATAAATTGTGATTTTATTTCTGCGTATGAGTCTGAATGGGCTTTAGATGAGCGAGGGCAAAGAACTTTTGATCATCTTGAAAATTACCCAATAATAGCAAGGCGTGATAAAAAAAGAAATATTTTTTTTAGATTTATTGATAGACAGAAAAAAAATTATAGAAGAAAAGTAACCAAATTGAAAAAATTTTTATAAGTTTATATTGATTTTTTTTCTAAATTTTTACTTACTTTAAAATTATTTTTATTATGCAGTTTAGTTTTTTCGATTTTTAAATAAGAATTTTTTGTAATTATATTTGTTTTTAGTAAATGTTTAAATTTTTTTTTAATGTTTCTATTAAGCATGCTTAAAAAACTTTTTTTATTTTTTTCATCTTTTTTAATATCTGACCATTGATATTCGTAGTCAGATTGATTTATATTCTTAAAATGATTTGGCCCTATCTTTTTTGTTTTAACAAGAATATACAAAGGTTCTGATGAATTTAACTCTAATCTCTCACCTAATTCTTGTTTATTAATTTTGTACCAATTTCTTTGATCAAATAAATTAATTAGAAATATTTCAGTGTCCTCAAAGCCATTTTTTTTACTATAAATATTGAAGAATAGCTCTGGACTAAATTGCCAAAAACCATGTCCACAATTATTATTGGCTGGAAGGCAATGAATGATATGTCCACTATTTTTACAAAGATTGGAAATATTTTTTAAACATTGTGAAATATTAAAAACATGTTCTGATGTTCCAAAGTCTAAAATAGTATCAAATTGTTTATTTAATTTTTCAATAGGTTCATTTAAATCACAAATAATATCTGCATTCTCAAATTTTGAAAAATCAAGAGAATTTAAAGATTTAAAATTAAAATTTTCAAATAAAATTTTGTCTGCATATTCATCATTAGATGTCGAAATTTTTAAAGTTTTGAATTCATCTTTATTTATTAGATTATTTAATCTACCAAGCGATAGTGTTTCACCAAAAAAGAAATTTTCATTTTTTAATTTTTCTAAATATTTAAATGTATGAAAAGTTAATGCCATTTTAAAATTATATTATATCTTAATTAAAATTTTCCATTTATCTACTTCTTTGAATATTTTATAATTTTCAATTATAAACTGATTAATATATGGGAATCTATCTTTAGCAGAAAGTTCTATATTATTTCTTCCTTTCATATTTCCAATTTTTTCGTAATTTCCACCAATAAGGATAAATTTAGGTTTTGTTTTTTTTAATTGTTCTATGAATAGAAACTGATTTTTTTTTGGACCTAAATTAAATATATGGTGAAATTTTGTACAGCTTGGTTTATTTAAGTAATAAGTTATTGCTGTTTCATAGGAAAAAACTTGGAAACATTTTTCATTATTAGTTAACTCAATTAACTGATTTATAAGAAACCTTTCCTTATCTGTTAAATAAAAATCATCTTCTATTAAATTATATTCAATTAGCCTTTGTTTATAGGTAGAAATGTTTTTGAAAAAATTCTCAGGAAGATTTGATAAGACAAACACTAAGAATATAATTATGTTAAATGATCTAAATAGATTACTTTTTTTTTCAATAAAATTTAATTTTTTTGTTAGAAAATAGATCAGATTATAAAACAGAAAATATATAAATATTATAGAGCATAAACTTGCTCCTTGTTTTAAATGCCCTCCATCAGATCTGGTCACTCCTATTTTATAAAAAATTAAAGAGATAAAATAAAAAATTGACAAAAAGATTATTAAGTTTTTATCAAGATTTTTTTTCTTACTAAAAATATAATTAATTAAAATTATACCTGTCATAATCATAAATAAAAAATTTTTTGTAGCTCTCGTAGATCCAGCTTCGTTTGAAAATGGAGAAGGGTGAATAATTCCATTGTGAAGATCTGCACTTTTTAAAATATCAATAGAGTTTGAAATAAATAAAAAAAACTCATTATTACCTATAATTATAAAAAAAATGATTATTGACAATATAGCTATTAAAAAAATTATAAATGTTTCAGTGAATTTTTTATTTATTAATAAAATAGAAATAAAAGGAATATATCCAGCTATTATGAATATTCCTCTGTCTAAACTCCATATTATTCCTAATAATGGAATACAACCTAAAAAAAACAAATTAATTAAACTAAATTTTTTAAATTTAATAATTTCATATACAATTATTAAAAAAATAAAAAGTGGTAATTCTCTATAGCTAAAAGTATTATTATTTAGCAATGATATTATAAAAAAACTAAAAAATATAAAAATAAAAGTTTTTAGATTTCTATTTAGATTTAATCCATTTGTTAATTTAAAAATAAAAATTATTATTGAAAAAGCAGTGATTAAATTTAAAATTTCTATAAAATAGCGATATGAAGATATCGATTGAATACCAAATAATTTCCAGGAAATGTTAGCACTTAAAACATCTACAAATATACTTGTGGTTATAAATGAACCCTCCCAAAGTTGATTTTTTAATTTAAAATTTAAACCACCTGATAAAGCTTGACCTTCATGAAAAATATCAATTTTATTTAAGTTGAATTCATTTGATAATAAGAAAAATATTTGAATTATAAAAAAACTAAACAAAAAATATTTTGAAATTTTTTTGCTATCTCTCGTTTCATCATGCATTAAAAAAATTTCTTTAAAATTTAATATTTTTTTTTTGTTAAAAAATAAAAAAAAAGATAAATAAGTTAAAATAGGAAAACCGACAAAAAAAATATATCTTAAATTATCATTTAGGGGATTGTGTTTAAATATACTATAATAACCAATAATTTCTTCAGGATTATGAAATTCAAAACTAATTTTATCCCACATAAATGAAGCAAAAATAATTGCAATTATAGTAGGTAATATAATTTTTAAATTATGAATAAAAATCTTTTTCATTAAGTTAAATTTCAAAAATATCTTTTAATTAATAACATATATTTTCTACATTATAATTTACTCTTATATCTATTTTTCTAATAAAATTTGTTTTAATATTGATTTAATATTTGTAAATTTATGGAGAGATGGCCGAGTGGTTGAAGGCGCACGCTTGGAAAGCGTGTAAAGGAGCAATTCTTTCATGGGTTCGAATCCCATTCTCTCCGCCATCAAATAAACCTCATTTTTCAACGGTTATTAGGTCGTTTTATATTTTTTTAAATAAGATAAATAAGCATTTTTTTTAAAAAATGTTATAATTTTTCTTTTCCAAAAATTAAAAAAATGACAAATAAAAGTACATATCAGGCAGACTCAATCAAAGTTTTAAAAGGTCTTGAAGCTGTTAGAAAAAGACCAGGCATGTATATTGGAGACACAGATGATGGAACTGGTTTACATCACATGGTTTATGAAGTTGTAGATAATTCAATTGATGAGGCATTAGCAGGATATTGTAAAAACATTAATGTAAAAATAAATTCTAATGGAACAATTACAGTAAATGATGATGGCAGAGGCATCCCAGTAGATATTCATAAAGGAGAAAAAAAATCTGCAGCAGAAGTAATTATGACTCAACTTCATGCTGGTGGTAAGTTTGATCATGACTCTTATAAAGTTTCAGGTGGTTTACATGGTGTGGGCGTTTCAGTTGTAAACGCATTATCAGAAAAATTACAGTTAGAGATTGATAGAGATGGAAAAAAATATTTCATAGAATTTCAAAATGGTGAAGCCAAAGCGCCATTGAAAGTGGTAGGTAAATCAAAAAATACTGGTACACAAATAACTTTTTTACCCTCTAAAGAAATTTTTTCCTCTATAAAATTTAGTGCAAATATTTTAATTAAAAGAATGCGAGAATTAGCATTTTTAAATAAAGGAATTAAAATAATATTTACTGATGCTAATCAAAAAAAAGAAAAAAATTCAGAGTTTAAGTTTGATGGAGGAGTTCTTGAATTTGTAAATTTTTTAGATGAAAAAAGAGAAAAGTTGCAAAATAAGAGTGGAAATGATTTATTTAGAAAGCCAATATATATTGAAGGAAAAAAAAATAATATTGAATTAGAGTGTTCTTTAAAATGGAATGCTACATATACAGAGGATATTTTTCCATATACAAATAATATCTATCAAAAAGATGGTGGTACACACTTGCTAGGCTTTAGAAGTGCCTTAACAAGAGTAATAAATAAATATGCTAATGAAAATAATTTACTTAAGAAAAATAAATTATCAATTACAGGTGATGATATTAAAGAAGGTCTTACATGTGTTCTTTCAACTAAAATACCCGATCCAAAGTTTTCGTCTCAGACAAAAGATAAACTAGTTTCATCCGAAGTAAGGATGATTGTAGAAACATTGGTGAATGAAAAATTATCTATTTGGTTTGATCAAAATCCTTCAATTGCAAAGATTATTTTAGCTAAGATTATTCAGGCAGCAACGGCAAGAGATGTCGCTAGAAAAGCAAGAGAAAATGTAAGAAGGAAAGGAGCTCTTGAATTAAGTGGTCTTCCAGGAAAATTGGCTGATTGTCAAATTGGCAAACAAGATGGAACAGAATTATTTATTGTTGAAGGTGACTCAGCAGGTGG
Organism: uncultured Pelagibacteraceae bacterium; assembly: GCA_902632545.1. GTDB lineage: Bacteria > Pseudomonadota > Alphaproteobacteria > Pelagibacterales > Pelagibacteraceae > Pelagibacter. Next base: position 37,692 of record CACPCX010000006.1, read on the forward strand.
TTCAGCGAAACAGGGTAGAAATAGAGCAAATCAAGCAGTTTTACCTCTGAGAGGTAAAATACTTAATACTTACGTTGAAGATTTTAATATAAAGAAAAATGGTAATGGTAATGGAAATGGTTCTGATCAAAGAACCAAGGCCTTGTCTAAAATGATTTCATCTAATGAGATAGTAACATTGATTAATGCACTAGGCTTAGATCCAAAAGCACAAGAGATTGACCTAAAAGATTTGAGATATGGAAAAATAATTATTATGACAGATGCTGATGTAGACGGGTCCCATATCCGTGCTCTTCTACTAACTTTTTTTAATAATAAACCATTTAATAAGTTAATTGAAAATGGTCATGTTTATTTAGCACAACCACCTTTATTTAAAATTAACAAAGGCTCAAAAGGAATTTATATAAAAGATGAGAAGGAGCTAGAAGATTACATCGTAAATCATAACAAGGAGTTAAAAAAAATTAAAAAAGGATCTAAAGATTATGTAAAAAAAATTGATGAAGAAAAATCAAAAATGAATATCCAAAGATTCAAAGGTCTTGGAGAAATGAACCCTGAGGAATTATGGAGTACAACATTAGACCCAGAAACAAGAAATTTACTACAAGTACAATACTCAAAAGATTTAAAAAAAGATCAAAGTTTGATTCATACTTTGATGGGTAACGATGTGGCATTAAGAAAAGATTTTATAGTTTCTAATGCTATTAATGTTCGGAATCTTGATATTTAAAAATGAAGTTCTTTGAAACTTCAAAATATCATTCATTTAAAAAATCAACTTATATATCATTAAGATGGATTGGAATTATAGGGCAATTAATTGCGGTAAATTTTGTATATTTTTTTCTAAATCAAAATTTTGATTTTGTTACATCAAATTTGGTTATACTTCTTGGTGTATTTAGTAATTTATATCTAATTTTTATTTATAAAAAAACACAACTATCAGATAGATCAGCTTTTTTATTTTTACTAATAGATATTTTGCAGTTAGGTATTCTTCTTTATTTATCTGGTGGAATAACAAATCCATTTGTAATTTTTATATTGATTCCAAGTGTTTTTTCTTCGTCAAATTTAAGCTTAAGAACTAATGTTTTATTAGTAATCTTAACAATAATCATAATTATATTATTAACTTTTATTTATCAGGATTTACCAATTAATTTAAATAGTGATTTTCATAACAATCATTATTTTTATTACTCTATACCAATATCATTAATTATTGCCTTAGTATTTTTAAATTACTTTGCAATGACATTTGGAACACAATCTAGATTAAGAAAAGAGGCACTAGGAAAAATGGAAGAAGTAATGGCAAAAGAACATGAGCTTTTATCTTTAGGTGGTCAAGCTGCTGCTGCAGCACATTCTTTAGGCACTCCACTTTCAACAATAACAATAATTTCTCATGATTTAATGAAACAATTTAAAGGTCAAAAGGACATAGAAAAAGATATCGAATTATTAAACAGTCAAGTTAATAGATGTAATGAAATTCTAAAGCGTTTAACTCTTAACCCTGTCGAAGAAGATGAATTTATAGATAAAGATATTAACATTAGAGATTATTTGAGCGAAATTATCTCATCATTTAAAGAAATAAGTAAAAAGGAATTTATTTTTAATTTTGATCAGGATTCAAACCCTAAAAAAATAACCAAATCTATAGAAATAGTTTATGGATTAAGAAATTTTATAGGAAATGCAAATAAATTTGCCAAAAATGCAATTTTTATTAATGTAAAAAGTGATAGTGAAATAACTGAAATAACAATTGAAGATGATGGTGATGGTTACCCTAGAGACATTATATCAAAAATTGGGGAGCCATATTTAAAATCGAATTATTCTAAAGATAGTTCAAAAGAAGGTTTGGGTCTTGGATTGTTTATTGGAAAAACATTATTAGAGAAAAATTTTGCATCAGTAAATTGTAGAAATTCTAAAACGCGTAGTGGAGCTGAAGTTAATATAAAATGGAAGAATAGAGAACTATTTAATATTTAGTGATATTTTTTTTTAGTTTCAAATAATGAACTTAATTGAGAGATCATAACATCTCCTAACTCATTTACATCAGTAATTTTTATTGCTTTGTCATAATATCTTGAAACATCGTGACCTATTCCTATTGCTAGAACTTCAATATCAGACTTATTTTCAATAAATTTAACAATCTTTTTTAAATGTTTTTCTAAAAAGTCTCCTGAATTTACAGAAAGAGTTGAGTCATCTACAGGTGCTCCATCAGAAATTACCATTAAGATTTTTCTTTCCTCTTTTCTTTTTTTAATTCTATTGTAAGCCCATGATATTGCTTCTCCATCAATATTTTCTTTAAGTAAACCCTCTTTAAGCATCAGTCCTAAATTATTTTTTGCTTGTCTCCAATGAGTATCTGCACCTTTGTAAATAATATGCCTTAAATCATTTAATCTACCTGGTGTTTTAGGTTTTGAATTTTTTGTCCAAAGCTCTCTACTTTGTCCACCTTTCCAGTTTTTGGTTGTGAAACCCAAAATTTCAACTTTAACAGAGCATCTTTCTAGAGTTCTAGACAAGATATCTGCACATATAGCAGCAATAGTAATTGGTCTTCCTCTCATAGATCCAGAATTATCAATTAACAAAGTTACTACTGTATCTTTAAAATCTAAGTCCTTTTCTTTTTTAAACGATAAAGAATTATAAGGGTCCATTATAATTCTTGGAAGTTTAGAGCTATCTAATAAGCCCTCTTCTAAATCAAATTCCCAAGCCCTATTTTGTTTTGCAAGCAATTGTCTTTGAAGTTTATTTGCTAATTTCGTTATAACATCTTGGAAACCAATTAGCTGTTGATCTAAACTTTTTCTAAGTTTGGTTGCTTCATCAGCATTTTCTAAATTCTCAGCTTTTACAATTTCATCATACTGTGCAGTAAATACTTTGTAATCAAGATTAATATTATCTATATTTTTTTTTACTATTTGTTCTGAATTTTGATCATCTGACTCAACTTCATTAAGCTGCTCATCTAAGTTAAATTCATCAATATTATAATCAGCATCTAGTGAGGCTTGGGTTTCCTTTTCATTATTTTCATCATTATTATCTTCGTTATCACTATTCTGATCATCATTTGAAGGATTGTCTTGGCCTTGATCCTGATTTTCCTTCTCTTTTTCGTCATCCTCATCACTTTGAAAGATATCCATTTCTTCCAATATCTGAGAGAACTTTGAAGAATAAGTGTTTTGATCTTCTAAATTATTCATCAAAAATTCCTTATGTTTTTCAATAGAATTTTCAAAATCTTTCTCCCAAAAGTTTAGCATTCTAGAAGTAAGAGCATTTAACTGGATTTTATGAAAGTTTTTAAGCATATATAACTCAAAAGCCTCTGACACTGGCACATCCTCTTTTGTTTTTAATTGATCTTTTCTTTTACGATTAATTATTTGTGAATAGTTTTCATGAAAGTTTTTTTCTATACCTTTAAGCATTTGACCACCCAAGGCCTCATATCTAATTTTTTCAGCAATATTATAAAGTGATTTAGAGGAAGTATTTTTAGGTAAGTTTTTTTTATAAATTAACTCATCAGAAAATTTTTTTTTAAGGGCACTTGAATCAGTCTCAGCACGAAGTCTTATAAAGTCACTCGGATTAGTAAGGTTATCGATTTCTAATGAAGTAATGTCATTAGTTTTTTTTTCTTCTAAGTTTTTTTTATTTAAATCAAAATCATCTGAAATAACTTTTGCTGTTGAATTTAAAGCGATTCTGAATTTTTCTTTTAAGTTTAATTCTCTAGAGCTCATTTAAATTTGAATATTAACCAAAGACTCTGGTAACTCTTCCCCAAAACATCTTTGATAATATTCTGCGATAGTATTTTTTTCAATATCATCACATTTATTTAGAAAAGTTACTCTAAAAGCGTAACCAGTATCTTTAAAAATCTCGGTATTTTCAGCCCAGTGCAATACTGTTCTTGGGCTCATTACCGTTGAAATATCTCCTGCTATAAACCCTTTACGTGTAAGAGATGCTACCTTTATCATATTGGAAACTTTTTCTTTTCCTTTTGCGTTATTTAAATTTTTATTTTTAGACAAAACAATATCCATTTCTCTATCTAAGCTAAGATAGTTTAATGTTGTAATGATATTCCATCTATCCATTTGACCTTGATTAATTTGCTGCGTACCATGATAAAGACCTGTAGTATCACCTAGTCCAACTGTATTTGAGGTGGCAAATAATCTAAAAAATTTATTTTGCTTAATTACTTTGTTTTTATCCAGTAAAGTAAAATTTCCCTCAGCTTCCAAAACCCTTTGAATTACAAACATAACATCAGGTCTTCCAGCATCATATTCATCAAAAACAAGTGCTATTGGATTTTGAATAGACCATGGTAAAATTCCTTCATTAAATTGAGTTACTTGTTTACCATCTTTAAGAACGATTGCGTCTTTTCCAATTAAATCAATTCTACTTACATGACTATCTAAATTTACACGTATACAAGGCCAATTTAATCTTGCAGCAATTTGTTCAATGTGTGTAGATTTACCAGTACCATGATATCCTTGAACCAAAACTCTTTTATTAAATGCAAATCCTGAAATAATGGCTAAAGTAGTATCTCTATCGAACTTATAGTTTTTATCAATTTCAGGAACGTATTCATTTTTTTTTGAAAATGCGTCTACTTCCATTTCTGAATCAATTCCAAAAGTTTGTTTTAATGAAACTTTAATATCTGGTTCTGTATTAAGATTTGGTGTCAATTTTTTCTCTATAGGTATTTTTTAGTTGAGTATAAGCTAAAGTTATAAGTTTAAGTTTTTCCTCATGTTTTTTATTACCAGAATTCATATCAGGGTGAAATTTTTTCACAAGTAATTTGAATTTATCTTGTATTTTCTTCCACTTTAAACCAACAGAAACCCCCAATATTCCAAAAGCTTTTATATCTTTATGATCAAATTTAAATTGACGCATATGATTATAATCTCCATTTATTTTTTCTTTATCGAGCTCATCCCTCAAAGTTGTATTCCACAATACTTTAAAAAAATTATCTGAGGAGCTAAAGCTTTGTGTAGGTTTGTGCCAAGTCATATCAGATTTTAAAAAATCCATTACTTGGTCATCATTCATTCCCGAAAAATAATTCCAATTTTTATTAAATTCTTTTACATGTTCAAGGCAAAGCATTCTAAATTTTCTGCTATTATCTTTTTCAATTGGTGCCTTATATTCACCAATTTTATTACAATTATTCCAGTCACAAATATTTTTCATGATATATAATAACATATATGGATATAAATGAGTTAATTACAATTGTAAAAAAAAAATTATTAAATCAAATAAATATTGAGAGTATAAATATTGAAGACAAATCTTTTCTTCATAAAAATCATAAAGGAAATCAAGAAGGAAAATATCATTTAAAAATAATTATTGATTCTAACGAACTAAAAAAAATGAGTAGAATCGAAAGTAATAAAAAAATTTATAAAATTTTAGATCAAGAGTTAAAAGAATTTATTCACTCAATACAGATTTTAATTAATTAAAAATTTTTTCAGAAATAAACTTAACTTTTTTCTAGAGTATTGTTTATTAAAGATTGGTTTACCAATTTTTTTTAACAAAACTAGATTAACTTTTTCAGAATTATTTTTTTTATCTTTGATCATAAAAGATAAAATATTATTTAAATCTTTTATAGAAAAATATTTTTTTATAGAAGAAGGTAAACCTGAATTATCAATATGTTTTACAACTAAATCATATTCACTTTTACTGAGCATATTTTCCCTTAAACTAAAATTAAGTGCTGTCTTCATTCCAAGTATTACAGCTTCACCATGATTTAGTTTGTGACTGTAGCCTAAGCCTGCCTCATAAGCATGGGCAAATGTATGACCAAAATTTAATACTTTTCTTAATGCTGCTTCCTTTTCATCTTTTTCGACTATTTTTTTTTTAATTTTACAACTTTCGTAAATAGCTTTTTCAATAAATGGAGATGAAAGATTCAAGATCTTTTTAAGATTTTTATTTAAAAAATTAAAAAATTTTTTATTATCAATTAATGAATGCTTTAATATTTCTCCATATCCACAAATTATATTTCTTTTAGATAAAGAATTAAGAAATTGAATGTCTGATACAACTAATGATGGTTGATAAAAACTTCCTATTAAGTTTTTACCATACTTGGAATTAACTCCAGTTTTACCACCTATAGATGAGTCCACCTGCGCCAAAAGAGTCGTTGGAATATTTATAAACTTTAGTCCTCTTTTGTGTATACTTGCCGCAAAGCCACTTACATCACCTGTAATTCCACCTCCTAAAGAAATTAAAACATCATTTCTTGAGAAGTTTTTATTTAACAAAATGTCTAAAATTTTATTAACGTTATTTATGTTTTTATTTTTTTCATTAGCATTAAAAAATAGCAAATAAGTTTTTTTATTTTTTAAAGAGCTTTTAATATTTGAGAGAAATTTTTTTGGAACACCTCTATCAACAACAATTAAGCATTTATCAAAATTAATTGAATTTAATTTAAAAATTTTTGATACACTTGAGGTTAAATTTGACCCAATAATTATGGGATATCTTTCAGTTTTAGTTACTATTTTTAATCTAGTTAGTTTCATAAATTTCTACAATTTTATCTACTATTTCACTTTTAGTAAGATTATCACACTTTATTTCATATAATGCTTTAGAATAAATGTTAGATCGTTTCTTAATTAAATTAATTAATTCTGTATCTGTTGCTTTTATCGCCAATGGTCTTTTTCTACTATTTTTAATTCTATTTAACAATATTTTATCATCCCAATTTAGCCAAAAAGATAAATGATTTTTTAAAATTTCTTTCCTAATATTATTGTTTGCAAAAGCCCCCCCACCAAGTGAAATCACAGTAGAGTTTAATTTAAGTTTTTTTAAAGTTGTCTGTTCCTCAATTTTTCTAAAATAATTTTCACCCTTAACTTCAAAGATTTTTGTTATTGTAATGTTTAGATTTTTTTCAATTTCTTCATCGATATCTACAAAATTTAATTTTAATTTCTTAGCTACTAAGAATCCAATAGAGCTCTTGCCTGAACCCATCATCCCCAAAAAAACTAGATTTTCTTTTGATTTCATAAGTTTCTTTATTGAAAAAACATAAATATGTCTTAATTTGAAATTATCTAAAAGTATATGCAATTCATTAAAAACACAAGTTCAGGCAAAGCAAGTATCATAGGACTTGTGATTAAATCTATAATCGGATTAGGGGTTATTTTAGGTATTATTATTTTTCTAAGTACAATTGATTTTCCTGCACCAAAAAAGGAAATTGAAAAAATTATTCCAAATGAAAATTTTAAAATTGTTAAATAAGAAAATTCTTTTAGTTAAATTAGTTTATCTTATTTTTTTTACAACTGTGTTTGCAGAAGAAAAACCAATTGATATTTGGAATATAGAAAAAAAAGACAATCAAGTTATTTCAGAAACAAAAATTTCAACTGAAAATACTAGCGGCATTACCCAGAATAGTATTTATGAACTACAAATAAATAAACAAACAGACTCTATTAAACTGGATAAAGAATTTTCATCAAAAGAAATTAAAATTGTTGGTTTATACGATCCAAGTGAATATGGCCTAAGTATGGATATGTGGTCAAACTCAGACGGAAACAAATTAAAAAATTTATTTCAGAATATTAATAAGTTTAATCTTTCAGAGGATGCATCTGACATAATGCACATCTCATTATTAACCAATGCTTATTCTCCAACTCAAAATATTACTGAAGAAGAATTTATGCGCTTTAAATCTAACTGGTTAATAAAAGATGCAAACTTAGAATTAATAGAAGAATATTTAATTAAAAATCAAATAATAAATTTACATCCAAATTTAGCAAGATATTTGGTAGATAGTTATTTATCAGAATCAAATGTAAAAAAATCATGTGAAATTTTTTCTAAAAATTCTGAACCCATTCAAGATGAATACCTATCTAAATTTAATTTATATTGTTTAATCAATTACGGAAAAAATGAAGAGGCACAACTAATCTTAGATTTAAAAAAAGAGTTAGGTTTCGAAGATAATTATTACGAAAACAAAATAAATTATTTATTCGGATATATAGATGAAGCAGATAAAGAAATTTCAATAAATTCAATTTTAGATTTTCATTTAGCACATAGAACTAATCCTGAGTTTTCTTATGAACCAGGTAAAAATACACCTAAAATAATTTGGAAATATCTTTCAGCAGCTAATCTGCTTTATGAAATTCAAGATATAGAAATTACTGATGTAGAAAAAATTTCTACAATAGAAAAAGCTGTTAACGATAAAAATTATTCTGAGGAGGAGTTATTCGAATTTTATAAAAAATTCCAATTTAAAATTAATCAATTTTTAAATGCAAAAGAAGCATATAAATCTCTATCTCCAATTGAGGCGCGAGCTCTTTTATATCAAAGAACTCTTTTAGCAGTAGAACCAAAAACGAAATTAGAATTTATTACGATATTAAAGGATTTGTTTATATCTGATGACATAGGCGAGGCCTTTGATTTAGAATTAAAAAAATTTTTAGGTGAGATCAATGTTGAGGATGTGCCTTCAAATTTTACAACATTTTACAATAATAATTTAAATAAGAAAGAAACAGCTGACAAAAAGATTAAATATAATAATAAAATTTTACATCAATCAAAACTTATAAATTATTTTAATGGAGATTATGCAAAATCTAAAATTGAAGAGGATCTAGATAAATTTTTAAAGAAAATTAAAAAAGATAAAAAATATATTTTATCAAAAAAAGATATAATTTTTTTAGAGGCACTTAAATCTGATGGAGTTGAAATTTCAAAAAAATATGACAATCTTTATAAGATAAAGCAATCAGAAATGCCTATAGATATACAAACAATGATTGATAACAATGAGATAGGAGCTGCATTACTGAGATTAATTGAGGTAATTGGTCCTGACAAAATTGAAAATATTGATGAAGATACAGTTTATTTTATCATTAATACTTTGAATCAATTAAATGTTGATTTAATTAGAAATAAACTATTACTAAAAGTTCTTCCTTTAAAAGTTTAAAAATTAGTTTATTTATTCGTTACATGACTATTAAACCAATTATCACTGTTCCAAATGAAGTTTTAAAAAAAATTTCTGATCCTATAGAAAATGTTGGTGAGAGTGAGAAAAAATTAGTTAATGATTTATTTGAAACTATGTATAATTCAAATGGTATAGGCCTTGCAGCTGTTCAAGTGGGTATTCTTAAAAGAATCTTAGTTATTGATGTTTCAGCAAAGGAAGAAGAAAATAATCCATTATGTTTTATTAATCCAGTTATAAAAAAAATTAGTGATGAAACATCTGTATATGAGGAAGGATGTTTGTCTATACCAGATACTTTTATTGAAATCGAAAGACCAAAAATTTGTGAGGTTGAATATATTGATTTAGATGGAAAATTAAAAAATATTAAGTGCGATGGTTTGTTATCAACTTGTCTTCAACACGAAATTAATCATTTAGATGGAAAACTTATTATTGATAGTCTAACCAAATTAAAAAGAGACATTATAATAAAAAAAATTTCAAAAAATAAAAAAAATCCCAATAGAGTTATAGTTTAGTTATGGCTAAAAAAATTATTTTTATGGGAACACCGATGTTTTCTGTTCCTATACTAAAATCTTTATATCAAAATGGATACCCAATTGAATGTGTATATACTCAGCCTCCACAAAAATCTCAAAGAGGTCAGAAAATTAATAAATCTCCAATACAAAAAATTTCTGAAACTTTAAATTTAGAATTTAGATCTCCAAATTCTCTAAAAGAAAATAAAGAAGAGTTTGAACATTTTAAATCACTAGATGCAGATTTAGCGATTGTAGTTGCCTACGGTCAAATTATTCCTAAAGAATTTTTGAACCTAACTAAAAAGGGTTTCATAAATATACACGCATCTATCCTACCAAAGTGGAGAGGTGCCGCTCCAATTCAAAGATCAATTATGAATTTGGATAAAGAGACAGGAATCAGTATTATGAAAATAGAGGAGCAACTGGACACAGGACCAGTGTGTAATATTTATAAAATTAATATAGAAAATAATTTAAATGTTGAAGATGTTAGTGAAAAGCTCTCAAGTCTGGCATCAGAGAAAATTTTAGATAACATAGATGATATATATGAGGGTAATGCTAACTTTGTAGAACAAGATCATTCATCAGCTACATATGCTTCAAAAATTCAAAAGTCAGAGGGACAAATTAATTGGAAAGAGGATGCTAAAATTATAATTGGTAAAATCAATGGACTTTATCCAACCCCTGGAGCGTATTTTATGGTTAATGGTGAGAGGTATAAAATACTAAAAGCAGAAATTGGACAAGCACAAGGAAAACCAGGAGAGGTTTTATCTGACTATTTAGAAATTTCATGTGGAGATAAAAAATCAATTAAAATTAAAGAAATACAAAGAGAAGGGAAAAAGGCTCAAAGTATTGGCGAATTTATTTTAGGAACAAAAATTAAAAAAGGTTCATTTCTATAATGAATAGATACCAAATACTTATTGAGTATGTAGGTACAAATTTTAGAGGATGGCAAATTCAAAAAAAAGGTCCAACTATTCAAGGATTAATTCAAAAAAAATTATCAAAATTATTAAAAGAAAGGATTATTTTACATGGTCAGGGGAGAACTGATGCAGGTGTTCATGCATTTGGGCAATCTGCACATTTTGATTGTAAAAATAAAATAATCGATACAATCAAATTTTTAAAATCAATAAATCATTTTTTAAATTTAAAAGATATTGCAATTAAAAATATTAAAAAAAAAAATAATAAATTTCATGCTAGATTTTCAGCAAAACAAAGAATTTATAAATATTTTATTTTTAATCAAATAAGCCAACCAATAATTGAAAAAAATAGAGCATGGCATGTTAGACGACCTTTAAATTTAGAATTAATGAAAAAGGGTGCAAAAAAGTTATTAGGAACCCATGATTATTCAACTTTTAGATCTTCAAGCTGCAATGCGAAAAGTCCAATTAAAACTATAAAATCAATAAAAATTAAATCATCAAAAAATAAAATAGAATTTCAATTTAGTTCTCAATCATTTTTACAACATCAGGTTAGATCTATGGTTGGTTGTTTAAAATATTTGGGAGAATCTAAATGGGATTTGAAAACTTTTGAAAATAGATTTAAGTTAAAAAAAAGAACATTGTGTGCTCCGCCAGCCCCACCAGGTGGTTTATTTTTATTTAGAGTTCTTTATTAATTTATTTTTTATTGCTCATTGCAAACTTTTTATTTATTCGCCATCTAGACTCAGCTCTAACAATATAGCCACAACAGTTTTTTGATTTACATTTACAAGGAAATTGTTTGTAGTTTTCATCATAACCAAATCCATAATCACAGGTAAATTCCTCACCCTTTTTAATATCTTTGATTGCTTTGACCCAAATTTTTAATCCCTTTCCATCGTAATCACAATTATTATCACAAGAATGATTAATTAAACCGGCGGTATTCCATGGAAAATCTCCATCCAAATCATATCTCTTATTTATTGTAAATAAATATATCGGTTTACTATTATCGTACTTATCAGATATTTGTGTTTGTTTTTTTGTTATAAGTTTTCCAACATAATCAATTATTTTAGTTCCTTCTTTAATATCACAAGTTGCATAAAGTCCTCTACCTTTATTATCAATTCTAGATTTTTTTATTTTATATAATTTCATGAAGAATTTTTATTTAGAGCTTTATTAAGATTTATCAATTAAATTCTAAAAGAGCATCAACGTGTCTTTTAGTGCTGTCTCGAAGTGCATTTAGGTCATAACCGCCCTCTAAAATTGAAACAACTTTTCCATTACAAAATTTTTTAGAAGCCTCTAATATTCTTTTGGTAATAGTGAAATAATCCTCTGTTTTTAAATTAAATTGAGCAAGAGGGTCATCCTTATGGGCATCAAAACCAGCACTGATTAATATAAATTCTGGATTAAACTCCTCTAATTTTTTCAATACATGGTCAAATACGTTTAAATATTCTTCTGAACTTATGCCAGCCGGCAAAGGTATATTAAAGATATTGTTAAATTTACCTCTTTCTTGTTCAGAACCAGTTCCTGGGTAATAGGGATATTGATGAGTTGAGATAAAAAGAACATTTTCATTTTCATAAAAAATATCCTGAGTTCCATTACCATGATGTACATCAAAATCTATTATTGCAACTTTCTTATATTTATATTTTTTCAACAAATAATTTGCACCGATACTCACTGAATTTAAAATGCAAAAACCAGCAGCCTTATTTTGTGAGCTATGATGTCCAGGAGGTCGAACACCACAAAATGCATTTCTAAATTCATTTTTTTCTACTCCATCAATTGCAGTAATTATTGATCCAACTGCATCGAAAGTTGCATCTTTGCTTCCAGGTGAAATGATTGTATCACCATCAAGTGAAGAAAAACCTTTTTTTGGGAAAGAACTTTTTACTAAATTTAAATAATTATTTTCATGTGTGGTTAATAGAATATCATCTGAAACTTTAGATGGTTTCTTCCATATAAGATTTTTATTATTAAGTTTTTTAAAATTTTCTACTATGACTGATACCCTTGCTATTTGTTCTGGATGCCCAGGACCTGTATCATGATTTTGAGATGTATCTGATGTAATTAAGCCAGTTTTCACTTAAAGTAATTATCTAAGATTTTAGTATAAATTAAAGTTAATTTTTTTAAATCAGATAAGGACACACATTCCCCTACCTTATGCATAGTTTTTCCTACTAACCCAAATTCTAAACATGGAGCTATTTTTCTTATGAATCTAGCATCCGACGTGCCACCAGTTGTTGATAATTTTGGTTTAATTTTAGTAACTTTTTTAATTGTATTTTGAATCATAAATGTAGTTGTGTTAGGCTTAGTTAAAAAAGCCTCACCAGAAACACTATATTCAATTTTAAATTTTAATTTATTCTTATTACAAATTTGTTTAATTATTTTGTTTATTTTATTCTTTAATTTGTAAGATGTATGTTTGTTATTAAATCTAATATTAAAAGAAGCACTAGCTAATCCTGGAATTACATTATCAGCTGAATTATCAATATTAATTTTTGTTATCTCCAAATTTGTAGGTTGAAAATCTTTTGTACCTTTATCAAATTTAATTTCTTTTAACTCTTTTAGTATTCGAACTAAAGCTGTTGACGGATTGTTGGCTCTATTTGGGTAAGCTACATGACCTTGAATACCAATAACAGACAATTTTCCAGTCATACTACCTCTACGACCAATTTTTATCATTTCTCCTAATTTATTTGGATTTGTAGGTTCTCCTACTAAGCAAAAATCTATTTTTTCTTTTCTTTTTCTCAAATACTCAACAACTTTTTTTGTTCCATTAATTGCAATTCCTTCTTCGTCTCCAGTAATTAGAAGGCTAATAGACCCATCGAATTTTTTATTTATTTTAGAAAAATTACTTACCGCAGTAACAAATGCAGCTATTGAGCTTTTCATATCATTTGCACCTCTGCCAATTAAGTATCCTTTCTTAACAGCAGGTTTGAATGGATTAACATTCCAATCATTCAAATTACCAGGTGGTACTACATCCAAATGACCTGCATAACAAAAATTTGGATTTGCGGTACCAAGTTTTGCGTAAAGATTTTTTACAGGATAACTATTTTTATCTTTAAACTCGAGAATTTTAGTTTTAAAGCCAATTTTTTTTAATTTTTTTTCTAAAAATTTAATAACACCGGCATCAGTTTTTGTAACAGATGGAAACCTAATTAGCTCTTTAGCTAATTGTAATTCATTTATTGTTGCCATTTTAATCTCTTAAAAGATCGTTAACTGATGTTTTAGATCTCGTTTTTTCATCAACTTGTTTAATTATTACTGCACAATACAAAGATGGCGCTTGTGCATTGTTTTTATCTGGTAAGGATCCTGGAACTACCACTGAATAAGGTGGAATTTTTCCATAAGTTATTTCACCAGTTTTTCTATTAACAATTTTTGTTGATTGTCCAATATACATTCCCATACTTAGAACAGAGCCTTCCCCAACTATTACGCCTTCTACTACTTCGGACATTGCTCCTAAGAAAACATTATCTTCAATAATTGTTGGTAATGCTTGAGCAGGTTCTAATACACCCCCAATTCCAGTGCCAGCTGAGATATGACAATTTTTTCCAATCTGACAACAGCTTCCAGCACGACTAAACGTGTCCATCATTGTCCCTTCATCAATATATGCTCCTATATTTACATAACACGGCATCAAAACTGCATTTTTTCCAACAAATGATCCTTTTCTTACTGGTGAATTTGGCACCATTCTAAAACCAGCTTTTTCATGATCTTCTTTTGTCCATCCAGCTGTTTTTCCTTTAAGTAAATGAGCTTTGTCATACCAACTGCTGTATGGACCATTTAAATTTTCCATTGGATACATTCTAAAACTTAACATGATAGCTTTTTTTAGATGTTGATGAGTAACCCATTCGCCGTTGATCTTTTCAGCTACTCTTGCTTTTCCACTGTCTAAATCATCAATAATTTGATTAACAGCATCCTTTAAAGATTTATCTGAATTTTGGCCTACTTGATCTTTATTTTCCCAAGCTTCGTTTATAATTTTTTCTATACTCATAATTTTATGAGTTTTTTAATAACCTTATTTCTTTTAAAAATAAAGAAAGATTTTCTATTTTGTAATCAATGTATTCTTGTTCAGACTCTTTTTTGCCCCAGTATTCATCATTGATTAACCAAACTGTTTTTGCTCCTCTTTCTTTTCCAATAGATAAGTTTTTTGCGATATCTTCAATATAAAGGGTTTCACTTGGGTCTATTTGAAATTTTTTGACCATGAGATCAAATGCTTTTGCCTCAGGTTTTGGACTGTATTCAGCATCGACAATATCAAATACTCCATCGAATTGATCTTCAATTCCTAAGTGAGTAGTTATATTTTTAACGTGTTCTTTGCTACCATTTGTAAACACAAATTTGTTTAGATTAATATTTTCTAGCTCATTCCTTAAAGCAGTATCTTTTTCTAAAAAATCTAAATTAATATCGTGCACGTAGTCTAAAAATTCTCTTGGAGGTATATCGTGATGTATCATTAAACCATTAAGACTTGTGTTATATTTATGAAAATAATTTGTTTGTAATTCTTTTGCTTCTTTTAAATCTACATTTAATTTATTTGAAATATACCGAGTCATTTTTTTACTTACTTGACCAAATACTCCTTCAAGATCACTGTAAAGCACTCCATCACAATCAAATAATATGTTTTTGATATTCTTTAATTCTTTCATTTTCTTATTAGGGTCCCTGAACCCTTGTCAGAGAATATTTCCCATAAACATGAGTGTGGCTTTGTGCCATTGATTATGCCAACTGCTGTTACACCATTATTCACTGCATCTAGGCACGCATTTATTTTAGGTATCATACCCTCTGTAATGGTTTCATCTTTAATCATTTCCATAACCTCAGATGAAGAAATTTCTTCTATTAATTTTTTATTTTTATCTAGAACACCATCCACATTCGTCATCAATAAAAGTCTTCTTGATTTTAAAGATTTTGCTATGGCCATTGCAGCAGTATCTCCATTAATATTATAAGTCTGATTTTCTTTACCTAATCCTAATGGTGAAATTATAGGAATTTTATTTTGATTAATCATACTTAATATTTGTTCATTATTAATCTCATTTGGTATCCCTACAAATCCTAGCTCTTCTGCTTCCGGTATAGTTTTTATAACATTATTATTTTTTGTGTGAATAGAGATTGCTTCTGTCCCTTTGTTTTTTAAAGAATTAACAATATCATCATTAAAATCTATCAAAACAGATTCAACAATATTAATTATATGTTTATCAGTTACTCTTAGTCCTCTTATAAATTTTGATTGAATATTTGATTTTTCTAGTTCTCTTTTAATTCTAGGTCCACCACCATGAATTACCACAGTTGCAAGGCCCAATTTATTTAAAACACTAAGATCAGTTATAAAATTATTAAATACTTTTCTATCAATTAAAACGTTTCCACCATATTTAATTACTATCAAATCATTTTTGTATTTTTCAATATATTTAGTTACTTCATTTATTGGTGGCCCATCTTTAGGTAATATCTTTTCAAGGTCCATTTATTATTTTTTAATTAGGTTACAGTTTTAACTGTTGTACGTTTCATTATTACAACCTGCTGAGCCATTGTTAAAATGTTATTAACTGTCCAATAAATTACTAGCCCACTTGGGAATGGTGCAAGAATTACTGTTAAAAACAAAGGAAAGAACATAAATATCTTTGCTTGCATTGGATCTGTTGGAGCGGGATTTAATTTTTGTTGCACCCACATTGATACCCCCATAGCAACTGGCCATGCTCCAATTACTAGGAAAGAAGGTACGTCATAAGGAAACAATCCAAATAAATTAAATATAGAAGTAGGATCCTTAGCACTTAAATCTTGGATCCATCCATAAAAAGGCATATGACGCATTTCTATCGTTACAAATAAAACTTTATACAAAGCAAAAAATACAGGTATTTGAATTAGAATTGGCAAACATCCAGACATGGGATTTACTTTTTCCTTCTTGTAAAGAGCCATCATTGCTTGTTGCAATTTCATCTTGTCATCTTTGTGTAATTCCTTAAGTCTTGCCATCTCAGGCTGAAGAGCTTTCATTTTAGCCATGCTTCTGAATGAAAAATTAGCAAGTGGAAAAAATGCTACACGAATACAAACAGTAACAGCAATAATTGCTAATCCATAATTACTAAATATTTTAAAGAAATATTCTAAAGCAGTGAATAAAGGACGTGTTAAAAAGTACAAGAATCCCCAATCAATCGTAAGATCAAATTTATCAATTTTTAAAGATTCTGCGTACCCATCAATTACATCAACTCTTTTTGCGGCTACTATTACTTGTAAGTTTTCTTCTATAGAGGATTTTCCAGTTAACTCTAATGGTTCTGTTGTAACAAAGTTTATTCTGTATTTGTTTTTGTAATCCATCGTAGTTTTAAATTCTTTTTCTCTTGGTGGAATTAGAGTTGATATGTAATATTTATCTCCTAGACCCAACCATCCTTTTTGAGCAGTTCTTGAAAATTTTTTCTCTTCAATATCGTCATAATCTTCCTCAATTAATTCTTCATCTAATGTAGCGATAGGGCCTTCATGAAGAATGTAAAAATCGGTTAAGCCTTCTGGGATTTGATTTCTTATAATTTGTCCATAAGAATAGAAGTCATAGTTTTTATCAGTAGAATTTATAACTCTTTGTTTTATTGTGAATAAAAACTTATCATCTAATGCAATTTCTTTTTCAAAAGTGATGCCTTGATCATTAGTCCAACTTAGTTTTATAGGAGATTGATCAGTTAATTTATTATTTCCAGAAACTGACCATATTGAATCTGCATTTGGAATATCGATATTTTTATCAGTAGTTATAAAGCCACTTTCTATTATATAGCCTTCTTTAGAGCTTCGTGGTGAAAGAAATTTTACTTTTTCATCGCTTTCTAAACTTACATTATATTCTTTGAAAGTTAGATCGTCTATTGCAGCTCCCTTTAATGAAATAGATCCAATAATACTTTGGTTCTCAAATTGAATTCTTTCACTTTGTTGTAACGCTTCTTCTCGTGAAATTTCGGTTACATTTTCTTTTTGATCAAGACTTGGTGCATCTGAATTCTGTTCAGTCTTAGTTTTTTCGGTTAAATTTTCTTTCGTTACAGGAGGTGGTGCAAAAAATAGCGAGTATAATATAATTACAGCAGCTGATAAACTTATGGCAGCAATTATATTTCTAGTTTCCATTATTTATTATCCCTCATTTCTTTTTTAACTGGATCAAACCCTTCGCCACCACCTAAAAATTTTATTGGATGGCAGGATAAAATTCTTTTTATACTAATTAATAAACCTTTAAAAAAACCATATTCCTTTAAAGCATCTATGCTGTATTCAGAACATGTTGGTAAATATCTACAAGAATGACCTAATAATGGACTAATCAAATATTTATAGGTTTTGATAAATTTAATTAAAATTAAAGTAAATATATTCATTATTTTATTTTTGCAAAATCCTGAAAAAGAGTTTCTTTTATAATTTTGTATTCATTATTTAGCATAGAAGACTTAGCGATAACAAGAAATGAATAATCAAAGTTTATCTCTACTTTTTTAACAGCTTCATTCACGATGTTTCTTAATCTTCTTTTAATTTTATTTCTCTTTACTGCATTACCAATTTTCTTTTTAGTCACAAAACTGATATTTAGTCTTTTTTTATCTTTATTTAGTAATTTTCCAAAAAAAATACTCACGTATTTATTGGTGATCTTTTTTTGTTTAAGTAAATTTTTAAATTCTTCGTTTTTTGAAAGAGCAAGTATTTTGCTTTTCATTATTCTAAACAGAAACAGTTAGTGATTTTCTTCCCCTTGCTCTTCTTCTAGCCAAAAGCTTTTTACCACCTTTAGTTTTCATTTTTGAACGAAAGCCATGTTTTCGAGCTCTTTTTTTATTTGAGGGTTGATAAGTTCTTTTCATAATTAGATTTGGTATAGTTTTTTATAATTTTTGCCCCTTTATATTAGTAATAATTAAAATAGCAAATAGAAGATTAAGCATTAAAATAAGAAGAATCATGGAAAATACAAAAAAAATTAAATTATTTATTGGTTTGTCTTATTTATTAATTGTTAGCCTATTTTTGTATTTCTTTTTTTCAAAATTTAGTCTCTCAGAAATTACATCCTATGATTTTCTAAGAGACAACCAATCTTATTTTTTTGAACTTAAAAAATCTAACTTATTTTTAATTTCTATTATTTTTTTAGCATTAACTATTCTTTGGGTTTTCCCTTTTTTAGGATTTGGATCTCCAGTTGCTTTAATGGGTGGTTTTATATTTGGAAAATGGATAGGTACACTTGTTGTTGTTTTAGGCTTGAGTATTGGTGCTACTTTTTTATATATTTTTGGAAATTATTTTTTAAAACAGCTTATTAGAGAAAAGTTTTTAAATAAGTTTCAAAACTTGGAAATAAAATTTAAACAATCTGAATTTATTTATTTACTAATTTACCGTTTTATAGGTGGTATACCTTGGCAGCTGAGCTGTCTCTTACCAACTTTATTTAATGTTAAGGTTATAAATTTTTTCTTTGCTACATTAATTGGAATAATTCCTCAAATTTTTTTAGCTGTTTCTATTGGGAGTGGATTAGAAAAAATTATAGACCAAAACGCCGAGCTACCAGCAATAACAGATATAATATTTTCACCTGACATATATGTTCCTATTACAGCTTTCTTTATTTTAATTTTAATTACGATATTTTTGAGAAAGTTTTTTTATAGAAATTAGTGGTGCTCCCACCCTGTACTGACCAGGGAACTAGTCATTACCAATGACTTGTTATACCATTTAACTACAGGAGCTTAGAGACAAATTGTATTTTATTGATAATAAAGCATTTTTTTCAAATTATTGCCTTAATTTTTTGATTAATATGATTTATATCTATTTTAGGAAAATGTTATGGGAATTCATTACGATTACAAATCAACTAAAGGTAATAAGCTTATGGAAAAGCAAGCTAAAAGAGAGAGAAAGCTTGCTGAAAAAAAAGCTAAACGTTTAGCTAAAGAAGGCCAAAAAAAAGAAGAGGAAAAAGCACCTGCACTAGATCCCAATAAACCAATTTCTTTAGATTTCCTTACTAACCCAAATAAAGAATGAGTTCAAAAGAAAAAAATGAGCGTTTAAGCTTGGCGCTTAGAAAAAATTTGAAGAAAAGAAAAATTTTCCAAAAAAAAAATAAAAAGAAAAATAAATAATGTCAATTCAACCCGATTCTTGGATTAAAAAAATGTGCAAAGAGTACAATATGATAGAGCCATTTTTGGATCATCAAGTTTCCGAAGGTAAAATTTCTTATGGATTAAGTAGTATGGGATATGATGTAAGAATCTCTGATGAATATAGAATATTTACTAATGTTAATAGTTCTTTAGTTGATCCAAAGAATTTTTCAGATGATAACTTTATAGAACGAAAAGGACCACACTGTATTATCCCACCAAATTCATTCGTTTTAGCTAAAACAGTAGAATATTTTAGAATACCAAAAGACGTTTTATGTATTTGTGTTGGAAAAAGTACTTATGCAAGGACAGGAATTATTTGTAATGTTACTCCAATTGAAAATGAGTTTGAAGGCAATATAGTAATTGAGTTAAGTAATACAACACCTAATCCTGCAAAAATTTATTCAAACGAGGGAATAGCACAATTTTTATTTTTCAAATCAGATACTCAGCCAGAAACAACTTATAAATCAAAGAACGGTAAATATCAGGGCCAAACTACAATTCAAGTTGCTAAAATTAAAAAGTAATTTATGGATAAATTTCTGATTAATGGCCCTTGTAAAATCAAGGGAAATGTTTCAATTTCAGGTTCAAAAAATGCATCCCTACCGATATTAGCTGCAACACTATTATTCGACAAACCTGTAGTTATAAAAAATTTACCAAGAGTTAGAGACATTAATACAATGTTAAATTTATTAAAGTTTCTTGGTTCTAAAATAATTTTATCAAAAGATAAAAAGACAGTAAAAATTATAAATAAAAAAAATATGAAAACATTTGCTAGTTATTCTTTAGTTAAAACAATGCGTGGTTCTATTTTAGTTTTAGGTCCACTTATTTCAAAATACCATAAATCTAAAATCTCTTTACCTGGAGGGTGTTTAATTGGTGCTAGACCAGTTAATTATCATCTAACAGCATTAAAAAAACTTGGTATGAAATATGAATTAAAAGACGGATATATTCTAGCAAAATCAAAAGGAAAACTTAGCGGAACAACTGTAAATTTTCCAAACATAAGTGTTGGGGCAACTGAAAATTCTATAATAGCAGCATGTTTAGCAAAAGGAAAAACAGTTTTAAAAAATTGTGCAATAGAACCTGAGATTAAAGATCTTACAAATTTTTTAAATAAAGCTGGAGCGAAAATAAAATGGACAGGAAGAGTTTGTAAAATCATAGGTGTAAATTCTTTAAATGAAACTGAATATTCTGTAATGGCCGATAGAATAGAAACAGGTACATTTTGTGTAGCTGCAACACTTGCAAAAGGTAATTTACAAATAAATAATTTAAATCCTAAAATTATTAGTACAGAAATAAAATTACTAAAAAAAGTTGGTGCTAAAATAAAAACTAGTGAAAATAAAATCTTAATTAAAGGACCAGAAAAAATAAAATCAATAAAAAGTATTAAAACTAAAGAGTTTCCAGGCATTCCTACAGACCTTCAAGCACAATTGATGGTTTTAATGTGTAAAGCAGATGGCAAAAGCACAATAACCGAAAGTATTTTTGAAAATAGATTTATGCATGTTGCAGAATTGCAAAGACTAGGAGCAAGAATAAATATTAAAAATAATACTGCCACGATAGAAGGAAATACTAAATTCATTGGTGCTGAATTAATGTCTAGTGATTTAAGAGCTTCTGTTGCTTTGGTTCTAGCAGCTATAGTCTCTAATGGTAAATCATATATTAACAGAATTTATCACTTAGATAGAGGTTATGAAAAAATAGAAAATAAATTAAAAAAAATAGGTGTTAGAATTAAAAGATTAAAATAGTGAATAAATATTTAGCAAAGATAATAGCAAGTGACCAAGAAGGGTTACATATGATTTCAGCTTGTAGTTCAGGGGCTAAGGTTAAAATTGCAGATATAAAATATCTCGAATCTAATAAGGTTTTTTTATTGTCAATCGAAAGAACCAAGGTTGAAAATGATCAGGAAGATAAAAAAATCAATAGCATTTGTAGGTTTGATTTTGTTGATAAAGTAAGATCAAAGAACATTGATCAATCAAACCAAGAAATAGTTTTAGAACTAATAGGTATAGATTATTTGAAAAATAATGATGTTTATGAAATAAATCTTATTTTTAATAACAATGCTCATATTGCTTTAACTACAGAAACTATTGAAGCAAGATTAGAGGATCAAAGTGAAATTAAATAGCTATGAAGATACTAAATAGTAAAAGTAAAAATTTTGATAAATTACTAGATAATTTGCTTTTACAAAGAAAAAAAAAAATTCAATCAGACTCTGTTTCTGTAACAAATATAATTAAAGATGTTAAAAAAAATGGAGATAAAGCATTATTAAAATACGAGAAAAGATTCAATCAAAATAAAATAATCATTCCAAGCACAAAACAAATAAAAAAATCTATAAATTCACTTGATAAAAAAGTAAAGAAAGCAATCGATACGGCTTATAATAGAATTTATAAATTTCATTCACTTCAAAAATTTAAAAATATTTCTTATACAGATAAATTAAAAAACAAACTCGAATATAAATATGTGCCTTTAGAGTCTGTTGCAATTTATGTTCCTGGTTCTACTGCTTCATACCCATCAAGTGTGTTGATGAACGCTATTCCAGCAATTGTTGCAGGCGTTAAGAGAATAGTTATGATTAATCCAGGCTATAAAGGAAAACAAAATCCAGCCGTATTATACGCTGCAAAAAAATGCAAAATAAAAGAAATTTATTCTATCGGGGGCCCTTCTGCTATTGCAGCAGTATCCTATGGGACTAAAAAAATTAAAAAAGTTCATAAAATAGTTGGTCCAGGAAACGCATATGTTGCAGCAGCAAAAAAAGAAGTTTTTGGTGTTGTTGGAATTGAAGGTATGACCGCAGGTCCTTCAGAAGTGACTATCGTATGTGATAAATTCTCAAATCCCGAGTGGGTTGCAAGTGATTTAATTGGACAAGCTGAACATGATATTCTTGCACAATGTATTTTGATTTCAAAAGATAAAAATTTGCTAGATAAAGTAAAAATTGAAATTACTAAACAATTAAAAGAAATTCCAAGAGCTTCTGTTGCAAGAACAAGTTTAATTAATAATGGAATTCTCATTTATATTTCTTCAGACGCTAAAATAACAAGTGTTGTAAATAAAATTGCACCAGAACATTTGGAATTAAATATTAAAAATTATAAATCGTTAGTTCCAAAAATAAAAAATTCAGGATCAATATGTTTAGGAAGATATGCAGTGATGGCAATGACTGATTATAATGTTGGATCAAACCATGTTTTGCCAACTAATGGTTCTGCAAAATACTCAAGCGGTATAAGTGTGAATGAATTTTATAAAAGGATTTCATACATAAACCTATCAAAAAAGGGTATTGAAAGTCTTGGACCATCAGTTATAACACTTGCAAATTACGAAGGGTTGGCTGGACACGCCCAATCTGTAGTAAAACGAATAAGGAGAAAGTAAATTTGTCAAAACAAGACTTACTAGAATTTAAAGGTACAGTGATAGACCTACTTCCTAACGCTATGTTTAGAGTAAAATTAGAAAATGGACATACTGTTACTGCTCATACAGCTGGCAAGTTAAGAAAAAACAGAATTAGAGTTCTCCAAGGTGATAATGTGACAGTTGAAATGACACCTTACGATCTTACTAAAGGAAGAATTATCTTTAGGGGATAAATAAGGCTGAGTAGCTCAGGAGTAGAGCAGAGCCCTGAAAAGGCTTGTGTCGGAGGTGCGAATCCTTCCTCAGCCACCACCACAAAGTTTCATCTTGAAATAATCGAAAAAGAAATTAACTTTAAGATATAATAAATAACAAAAGGACTAAGAAATAAGATGAGTACACTACAAGGAAAAATTAAATGGTATAACGGTAAAAAGGGATATGGCTTTATCGAAAGAGATGACAAAGAAAAAGATGCCTTTGTTCATGCTTCAGCGGTAAAAGCAGCTGGTATGAGATATCTCAATGAAGGTGATAAACTTGAATTCACATTAGAAGATGGTCCCAAAGGTCCTTCTGCAGTTAATTTAAAAAAAATAGACTAATTTAGAAATTATTTAAAAGGGCGTTTTATCTATCAAATAGATAAACGTCCTTTTTCTATTTAGACCTTGAATATTAATTTTTTTTGTCTAAAAGACTGCTCATGAATATAAATATTATATACAGAAAGACTTTTAGAAGTACCCACAGAAACTGTTTCCATAGCCAGTAGGCTATTTATTTATATTATAATTTTAAATCCACATAAAATAAGATAAAAACAAATAGGATAAGCCCGGGTGGTGTAATGGTTAGCACGGAAGTTTGTGGAACTTTAAGTTTGAGTTCGACTCTCAGCCCGGGTACCAAAAAATGAATAAAGAAAAAAAATTAATTCCTGGATTACCTTCAGGATTTGAAGATCGTTGGGATAAAAAACTTCTTCTCAAAAAAAAGCTTTTAAAAGCTATTGAGAATAATTTTATTAAATTTGGAGCTGAGGCTTTAGAAACCCCTTCGTTTGAGATAAGTGAAAATATAGGATCTTTTTTGGCAGAAGATGATGCTAATCCTATGTCTGATGTATTCTCGTTTCAGGATGGAGAAAAAAGCATTACCCTTAGGTATGATCTTTCAAGCCCACTAGCTAGATTTGTTGCACAAAATAATCAAGAACTTCCATCAATCTTTAAAAGGTATGCTATTCAAAATGTCTTTAGAAATGAAAAGGCTGGTAATGGAAGATACAGAGAATTTATGCAAGCGGATTTTGATATCGTGGGAAATGTTAATCCTGCGCAATCTAATGCGGAGCTTTGCAATTTAATATCAAGTACTTTGTTAGATTGTGGTCTAAAAAAAGATCAATTTACAATCAACGTTAGTAACAGAAAAATAGTTCAAGGATTAATTGATGATTTAAAAATATCAGAAGAAAAGCAAGTAAAAGTAATTAGGGCAATTGATAAATTAGATAAACCAGGTTTTGGTTTAAAAGGTGTAGAAGATCTGCTTAAAAAAGAGAGAAAAGATATAAGCGGTGCAATCACTAAGGGCGCAGATTTAAAAGATGAACAAGCTTTCGAAATACTTAATTTTCTAAAAATTAAAGATTTAAAAGAATTAAAAGAAACATTAAAAAATCCACTGTCTCAAGAAGGTATAAAGGAATTAGAACAAGTATTTGAAGTATTGGGTTACAGTTCAAATTTAAATCAGGTCAAAACAAATTTTACAATTGTTAGGGGATTGGCTTATTATTCAGATTTCATTGTTGAAACAAATCTAAATTTTAAAGTTACAAATAACAAAGGCAAAGAGGTCGATATAGGCAGTATTTGTTCTGGAGGAGCCTATGCAAAATTAATCTCGAGATTTAAAGGTGTGGATATTCCAGGCACCGGAATTAGTTTTGGAGTAGATCGATTGTTGTTTGCTTTGATGCAATTAGATCAAATAAAAGTAGATAGTCAAAAACCAGTTTTAGTTTGTGTAATGGATGAAAAATATCTTAAAAATTATTATGAAATTTTAGATCTATTAAGAAATAATAATATCAATGCTGAAATTTTTTTAGATACAAAGAAAAATTTAGGTAAGCAACTTACCTTTGCAAATAAACGTGAATTAGATGTTGCAATTATTTGTGGTGAAAATGAATTTAATGAAAATACAGTCACGATAAAAAGCCTAAAAGGTGTTAAGGGCGAAAACAATAAAACATTTCCAAAAGAAAATTTAATCGATGAAGTCAAAAAACTTATCTGAAAGTATCCTTAGATCAGTAAAATCTAAGGGTTTTAAATATATTGATTTACCCTCTGTAATTGAGGCTAATCATATCGTTCAAAGATCAGGTGAAAATTTTAGAAAGTTTATCTTCTCTTTTATGGATCAGAATGGAAGCGAATTATGTTTAAGACCAGATTTAACGATTGCGTCTTGTTTAAGGTATCTAGAAAATAATTTAAAGGGTAAGGAAAAAATTTTCTACAGTGGTCAAGCTTATCGAAAATCACAAAACAAAAAAGACTCAATTATTAGAAATCAAATCGGATTTGAAATTTTAGGATCAAAGGATGAAAAAAATGACGATAAAGAAATTATAAACACTTCTCTTAAATCACTTCAAAATATCAAATATACTTCAGGAACCCTCACTATCGGAAATGTTGAAATATTTAATTTATTAATTTCAAAATTAGATATTCCAAAGAGATGGAAGCTAAGATTAGTCAGACACTTCTGGAGAGAAGAATATTTTAACGATTTATTAAAAAGACTAGAAACTAATTCAGATGTTGATCCAACAATTGTAGAAATAGATAAAAAGCGTTATGTGAAAATGCTTAAAGAAGATTTATCAAATATTGTGGCAGGAAGAACAATTAATGAAATATTAAAAAGATTTGATCAGAAAATAAAAGATCCTAGAAGAGCTAGTAAAGGAAAAAATGTTTCAAAAATAATAAAAGATTTCTTAAAAATAAAATGTCCCATAAATAAAGCAGCAATTGAGTTAAATAAATTTTTCAAAAAAAAAAGAATCAATTTAGCTGTAGATCAAAAATATTTTCCAATTTCTAATAACAAGGTTTCAAAATTAAATGTAGTATTTTCAGCATCTTTTGGGAGGCAATTGGAATATTACACCGGAATGGTTTTTAAAATCGATATTAAATCTAAAAACTCATTAAAAAATATTATTAATGGTGGACGTTATGATGGTCTAATCACAGATTTGGGATCAAAAAAACAAACTCCAGCAGTTGGTGCTGCTTTAAATTTAAATTACTAATGACAAAAAATATTTTAAATATTGGAATCCCAAGTAAAGGCAGACTTAGAAAAGATGTTTTAAATATTTTTAAAAAAAATAAATTAAATCTCATTTCCGAAAGAGGAGAAAGAGATCTTTTAGGATCAATAAAACAATTTAAAAATATTAAGATTTTATATCTTCATGCAAGAGAGATTATCGAAAGACTGGGAGATGGATCTTTGGATATAGGTTTTTCTGGCTTTGATTTATTGAAAGAGAGTGAAATAAATACTCAAAAGAAAATTAATGTTATTAAAAAATATGATTTTGGTAAAGCTACATTGGTAGTTGCAATCCCAGATCCTTGGATAGATGTACAAACAGTTGCAGATTTAGAAGAAATTGCATTTGATTTTAAGGATAAGAAAAAGAAAAGATTAAGAGTAGCAACAAAATATCCAAATTTAACAAGGGAATTTTTGTTTTCAAAGGGTGTTACTCAATTTAAATTAATTAATAGTTTGGGTGCAACTGAAGCTTATCCTTTCACAGGCTCTTCGGAGATAATTACAGATATCACGTCTACTGGAGAAACTTTAAAAGCAAATAATCTACGTATTTTAAAGGATGGAGATATACTTCGATCAGAGGCTTGTATGATGATATCCAAGTCATCAAATAATAAAATGGGCCTTAAAAAAATAGCAAAATTACTTTCTAAAAATTAAGTCTTTCCAGTAAACAAGAATAATTTTTATAATATCAAGGTTTCTACCTATTGCGTACAAACTTACTATGCCTGCAATAACAAAGAATATATTAATTATTAAAGTTAATTCCATTTGATCAGTTTAACTTATCTTTGTCTTCTTCTGGATCTGTAACTTCAGTAATATTTGCTTGTTCAGGTGGTATCTCAGGAATTTGTTTTCCAGGTATTACACCATGTTCATCTTCAAGTTTTTTAATTTGTTTTTCTAATCCTTGTGAACCCCATGATTTTGTGACTATGTTCTGCAATTTAACTCCATGTGATCTATAGGTTTCAAGGGCTCCTTTTATTGCAGTTTTCACATCTGAATATTTATCAAAGATTTTACTAGCTGATAAAATAATCTTACTTATATTTTCTATTTGTTTTTTCTCACTTTTAATTTGTTCAAAAACTGCGATTAAATTATTTAAATTATTTGGGGAAGAAAATATAAAACCTTTCTTAAAAGCATCATTTTGTAAAGTAATATCACCCTTTAAGGTAATTGTGTAAAGCTCATCTGCAGGAAAGAAAACAATTACATGCTTTAAAGAACTTATTCCATATAGTTTGTTATAATTTTTTTTATCTAGTCCTTTTGGACCAAAAAGATGTTTTCTTACAGAGTCAATATGGCTTTTAAGATACCTATCAGCTAATTTTTTATCTTCCTCAGTATTCGATTTTACTGCCTCTACGTATTTGGTCCAGTCAGTTAAGGAAACTTTTGCATCTATTATGTAATTTCTTTCAGGAAATTTCAAAAGAATATCAGGTATAACATCTTTATCTTGATCACTATCAATATTATATGTCGTTTGTTTTTTTTGAGAAAAAAAGTCTCTACCCTTTACAAGGTTTGCTTCTACTAAAAGATTTTCTAATATTTGTTGATTAAAATTCCCTTGATATGTCACATTTGTTGTAAGTTTTTCAAACCAATTTTTGACCTTTGTACCAAATGCGTCATGTTTATTTAATGCTTTTTCAGAAATTGATTTATATTCGCCCACTCCTTTTGTAATTTCGTCAACTTTTGCATAGAGATTTTTCACTTCCTCTTTTTTATCTCCAAGTTGATTGATTAAGTCTTGTTTTGCTTCCTCGGCTGCCTTGAGCTCTGCATCTCTAGTAGCTAAATCTATTTGTGAATTTTTTAATTCTACTTCTTTAGCTTTAAGTTCATCTTCTTTTAATGTTAGTTCATTATTAATCTGATCTTTATTTTTCGGCTTGAGTAAAAAAAACCAAATAAGACCAAAAGCACCAAATCCTAAAATTGTTCCTAATATTGCATCCATAATTAGTAGATAATTATTAAACTAAATAGTACAAGGTATCACTCGATTCGCAATGAAATGGAATAAAAAATATGATTATCCTTCATCTTCAAGAGCAACTGTAGATGGAATTAGAAGATATCTCTTAGGAGAAAAAAAATTACCTAGTGTTACATCGATTCTTGATGCAACTCGATCTGAAGAAGATAAAGCAGCATTAGCAAATTGGAGAGAAAGAACTGGGCAAAAAGAAGCTGAAGCAATTACAAAAGCAGCTAGTAGCAGAGGTTCCCAAATGCACAACTATTTAGAATCTTATTTGCTTGGTAGAGAAAATTTAAGTTTTTTTGAAGACAATGAACAATATAAATTAATGGCTAAAGAAATTATTGAGAAAGGTTTAAAAAACAGATTAGAGGAAATTTGGGGAGTAGAGTGTACTCTTTATTATCCAGAAAAATATGCTGGAACTGCAGATTGTGTTGGAGTGTATGAAGGAAAAGAAACAATAATTGATTTTAAACAAAGTAATAAACCAAAAAAAGCTGAGTATATTGACTCATGGCTTCTTCAAACTAGCGCATATTCATTAGCACATAATATTGTGTATAATTCTAAAATCACATCTTGTGTAATTCTTGTTTGCACAGTAGATAAGTTATTCCAAGAATTTAAAATTCAAAGTCATGATTTGGTTATCTATCAAAACTTATTTTTAGGAAGATTAAAAAAATTTTATGAACTCTCAAATTTAACTTAGGTTTTTATGGACAAAATAGTAGTTTACGATACTGAAACAACAAATAGTACTATTTGGGGCTCAATAATTGAGGTAGGTGCTGTAGTTGTTGATAAAAATTTAAAAGAAATTGGTAAACTTAATATTCGTGGCAGAATGCCTGAGGGTGAAGTTCCAAGTGCAAAAGCTTTATTGGTTAACTCAACAAGTATCGATTTACTTACAAAAGGCAATTATTCCCATTATGATTTTTTAGGTGCAGTAGAAAACTTTTTCTCTAAAGCAGCTCCAGCATTGTTTATGGGATGGAGTAATTTAAATTTTGATAGGCGGATGTTTCATTTTAATTTCTTTAAGGGAAATAGATTTCCCTATGCTACTCATTCATCGCCTAATAAAGAGCATGATGGTTTACATATCGCCAGAGCAGCACAAACCATAAATGCAACAACTCTAAAAACTGAACTAACAGAAGCTGGTAACGAAAGTCTTGCTCTAGAAGGTTTGGCTAGACAACAGGGGTTTGATACTACTCAACAGCATACAGCATATCACGATGCATTTACGAGTTTAAAAATTCTTAGAATCATAAAAGATAAACATAAAGAAAATTGGGAAAATTTTTTAAGCACATCTACAAAAAATAGTGTTGAAACTATTTTAAAAAGTGAAGGTATTTATTCTATATTTGAAAATGTAAAAGGAAGAAATATGATGTACTTAGTTTCGACAATACATCCAGAACACTGTTTTCATCCTGCCTATGCTTCTTGGGGATATTTATGGGATTTAAGAAGAGATCCTGAACCGTTATTAAATCTTTCAGTAAATGATCTCAAAGTATATTTGAAAAAGTTCAGTCCAAAAGCTCTTAGAGTAATTAAAACAAATAAAGCTCCTGTTATTTTAGACAAAAAATTTGCATTGAAGGAAAAAGCATATGCAGATCTAGATTTAGAGATAATTAAGAAAAGAGCACAATTAATAAGAAAAAGTGAAAATTTGTGTAAAAATATTCAAATTATTAATAGGGAAGCGGCGGAAGAAAAATCTCAAACCCAAACTCAGGAAGATCTATTACCTGAGGAAACCTTATATGAAAAATTCATTCCAAATAAAGATACAGCTTTATTTAAAATTTGGCATAGTTCTTCCTGGGAAGATAAATTGAAAATGTTAGATAAATTTCAAGATAAAAGATGCAGTTGGTTTGGCCAAAAAATTATTTATCAGGAAGCACCGCATATTTTGCCACCTGATCTATACAAGAATATAAAAAGTGAAATTGCTAGAAGAATTTTAAGTAAAAATAGAGAAAAATGGCAAACCATAGGGATGGCCTATCAAGAAATAGATACCTTAAGAGACCAGGCCTCAAATCGGGATGATGAGGAAGAATTAAAAAAATTAGATGAAATAAATGAATTTATTATGTCTATAGAAAAAAAATATGAAATTGCCTAGTTGACTTTAAGACTGCAATTAATAGAAGGGATATATGCTTACAAATTTTAATGATGAAGATTTTGACAGTAAAATCAAAAATGAGGATGTTTCAGTAATTCAGTTCTCAGCTGAATGGTGTGGCCCATGTAAGGCACTAAAACCAGTAATGGATAAATTATCTGATGAATATAAAGATAAAGCTGGTTTTTATTATGCAGATGTTGAAGATGGCGGAATAAATACAGGAAGTGCAGCAGGGATTAGAGGAGTTCCAACTGTTATAATCTATAAAAAAGGTGTTGAGATAGATAGAAAAGTTGGTGGAGTTCCCGAAAGTCAAATGAAAGAATTCTTAGAAAAAAATATCTAATTTTGACTCAAAACTTCACCCGCAAGATATAAAGATCCAGTTATTAATATTATATCATTTTCTTTTACAGTAATTGATTTGATAGCTGCTTCAATACTTTCTTTGTAATTGATATTTGAAAAATTATTCAGCTTGTTTTTTAGATCTTTTCCTTTAATTGAATTAGGTTGATTGGGAATATCAATTATAGTCAATGAAGCAACATTCTTAAAGAAACTTATATATTCATTATGATCTTTATTAGCCATCATTCCAAGTATGATATGTTTATTGCAATCTAAACTTTCCAAGTATTCATTCAATACTTTTGCCCCTAAAGGATTATGAGATCCATCAACAAAAAGTTTGTGATCTTTTACAAGTGCTTTAAGTTTTCCTGATTTAATTTCTTGTAATCTAGCAATACCATTTATTTTTAAAATACCTTTTTTAATATGAATATCCTTAATATTTAAATCTTTTAAAGTTCTTAGAGTTGCAATAGCTGTTGAGACATTTTCTAGCTGAAATTGACCCTTAACATTTGGCATAGGTAATTTTATTCCCCCAAATTGATCTTCATAATAAAAGAAGTCATTTTCTTGCAATGTAAAACTATAATTTTCGTTATAGAAAACTTTATTTGAGCTATTGTTTAAAATTGTTTTTTTTATATTATCTGTAATGTCTCTAGTGCTTTGTTTTGCTATTACAATATTTGAGTTTAAAAGGCTTGATGTTTTTTCAAAAATAATTTTTTCAACATTTTGCTCATTTTCAGGTAACCAATCTAAATGATCAAGGCCAATTGAAGTTACAACACTAGCAAGATTATTTTTTAAGATATTAGTAGCATCAAATCTAAAAAACAAGCCTGATTCAATTAAATTTAAATTATCTGGATATTTTGAAGCTTTTAAAAAATAAGCTGCAGTCAATATTTCAAAAAAAGTAATAGGTTCATTATTGTTAGCCTCTTCAATTTTCTCAAATAAAGTTGCTAAATCTTCATCATTCAATTCTTCATTATTAAAAACAAATCTTTCATTTATACTTTTAATGTGGGGACTAGTGTAGATATTGCATTTGAAATTTGCTTCTTTTAAAATAGAAAACATTGCTTGGATAGTTGAATATTTTCCATTAGTACCAACAATTGAAATTGCTTTGATTTTATCTTGAGGATTTCCTAATTTTTTGCAGAGATTTTGAATACGATCTAGACTTAAATCTATTTCTTTAGGATGCAGCTTTTGTAAGCGACTGACTATCTTCTGAAGTTTCATTTTGTTCAGCACTTATATCAGAATTTTTTTGTAACAATATTGATAATAAAGTTCCAACTTTTGAAGCGAGATCCTTACGCTCAACAATTAAATCAACAAAACCAGTTTTTTCAACATATTCACTTTTTTGAAAACCTTCAGGAAGCTCTTCTTTAACTGTTCCTTGAATTACTCTTGCACCTGCAAATGCAATTAAAGCTCCTGGTTCTGCAATGTGAATATCACCTAACATCGCGTATGATGCAGTAATTCCACCTGCCGTTGGGTCAGTGATACAAACTATATATGGAAGTCCATTTTTCTTTAATTCATTAATTGCAAGTGTTGTTCTTGTCATTTGAGATAATGAAATTATGCTTTCCATCATTCTCATTCCTCCACCAGCGCTAACGCATAAAAATGGTGTTTGATTTTCTATAGCATGTTGTACTCCATATAAAAAAGCTTCACCTTCTGCAGCAGCCATAGATGCACCTAAAAAATCAAAATCGGAAGCTACAGCTGTAATTTTAATGTTATTTATAGAGCCAGAAGCAACCATCATTCCACATTCTAATCCTGTTTTTTTTCGAGCAGTTTTTAATCTTTCTTTATAGGGTTTTGAGTCAGTCCAATTTAAAGGATCATCTTTTGGAATTGGTGTTTTTAAAATTTCATAGTTATTTTTACCAAATAGAATATCAAATCTTTGATGTGGTTTTATTCTATGATGACGTTTACAATCTGGACATACCCATAAATTTTCTTCTAAATCTTTTTTTAAAATTGGACCCTTGCAACACGAAGTCCAATCACTATTTGCAATATCTTCTTTTGTAGCTCTTTCCCGTATAGCAGTTTTAATTTTTTCACCTGCCTTAATAATTTTTGTTATCCAGTTCATTTAATTTTATTTTTTAATCTTTTGACTATATTAGTAACATTTGTGACAGCATTTTGTCTCTTTTCAATTGATCTAGAGATTTCTTTACAAATAGCACTTCCAACTACTAAACCATCAGCTTTTTTAAGAGATTTGATAGTTTTTTCTGTTATTCCGAAACCAATAACAATATTTTTTGATTTATTATATCTTTTAATTTTATTGTATTTTTCTAATATCTTCTTTGGGGACACTTTGAGCTTTCCACCTGTAGTAGATAGCATGCTTATATAATAAATCATGTCATGTGAGTCTTTTATGATTTTTTTTAGTCTTATCCTGGATGTAGTTGGTGAAACTAATTGAATAAAGTTAATCCCCCTTTTTTTACATTTTGAAGCAAAATTTTTATTTTCAGGATAGGGTAAATCAACAACAATTAAACCATCAACATTAGATTTTTTACATTTTTCTAAAAATCTATTTTCATTAAATTGATAAATCATATTATAATAACCCATTAAGATAATTGGCTTATTTTTTTTGATATTTTTAAAATTTTTTGCAATTGAAAATACATCATTGATTTTTATACCATTTTTGATTGCTCTATATGCACTAGTTTGTATTTGCCCACCATCAGCAATAGGAGTGTTATGAGGAAAACCTAATTCACAAATATCTGCGTAGTTAGAAATTGATTTCAATATTTCTAAAGATTTTTTTTTAGTATTATCACCTGCTACTGTGTAAGTTAGCAACGCCGGTCTGTTTTCACTTTTTGCATCTGAGAACACTTTGTTAATCAATGAACTCATCAATTTTTATCCAGTCTCTCTCTTAAAATATCTCTATCCTTTTTAGCGTCACCACAAGAGTTAACAACTATTACTGTATCTTTGCTTAATTTTGGAGCAATTTTAATTGCTTCGGCAAATGCGTGACTGGGTTCTAAACTTGGATTAAGTTTTTCAAATTTAGTTACCATTACATGTGCTTTAAGCGCTTCTTCATCAGTTGCATATGTGTATCTCGCTCGTTTTGTGTCTTTTAAAAAACAATGTATTGGACTGACACCAGGATAATCTAATCCAGCACTTATAGACTCAGTTTCATTTATTTGACCTTCTTTATTTTGACAAACATAAGAGGCTGCACCGTGTAAAATTCCAATTTTAGCATTTCTACTTAGAGGAGCAGCGTGTAGTTTTGATTTTTTTGGACCCCCAGCTTCTACACCAACTAATTCTATTTGTGATTTATTAAAATCTATAAATTCACTCCAAAAACCATATGCCGAACTGCCACCACCCACACAGTTTATTAATTTTATTTTATTTGGGATTTTTTTGAATTTTTTTTTTATTTGTATTTTTAATTCTTTAGATATTTGTGAAGTACTCCATCCACATATTTTTACAAATATATTTGGACCAACTGTACTTCCAACGCACATGTGCGTAGTATCACAGTTTGATACCCAATATCTCATACATTCACTTACTGCATCAACTAATGTTTGACTTCCTGAGTAAACAGGAATTATTTCAGCACCATTTTTTCTCATAGCATCACAATTTGGTTTTTGTCTTTTGATGTCCTTTGCGCCCATGAAAATTTTACATTTTAAACCAAATTTTTTTGCAGCCATACTTAACATTTTACCAGCATAGCCTGCCCCTGTGTCTCCAACTATGTATTTTTTTCCCATCGCTTTACAAATTAAGGCATGTACTGTTGCATTATATATTTTGTGAGCTCCACCATTAGCTTCAGATACTACTTTAGCCCATAATTGAGCGCCACCCAAATGATTGGATAAATTTTCTAATTTTACAAATGATGTAGGTGATCCTATGTAATTCTTAAAATAATAATCTCTTCGTTTTAAAAAATTTTTATTATTTCGTAATTTTGAAAATTCTTTTGTTAAATCTTCTACTGGTTTTTTTAAAGTTTCAGGAATATAGCTTCCACCAAATTTACCACCCCAAAAACCAAATTTATCATGTTGATCAATTAGGGGAACACCTTTTTTAATTTTCATTTTTTATCTTTTTAACATTGTTTAAAAAAGTTTCTATTTTGGATTTATCTTTTAATCCATAAGTTTCTAGTCCTCCAGACAAATCTATATAATTAGCAATTTTTTTATAATCTTTCAGATTATCGTTAAATTTTATATTTCCTGCTAGCATTAAATCTTTATCAAGTTTAATATTTTTAATAAGATTATGATCAAATGCCTCACTTTTTTCGTAGCCTTTACTATCAAACAGATAAATATCTGTAACTTCCAAAAATAATTTGTATCTGTCAACATCAGATTTATTTTTTATTGTTAAAGCCGTAATTATTTTTTTTTGATATTTTTTTTTAATAATTTTTGTTTCCTCAGGAGTACAGTCATATAACTGATAATAATCAAAGGGTAAACTTTTTATTTGTTCCAAAACTTCATTATTTGGTTTCACTAAAACTGCAACAAAATTAATTTTCTTTTTATTAATATTTAATAATTTTTTTAGATAATTTAGTTTTACATATCTTGAACTCTTTGGATAATTACAAATGAACCCAACAAATTTAGGTGGATTAGGATGATTGATTATAAAATTTAAAATATTAGGATCTGATATTCCACAAATTTTACATCCTTTGATCATAGATCCAAATGATCTAATAATTTTTTTATATTATTTTTTATATTACCTTTTGTCAGTGACCTCCCAATTACTATACCTGAAACTTTGTTTTGAAATGCATCTTTAGGAGTCATTATTCGTGATTGATCATTTGACTTATCGCCTGGTAATCTAATTCCGGGAGTAATTATTAAAAATTTATTATATTTCTTTCTAACAATGTGAGCTTCTTGAGCTGAACAAACTATTCCATCGCAACCAGATTTTTTTATAAGTTTAGCTTGTTTAAGAACTAATTGATTGACAGTTTTAGTATAGCCTATCTCTTTGACTGATTTATTGTTTAGACTTGTTAAAATAGTTACTCCAAGTATTTTTAAATCCCTATTAATTTTATAACATTTTTTTTTTATAGCCTTTAGCATTTCAAATCCACCATTTGCATGCACAGTAATATATTTACATTTTTTTAGATCTTTTAGACTATCAATAGCTGATAACGCTGTTTGCGGAATATCATTTATTTTTAAATCTAACCAAAAATCATTTTTATAATTTTCTAAAAATCTTCTGCCCTGTTTAGAGTAAAAGAATTGCAATCCGAATTTTGGAATAATTTTAACTTTATTTGATTTTGTATTTTTAACTATTGTTTTTATTTTTCTTAAATCAGAAGTATCACAGGCAACAAAAATTATTTTATTCTTCATTATTTAATTTTTTAAACAAGTCTTTAGACATTTTAAAGTGAATAGTTTTTTTTTCAGGTGTGTTTACCTTTTCTCCAGTTTTGGGATTTCTTGAAATTCTTGCTTTTTGAATGTTAGTTGAAAATACACCAAAACCTCTAAGCTCTACTCTGTCACCTCTTTTTAAAGACCTTTTGATTTCATCTAAAATAATATTGGTAAATTTTTCTAAATCTTTTTTTAAAAAATTTGGATAGTTTTCAGAAAGTTGTTTTAAAAGCTTTGATTTTACAATAGCCAAGTCAATACTTCTTTAATTATTTTTTATCTTCCTCTTTTTTTTTAAGGTCATCTGACAGCGAAGAAAATGGTAAGTTTTTACCTGAACCTTCAGAGCCATATTTTTCTAAAGCTTCTTTTTTTTCAATTTCCTCTAATAATTTAATACTTAGAGTTACTTTTCTTTTTGATAAATCAATTTCCGCTATAGCACAATCTAACTTTTCACCACCTGTCCATCTACTTGGTCTGGCATCTGAATTATTAATAGCAATTGAAGATTTTTTAATTAATAGATCCATTTCACAACCTTCTGGCCTTACAATTAAACCTTTGTTGTCTGTAGATATAACTTTAACAGTTATTATTTGATTTACTGTTTTATCTTTGAACCAATCTAGTGGATCTAATTGGGTTTGTTTTAAACCAACTCTAATTTTTTGCTCCGAAGGTTTGATTTCTAAAACTTTAACTTTAATTTTATCACCCTTTTTATACTTATTTAATTCCTCTTCACCATTACCTACGTAAGTTAAGTCATTGCAATGCAAGAAAGCATCCACATCTAAATCTTTGATTTTAACAAATAATGAATACTCATTTTTATTTACAACTTCTCCCTCAACTATTGTTTCCACAGGATACTTTTTATCAAAAACTTCAAATGGGTTTTCTTTTGTTAGTCTATGAGAAATTGCTACACGTCTTTTTTCTTTATCTATTTCTGTTATTATACAGTCAATTTCATCTCCAATCTTAAACATTTTTTTTGCTACAAGATTTTTCTTTGTCCAACTTAATTCACTTGAGTGAAGTAATGTTGTTAAACCTGGTTCGAGTTCACAAAATGCCCCAAAGTCCATTAATTTTACAACTTTTACTTTATATATTTTATTCAACTCATAATTTTCTATATGCTCAAATGGATCAGGGGATAATTGTTTAACTGAGCAACCAACTTGTAATTTATCTTTGTCTACACTAA
>CACPCX010000007.1 GCA_902632545.1 uncultured Pelagibacteraceae bacterium
AGAGTTGGTGGAATTAAATTATTTAGAAAATATAGAAAAGCGCAATTAATTAACGAGTATATTAAAGAGAACAAAATAGATGGTATAATTGCTGATCATTGGAAAAGTTTGGAACTTATTAAAACTAATAAGAAAAAATATTGTTTAATTCATAGTAAAGAAATCAACCACACAAAAGGTTCTGCTCAAAATAAAAGAGTGGTTAGTGTTTTAAATAATGTTGAAAAAGTTATAGCAAATTCTAAGTTTACTAAAAAGCTAGCAATAGAAATTGGAGTTAATGAAAATAAAGTAATTGTAATAAATCCAGGTATTTATCCTGCTGAAGAATTAAACAAGAAAATTTTAGATAAAGTTGAAAGTATACTTAAAATTAAAAATCCAAGACTAATTACAGTTTCAAGATTTGACAAGCGTAAAAATCATGAAAAAATAGTAATGGCTTTAAGAAATTTAAAACAAATATATCCTGACATTGTTTATATTTGTGTAGGATACGGTGAAGAAGAAGAAAATGTTAAGAAACTAGTAAAAGAATTAGATCTTGAAAGTCAAGTTATGTTTTTTAAAGATATTAGTAATGATCTAAAAAATGCTTTAATTGCAAAATCTAATATTTTTGTAATGCCATCTAAAATTCATAAGAAATCAATTGAGGGTTTTGGTATTGCGTATGTTGAAGCTGCGCAATTTGGTATTCCATCTATTGGGGGTAAAGATGGTGGTGCATCTGATGCAATAGATCATGAAAAAACTGGTTTAATATGTGATGGGAATAGTCTTGATGATATTTATTCTTCAATTAACTTAATGTTGGAAAATAAAAAATATTTAGAGCTTGGAAAAAATGCAAAAGAATTTGTCAATAAATTTCAATGGTCAAAAATAATTGAAGAATACAAGAAGATATTAAATTGATTTCAAATAACAAATTTGCAATTTTTTTAATTGTAGCCTCGGTATTATTTGGAACATTGATGCTTACATTTTTAAAATTAGCCCAAGAAGAAATTAATGTTTACGTTGCAGGTTTTTTTAGATTTTTATTTGGTTTTCTGATTATTTCTCCCTACATATTGAAATCTAAATTTACAGTTTTTAAAACAACTCATCATAAAAGACACTTTTTTAGAGCCTTTTTAAACTTACCTTCAATGCTTTTATATTTCTCAGCTCTAGTTATGATGCCAATTGAAAAAGCTACCGCAATTTCTTTTGTTGTCCCTTTCCTGGTAACTATATTGGCTGTTTTATTTCTTGGAGAAAAAATTTATTTATACAGAAGTTTTGCCCTAGTTTTAGGATTTATTGGTATGTTGATAATTTTAAGACCAGGAATAATTGATGTATCTCTTGGAGTTTATATGGCACTAGCCTCCTCTTTTATGTGGTCTGTAGTGATTATAATTACAAAAAGTATTGCAAAAGATGATAGTTCAATCACAATTTTATCTTATGGATACTCGTATATGACAATTTTTAGTTTCATTATTGCATTGTTTCATTGGCAAACACCTAGTTTACAAACTTTGATTTATTTATTTTTTGGAGGGTTATTTGGTACATTGTTACATCTTTGTATTAATCATGCCTATAAATTAGTAGATGTTAGCGTGACACAACCCTATTCCTTCCTTAGTCTAGTATTTGCATCTTTAATAGGATTCTACGTCTTTAATGAAACGCCTGATCTATTTACATGGATTGGTGCAAGTGTAATTTTTTTAGGGGTTTTAATTATTTCATATAGAGAAATGAAACTAGAAAAAGAAATAATTAGAAAAAGTATAGATATTAAAAATTAAAAAATAATTTTAGATAATTTTTCAAAAACTTTTTCTGCTGACAGTTTTGATAATTCAGGTGCATGTATTGCTTTAAAATTTTCTCTTTCAATACTTACTTTAAAAGGAGTTGTGTGAGATCCAAATAAAGCAATTCCTTTTGAACCTAGGTGAGCTGTCATGTGTGCCGGTCCTGTATCATTTGCAACAACAAACGAACTATCTTTAATTAATGTTGCTAACTGAGAAATATCTAAAGCTTTACCGTTATCTAATACACAGAGTGCATTAATATTTGATGCTTCTTTAATTTCACTCGGTCCAGGTGCAATTACTACTTTAAATTTATTATCTGATTTTTCATTAATCATAGATATTAATTCATTATAATAAGGCCATTTCTTTGAAGTTAAATGAGGGGAGCAAAAAGGAAAGAGAAGAATATATTTATCTAATTGATGATAATTTTTTATTTGAGATATATCTGAGGAACTCCAAGAAAAATCAGGATACAATGTATGATTTGTATTTATACCTGAACTTTTTAATTGATGATCAAATCTAGATAAAACAGAATCTTTATCAAAATCTTGTTTTATAGTTCCTTCTGGCAATGTTGTTTCTGTAGATGACCAGGTATCTTTTGTTGCTTTTGGAAATAAAATTTTTTTATAAAATGCTGTTCTACTTGAGTTCTGAAGATCATAAACCTTAGAAAAATTATATTTTTTTATGTTTTTCATTAATGAATATAAATAAATCAGGTTAAATCTTGATAATCTCTTATCTAAAATAACATTAGAAATATGTGGATTTTTTTTAAATAAATCAAAATATGGTTTAGTAGTAAGCAAGTGAATGTGATCTTCCTTATGATACTCAGAAATGTCTTGAATTGCACCACATGCTTGAGCTATATCCCCTAAAGATCCATGTTTAATTATTAAAATATTAGACATAATTTTAACAATTTAACATAGTATAAATTTTAATGAATAAAATTATAGTAGAAGTTTCAGTAGGTGAGCTTTTAGACAAAATTTCAATCCTAGAAATTAAAAAAGAAAAAATTAAAGATCCTGAAAAACTAAATTTTATAGCTAATGAACATTCGATTCTAAAAGATCAAGTAGAAAAAAATGTTATATCTGACGATAAACTTGACCAATTATTTCAAAATCTAAAGGAAATTAATACCAAACTTTGGGTTATAGAAGATGACAAAAGGGATTGTGAAAAAAATAAAGACTTTGGTGAAAAATTTATAAAACTATCGAGAGATGTTCATTTTTTAAATGATGATCGAGCAAAAATTAAACTAGAAATAAATAATCATACAGGATCAAAAATTAAGGAAATAAAAGAATATACTAGTTATTAAATTAATAAAAAAGCAACCAAAAACCAACTAGAATTAATATCGATCCGCCAATTAAATTTAATATTTTTAAGTACTTATTTGCAATTAAATTTCTAAATTTACCAAAAATTAATGCATAACAACTATCAAAAATCGTGGCTACAAGGATAAATAAAATACCAAAATAGATAATTTGAGAGCTAACTGAATTTTCTAAAATGATGAACTGAGGTAAAAATGATCCAAGAAATAAAAAAATTTTAGGATTAGTTAATATTACAATAAATCCCTGTAGAATAAATCGTTTATCATATTTTTCAGCTTGATTGTTTTTAACATTTATTTTTGATTTAAAAGCAACAATTCCTAGAATAATTAGATAAATTGCACCAAAAATTCTAACAGTTTTGATTATTTGATCTACAAATGGAGAAATAAATTCAAAACCAAGAGCTAGTAAAAAAATTAAGAGTAATACACCAAACTGAGTTCCTAAAATATTTAATAGACCTGCCCTAATACCTGATTTTAAAGAGTTTGCTATTATTAAACTTACAGTTGGTCCAGGAACAATAACAACTAAGAAACTTGCTATAATAAAATATAATAATTCCATTATTTGAATATTAATTATGAAAAATTTTAGGAAACCAATCTTCTCTCATAAGATCTCCATTTTTTAAATTAATATTATCGAATGGTGGAGAAGTTGGTCCACCTCTATCAATGTATTTAACATCATCACCTATAAATCTCATTGAAAAAGCTCTTCTAGATTTTGAACTATTATTACCTGTTGATCCATGAACTGTTTTAAAATTAAACAGAACTGCATCACCTAATTTTAATTTTGGTATTAAAATTTTTTTTTCAAATTCCTCTAATGGAGGTAAATCCATAAAAGAACTATCATCTTTATACCAAGACTTGTTATTTGACCATTTTGTAGGTCTAATTAACTTTGGCCATTTATGAGAGCCTAAAATTAATTTAAGATTATTTTCCTGACTAACTTCATCTAATGGAATCCAAAAACTTCCTGTATCATTACCATTAATACAGTAATAAGGCATATCTTGATGCCAAGGTGTTTCTTTATGAGTACCCGGATCCTTTATAAAAATATGTTCATGAAAAATTTGTATAGTTTTTGAGTTAGTCGCTTCAGCAACTATTTGAGCACCTGTTGAATTAAATATACAATTTTCAAATTCTTTTATTCTTTCCCAATTACAATAATCCTCAAAAAATCTGCCATTTTCGTCAGTTACATTTTCTCTGCCATGCTTACTTGGATTTGCTAAAACTTTTTCAAATCCTTTTCTAAGTGGCTTAATCCATTCTTTAAATATATCCTTTATTATTATCACACCATCATTTTGATAAGCTTTAATTTGTTGATCTGATAAAAACATTACTATTGTTGAAAGCTATACTTTTTCTCTAAGTATTTAATTATATTATGAATTACGAAAGTCATGAACAGATAAATACCACCGGCAACAATAAATACCTCAATTGGTTTAAAAGTTGTTGAAATTATATATTTAGCAACACCCGTTAAATCCATCAAAGTTACTGTGCTTGCTAAAGAAGTTCCTTTCATCATCAAAATTATTTCATTTCCGTATGCAGGGAGTGATTGTCGAATAGCAATCGGGATTTGAATTTTATAAAATATAATTTTGTTAGATATACCTAGACTTTTGCCAGCTTCAATAATTCCTGGTTTTATTGTTTGAAACGCAGATCTTAAAATTTCAGAGGTATATGCCCCTGTATTTAGAGTAAATGCTATTATTGCGCACCAATATGGTTCTTTTAAAATAACCCACAAAAAGGTTGTTCTTAAATATTCAATTTGTCCTAGGCCAAAATAAATTATAAAAATTTGAACCAATAAAGGTGTTCCTCTAAATATATATGAATAACCATAAGCAAATTTATTAATAAATATATTTTTGTTTAATCTTAAAATTGCAAAGAAAAGGCCTAGTAATAATCCAAAAAATAATGAAGCAGATAATAATTTTAAAGTAACAACAGTTGCTCCTAAAAGTTTAGGGAAACTAGTGATCATTAAATCAAAATCCATTAATACCCCCTACTATACCTAACTTCCAACTTATTAATTAATTTCATACTCATGTAAGTAAGCATCAGATATAAAACTGCTGCAAATGAATAGAAGAATAATGGATCTCTAGTAGATCCTGCCGCAATATAGGATTGTCTCATTATTTCAACTAATCCTGTTACTGAAATAAGAGAAGTGTCTTTTAAAGTTATTTGCCAAACATTGCTTAAATTTGGAATGGCTAACCTTAGCATTTGAGGTAAAATTATTTTATAAAATTGCCCAAACTTATTTATTCCAAGAACTTTTGCAGCTTCAAATTGACCTTTGTCTATTGATTGAATTGC
Organism: uncultured Pelagibacteraceae bacterium; assembly: GCA_902632545.1. Classification (GTDB taxonomy): domain Bacteria; phylum Pseudomonadota; class Alphaproteobacteria; order Pelagibacterales; family Pelagibacteraceae; genus Pelagibacter. The sequence goes on from CACPCX010000007.1 coordinate 5,569, forward strand.
TCCCCTAAATACTTCAGTTGAATAAGCTCCTGAGATAATACCAATCGCCATTGAGCCGGTAATAAAAGCATTAATCTCTATATATTCATAATAGCCAAAAATTGAAGCTACATACATTATGGCACCACTACCACCAAAAAAGAAAAGGTATATTACTAGTAGTTCAGGTACTCCACGAATTACCGTTGTATAAAAATTACCAACTAAATTTAAAGATTTATATTTTGAAAGTTTTAAAGGTGTAAAAATAAGCGCAAAAAAGAAACCAACTAACATCGCTGTAATTGATACAGCGATAGTCATCAGAGTTGCATAAAATAACTCATCACCCCAACCTGTTTTACCAAATGCGAGAAGTTCCATATAGATCGGCGACTATATATTATAGTCGCCAAATCTGAAAATGATTACATAGAAGCGTCGAAACCAAAGTGTTTAATAGCTAGTTTACTAATAATACCTTTTTTTCGGGCTACATTAATTGCTCTGTTGAAATCTTTAAGTAGTTTTGCATCTCTTTTTCCAATTGCATCATCACCACCTTGTCTAATTCCAACACCTACACCATTACCAAATGCGCCACCTGAAAATGTTGGTCCAACTAACACAACTGGTTTGCCAGACTTATCAGCGTAGTCTGTAAATGCAACTGCTGCAGCTAATGCAACATCACATCTACCAGATGTTAAATCTAAGTTAACTTCGTCTTGAGTTTTATAAGTTCTAACATTTACACTTCCTACATCACCTGACTCTAAAAAGTTTTGGTGAATAGTTCCTGTTTGTGTACAAACAGTTTTACCAGCAAGTGCTCCTGTTAAAGTTTTGAGAGCTTTTTTAACATCAGAGCCACCCAATGATAAATTAATACCTTCAGGAGTATCCATTCCCTCTAAACTTGAACCTTTCATTACTGCAAGAGACGCAACTTCATCTGCATAACCTTGAGAAAACGTAATTGTTTTTTGTCTTTCAGCCGTGATTGACATGCCTGCCATTATCGCATCAAACTTTCTCATTAATAATGCAGGGATCATTCCATCCCAATCTTGCTCAACTATCGTACATTCATGTTTCATGATTGCACAAAGCTCTTGAGCTAACTCAACCTCAAAACCAATAAGATTACCAGATGCATCTTTTGAATTCCATGGTGGATAAGCACCCTCAGTTCCAATTTTTATTTTATCAGCATAAACATTACCGATTAATAATAAAGAAGCTAGAACTGTTAAAATAGTTTTTTTGAATATATTCATTATTTTCTCCTTTAATTAAAAATAATTATTTCACAAATTCAAATAAGAAAAAAGAAAAATTAATGATTTATTGAAGAGGAAAAATTCCAAGAACAATCAAAACTAGGTATATAAACTCTTGATAATTTTGCGTTTCCGAAGTTTGAGTTAAAAACATTTAACCAATTTTCAACCTGCTGTGGTTTTTTGTCCTGACTTCCGACTTGAGCAGTAATAACTCCTTTGGGTTTTAAAATTCTTACCAAGGAGTCCATATTCTTTGCAGCTAGATCTATACAAAATTGATCATCATTAAGATCTACAAAAATATGATCATAGGTATCATCACTTGCTGATTTAATACTTTCAAATGCATCTCCCCAAACACATTTAACAGAATTTTTTTCAGTTGCTTTATTTCCAATATCTCCAAGATGTTTGTTACAAACATTTACAACTTCAGGATCTAGTTCATACCAATCAATAAAGTTAAATTTTTTTGAAATACATTCTCTGGCGACCCCTCCATCACCACCACCTATTATAGCAGCTCTTTCATTGTCATTATTTAAATTTAAAGCTGAACCAACAAATGTAGAACTGTACAAATGTTCATCTGTAGCTGCTACTTGTATTTCTCCATCTATAAATAAAGATTTTCCAAATTGCTCTAAATCTAAAATTTCAATATGTTGCCCAACTTTAGATTTAAAATCTTCCAAAACATCATTTACAACATAAGACTTTTGCAATCCCGGAGAACTATAAATATCATGGTATAGAGATTTAGTATCCCTATTAAATTCTTTTTTAACAATTCTTTTATGTTTAAATTCTTTTTTAATTATATTTATTGCAATTGATGGGCTTACTTTTCCACATGTGAAAAAATCAAAACTTATAATTCCTTTCTCTGGAAATGTATGAAAACTAATATGACTTTCTGCTAACAATGCAAGAATAGTAAAACCCTGAGGTTCAAATTTATATTTAGAAATTTTTAGAATTGTTACTTTTGCAGCTTTTGCAATATCATGTATTACTTTTTCAAATACTGCGGGATCATATTCTTTTATAGTACCAATGATATCTAAAGTTATGTGTTCTCCAACTTTGGTCATTAGCTATCCTCTTTTATAATTCTTTGCTTTGGATAAAACTTTTTTCATTTCGTTAATTGAAAGAATCTTAGGCCTACCCAATTTAAGGCTCGTTATATACTGAAGCGATATATTTTCAACCTCTTCAGCAAGTTCAAACGCTTTTGACAAATTTTCATCAAATGCAATCTGTCCGTGATTTGCAATTAAACAAGCTTTACGACCTTTTAATGCTTTCAAGATATTTTTTGATAAATCTCTAGTTCCGTAAGTTGCATATTTTGCACATCTAATATCATGTCCTCCTGCCATAGCTACCATGTAGTGAAATGCTGGAATTCCTCTCTTGTGAGTAGAAACTGCTGTTGCATTTGTTGAATGAGCATGAACAATAGCTTTAGCATCATTTTTAATTTTATAGATATCTTGATGAAATTGCCATTCCGAGGATGGAATACCTATTTTTTTATCAAATCTTCCCTCTAGAGTAACAAAAACAATATCTTTGTTTTTTAAAGAGGAATATTTTTTTCCAGATGGGGTAATAAAAAAACCATTTTTGTATCTGACAGATATATTCCCAGACCTAAGGGCAGATAACTTTCTGCTATTAAGCATTTTTGAATATTTAATTATTTCAGCTTTTATTTTGCTCATTAAAAATATCTTGATTTTAATTTAATTTAAGATGAGACTATATAAAATTTAAAATGGCTGATACGATAAAATATTTCTTAGAAGAGAGCAAAATGCCAAAGACTTGGTATAATATAGCTGCAGATTTACCAAAACCTATGGAGCCACCTCTTCATCCAGGAACTTTAAAACCAATTGGACCAGATGATCTAGCTCCTCTATTTCCAATGGCTTTAATTGGCCAAGAGGTTTCTCAAGATAGAGAAATAGAAATACCTGAGCCTGTAAGAGAAATTTATAAACAATGGAGACCATCACCATTGTATAGAGCAAGAAAATTAGAAAAGTATTTGGATACTCCAGCAAAAATTTACTACAAATATGAAGGTGTTAGTCCTTCTGGTAGTCACAAACCAAACACTGCAGTTGCTCAAGCTTTTTATAATAAAGAAGAAGGCACAAAAAAAATAACTACAGAAACTGGAGCAGGTCAGTGGGGAACTTCATTGGCATTTGCATGTAAATTATTTGGAATAGAGTTGGATGTTTACATGGTAAAAGTAAGTTTTGAGCAAAAACCATATAGAAAACTTGTTATGCAAACTTATGGAGCAAGATGTGTTGCAAGTCCATCAAATGAAACCGAAAGTGGTAAAGCAATTTTAGGAAAAGACCCAAACAATACAGGAAGTTTAGGAATAGCAATTTCTGAAGCTGTAGAAATGGCTGCTAAAAATCCTGATACAAAATACGCTTTAGGTAGTGTGTTAAATCATGTTTTAATGCATCAAACTATCGTTGGTAATGAAGCATTATTACAAATGGAAATGGCAGATGATTATCCTGATATTTTAGTTGGTTGTACAGGAGGTGGTAGCAATTTTTCAGGATTAGTAAATCCATTTTTAGGAAAAAATTTTAGAGAAGGAAAAAAAACAAGAGTAATTGCATGTGAACCAAAATCATGTCCAACACTGACTGAAGGTAAATTTGTTTACGATTTTGGCGATACAGGTAAATTAACACCATTAGTAAAAATGCATACTTTAGGATCTCAATTTATTCCACCAGCAACACACTCTGGCGGATTAAGATATCATGGAATGGCCCCACTTGTCAGTCACTTAAAAGAAATTAATGCCATAGAAGCAAAAGCTTATGGTCAAAAAGAATGTTTTGAAGCAGGGGTAAATTTTGCAAGAACAGAAGGTATAGTTCCTGCACCTGAAGCAACACATGCTGTTAAGGGTGCTATTGATGCTGCTTTAGAATGTAAAAAAAATGGAGAGTCTAAAACAATATTATTCAACTTATGTGGTCATGGTCATTTTGATATGAAAGCATATGGAGATTACTTTGAAGGAAGCTTGGCTGAAGATAAGTTTGATAAAGGAAGTATGGATAAAGCTTTGGAAGATCTTCCTAAAATTGCTTAATATTAAATTTGAGTCTCATTAAACCATTTAGCGGAATAAGACCCATAAAAAAATTTGCAAAACAAATTACCTCTCCCAACGTCAGTTATATTAAAAACTATAAATTAAATAATAATTTAAATTTTCTTAATTTACTTAACACTTTTAATATAAATAGATCAAAAAAAATGCTTAATGCTCTTAAACAGAAAGGCATTATTCAACAAGATCAATTAAAACATTTCTATTTATATAGAATTACATACAATAAGAAAAAATTACTTGGGATAGTTGGGAAAATAAATTTAGCTAATTATGATGACAAAAAAATATTAGGTCATGAAGAGACATTTGCAGAAAGGATTAAAAAAAGAAAAGAGCAATTGCTTAAATTCAATAGCCAAATAAGCCCAATTTATACTACATATAGGAGTAACCCTAGTTCTTTAAAAAAATTAAATAATATTTTTAAATTTAAACCAGATTATAATTTTAAATCTAAAGATAAGTGTAGACATGAACTTTGGATTGTTAAAAAAACAAATAAAGAAAAGTTAATAAAAAAGTATCTAAAAGAAATTAAAAAAATATATATTTGTGATGGACATCATCGTATTCAAGCCATGCTAAAAAGTAAAAAAAAAATTGCTCCTATGATAATAGCTTTTCCTAGTAAGCAGGTAAATATATTAGATTATAATAGAGTTGTAAAAACTAGCTTAAAATTTGATAAAATTAAGAAAATAATTTCAAAACACTTCATTTTAAAAACATCTAAAAAAAACAATAAACTCAAACAAAATCAAATCGAAATGTACGCAAATAAAAAGTGGTATACTATTAATTTGTTTAAAAATTCAAAAGAATTAGATGTAACAATATTGAGAAAATTAATATTAAATAAAATCCTGACGAATAATAAAAATATTAAATTCATATCAGGTTTTAGAGGTAAAAAAGTTTTAGAAAATTATGTAAATTCAAAAAAGTATAATTTGGCCTTTAGATTATATCCTACAAATATTTCTCAAGTTTTGTCTTTTGCAGAAAAGAAAAAATATATGCCACAAAAATCTACATGGTTTCACCCAAAACCACTTGATGGATTAATTTCTTCAAGAATTATTTCTTAAATAATTCTTTCAAACCATCAGATGATGCTTCTGAAATCCCTCTTTCTGTAATTAAAGCAGTTACATATTTTGCAGGGGTTACATCAAAAGCTAAATTCATAGCCTTACTCTTATTAGGGTATATTAATACTTTCTTAATTTGATTATTCTCATCAACACCCTCAACATAAGATAATTCCTCCGAATTTCTTTCCTCAATAGGAATATCTTTTGCATCTTTAATATCCCAATCTATTGTTGAGCTTGGAAGAGCTACATAAAAAGGAACGTTATTATCATATGCAGCTAATGCTTTAAGATAAGTTCCTATTTTATTACAAACATCTCCATTAGATAAAGTTCTATCAGTTCCAACAATACAGATATCAACCTCGCCTCTTTGCATTAAAATTCCACCAGTGTTATCAGCAATGATAGTGTTTGGGACTTCTTCTTCATTTAATTCATATGAAGTTAAGTTAGCACCTTGGTTTCTTGGTCTCGTTTCGTCTACCCATACATGAACTGGAATTCCTTTTTTATGGGCATGATAAATTGGTGAAGTTGCTGTTCCCCAATTAATTGTTGCTAACCAGCCTGCATTACAATGAGTTAAGATATTAACTGTATCCTTCTTTTTACTATAAATTTCTTCAATTATTTTTAATCCATTAATACCAATATTTTTACAAAATTTTTCATCTTCATCGCATATTTCTTTTGCCTCATATAAAGCTACATCTAAAATTTGATCACTATTAATTCCTGATAATTTTTTTATCATACGATCTATAGCCCATTTTAAATTTATAGCAGTAGGTCTTGATTTAATTAATTCTTCTGCACTTTTTTTAATAAATTCTGAATTGTTATTTTCTTGAATTGCTAAAGCCAAACCATAAGCAGCTGTTCCTCCTATAAGAGGTGCCCCTCTTACTTCCATTATTTTAATAGCATTTATTGCATTTTTAACAGTTTTAAGATCTTTAATAACAAATTTATGAGGTAGTTTAGTTTGATCAATAATTTTAACTACATTGTTTTCATACCAAATGGTACGATAATCTTTTCCTTCTATTTTCATTTATTAAGAACTCTACCCGCTATTGTTTTTAATTTATCTATAGTTTTCTTAGTTCTTTTTTTTGGTGCTGTTATTATTGCGACATCTAAACAATTATTTGTTGGATCATTTGGATCAATATGAAGTTCAAAATTATCAATTAAATTTTTAATCATAACTTTTGCTTTTTCAGCATTTCCTAATAATACCTTAATTACTTGTTGAACATCAACATTCTCATGTTCAGGATGCCAGCAATCAAAATCAGTTACCATAGAAACTGATGCATATCTAATTTCAGCTTCTCTCGCTAGTTTTGCTTCTGGCATATTAGTCATTCCAATTACATCTGCTTTCCAAGCTCTATATAAATTAGACTCTGCTAATGTGGAAAACTGAGGTCCTTCCATAACAACATATGTTCCTTTTCTTTGATATTCTATATTTGATTTTTTAATCGCATCCTCACATGCATTCATAAGTCCATTGGAAGTTGGATGAGCCATCGAAACGTGAGCTACAATTTCATCATCAAAAAAAGTTTTAATTCTTGCAAAAGTTCTATCAATAAATTGGTCTATAATAACAAATTTTCCTGGTTGTAAATCTTCCTTAAGAGACCCTACGGCTGATACAGAAACAATATCAGTAACTCCTAGTTGTTTAAGTGCGTCTATATTTGCTCTAAAATTAATATTTGTGGGAGAAATAAAGTGTCCCCTTCCATGTCTCGGTAAAAAATAAACATCTTTGCCATTATATTTAGTTTTTAAGATCTTATCGGATGGACTTCCCCAAGGTGTTTTTAAATCTAGCAATTCTCTATCTTTAAATTCCTCAACATCATAAAGACCACTACCACCAATAATTGCTAATTTATTTGTTGTCATAATTTAAAAATTATTTATTTATACTTTTATATTTTACTATTATGAACTTAAAAGATTATATAAGATCAATACCTGATTATCCAAAAAAAGGTATTTTATTTAGAGATATAACCACACTAATTAAAGACGAAAATGCATTTGCTGAGACTATTAATCAAATAACTGAAAGATCAAAAAAATATAATTTCACAAAAATCGCAGCGATTGAGTCCAGAGGTTTTGTATTTGCTTCGGCAGTATCATACATTTTAAAAAAACCGTTTATTATGTTAAGAAAAAAAAATAAATTACCTGCAGAAGTCCATTCAGTAGATTTTGAGTTAGAGTATGGAGCTGCGACTATTGAGGTTCACAAAGATTCAATAAATAAAGAAGACAGCGTTTTAATCATCGATGATTTAATAGCAACAGGTGGCACTGCAGAAGCTGCAGCAAATCTTATTGAAATTTCAAATGGAAAAGTTGCTGCATTTATATTTGTAATTAATTTGTTCGATCTAGGAGGATGTGAAAATTTAATAAAAAAAAATCATAAAGTAGAAAACTTAATTGAATTTCCTGGTCATTAAGAATTTATTTTAGGTCTATAAAAAGATTTTTTTCCAAATAAAGCATTTAGATATCCACGACATCTTTGCAAATATATCTGGTTTTTTTTTTTATTTATAAAAAAATAAAATAAAACTTTTGCAGTTGCAGATAAAAATACAGGTAAACCACTTATCAAAGCATATAAAAAACCAAAATGTTTTTTGTTGTAATAAAATTTTGACCATATCCAATGCCAATTTCTAGAAAGCTCAACTTCATATGCATATTCATCACTAACTGCTTTAGCTCCAAGATGTTTAATCTTCGATTTTGGAATAATAAAAATATTTTGATTACATTCAATTAATCTTTTACAAAAATCATCATTTTCAAGATACATGAAAATGTTTTCATCAAAATATTTTTGATCTCGAAAATCGTCTATTTGATTTATTTTATTTAAATTTAAAAGCATTGCAAAACCATCAACACTTTTGACATTAAATGGATTTAGATTATTTATATTTTTTTTATCCTCTTGGTTAATTTTATAATTTGGGCACTTATCGTCATCAGATAATGGAGCAAGAACTGCAAATGACTCTATTTTTTTTGACTCGTTAATAATTTCACTAATTGTATTATTTTGTAGAACCACATCTGGATTAAGTATTAAAGCATAATCAGTCTTTACATTATTAAGTCCTAAATTATTTCCTGAACCCATACCTAAATTAGAAGATGACAATATGCACTCAACATTTTCATACCTTTTTTCCAAACTATCTTTTAAATTTTGATCATTTGAATTATCGACTATTATTATTTTAATTTGATCAGATATAGATTTGATACAATTATCTATTACTTTTTCACTTTTAAAAGTGACAATTACGATTGTTAAAGTTTGCCTAGATATTGACATATGATATGTGTATCAAAATATACTAATACTTTTTGCTAATGTAAAAAAAAATTTAACCTATGAAAAAAATAATTGTTACCGGTGGTTTAGGTTTTATAGGTAGTAACTTAATTGAACTTCTGCTGAAAAAAAATTTCAAAGTCATAAATGTAGATAAGGTCACCTATTCCTCAAATTTCTATAATATTAAAGAATTTAAGAATTCAAAAAATTACAAGTTTATTAAATGTGATATAAAAGAGCCTAAATTTAGAAAAATATTGTTAAAATTTAAACCCTCATGTTTATTTAATCTAGCTGCCGAAACCCATGTTGATAGATCAATAGATAACCCAGAGAGTTTTATTGAAAGTAATATTGTAGGTGTTTACAATCTACTTGAAGGTTTTAAAGATTTAACAAAAAAATATAAATCTAAGTTAATACATATTTCAACAGATGAAGTTTATGGAGATGTATTATCAGGAAGATCTTCTGAAAGCTACGCATATCAGCCCAGTTCACCTTATGCAGCTAGTAAAGCAGCTTCTGATCATTTAGTTAGTTCTTACATTAAAACTTATAAGATAGCAGCAATTGTGACGAATTGTTCAAATAATTATGGTCCTAAACAACATCCTGAAAAACTAATACCTAAATTAATTTATAATATTCTAAACAACAAATCTTTGCCCATTTATGGAAAAGGTAAAAATTCTAGAGAATGGATTTATGTTAAAGATCATTGTGAAGCACTTATAAAAATTTATAAAAAAGGAAAAGTAGGAGAATTTTATAACATTGGCTCCAATAAAAATTTAAATAACCTTGAAGTTTGTAATAAGCTTATTTCTGAGTCAAAAAAAATAGTTTCATTAGGAAAAAATGTAAAAATTAATTTTGTTAAAGATAGACCTGGCCATGATATTAGATATGCCTTAAATAGTAATAAAATTAAAAAAGAATTAAATTGGAAACCAAAAATAACCTTTAGTGAAGGTATAAAATTAACTTTTAACTGGTACAATAATAACAAAAAATATTACAACTCTTTAAGTAAAAAAGATATTCATAAAAGATTGGGTAATAAATGATAAAAAAAGGAATAATTTTAGCTGGAGGCATGGGTACAAGAATGAGCCCAATTACAAAAGCGGTAAACAAACAATTACTTCCAATATACGATAAACCATTAATTTTTTATCCTCTTTCAATATTAATGTTGGCAAAAATTAAGAACATATTAATTATTGTAAACAAAGGACAGCTTGACCAATATAAAAAAATAATTCCAAACGGTGATCGATTTGGCATTAAAATTTCTTTTTTAGAGCAAGATAAACCAAGGGGGTTACCTGACGCTTTTATATTGGGAAAAAATTTCATTAAAAAAGATAGTGTTGCAATGATTTTGGGTGATAATTTCTTTTACGGTCAATCATTAAGTAAAATGCTTAACAATTGTGTTAATAATAACAATGGAGCAAAAGTTGTTCTTCATAGAGTGATAAATCCTGAAAATTTTGGTGTAGCAGTAGTGAAGGGTAAAAAAATTATTTCAATCAAAGAAAAGCCTAAAAAATTTATATCGAATTTTGCGATTACTGGATTGTATTTTTTAGACCATAAAGTTGTAGAATTTGCACAACAACTAAAGCCATCAAAAAGAAACGAGTTAGAAATAGTGGATTTATTGAATAAATATAAAAAACAAAACAAATTATCAGCAGAATTTCTTGGTAGAGGGGGTGCGTGGCTTGATACAGGATCTATTGAAGACTTTTACAAAACTACAAATTTTGTATCAGCTATAGAAAATCAGCAAGGATTTAAAATAGCATGTCTTGAAGAAATAGCTCTAAATAATAAATGGATAAAAAAAAGAGATATTTTTAAAGCCATAAAGTTTTATGGAAATTGTGAATACTCTAAATATTTAAAAAAAATAATATCATAGTGATTATAAAAACAAAATTTAAAGATCTGTTTATATTTAAAAATAAAAATTTTAAAGACAGAAGAGGTTATTTTAAAGAAATTATCAGAGAAAATAAATTGATCAAAAAATTTCCTTTTTTAGTGATGTCTTTTTCTAAACAAAACGTTGTAAGAGGTCTGCATATTCAAACGAAAAATACTCAGGGTAAATTTGTAACTGTGATTAAAGGAAAAATTTTTGATGTTGCTGTTGATTTAAGAAAAAATTCTAAAACTTTTGGAAAAGTGTACAATTGTATTCTAAGTGAAAAAAACTCAAAATCTATTTTCATACCTGAGGGTTTTGCACATGGATTTCAAAGTTTGGAGAAGGAAAATTACATAATTTATAGTTGCACAAAATATAGAGATAAAAACAACGAAGTTGCTATTAATGTTAATGATAAAAATATTAATATAAAATGGCCATCTAAAAAAAAAATAATTTCAAAAAAAGATCAAGGAGGAATTAGTTTTAACAAATATAAAGAAATGTACTTATAATTGATCATATTATTTTAGTTACAGAGTGAGCAAAGGGAAATATGACAGATATCACAATAAAAATGTCAATAAGACTAATATTATCTCAAAAACAAACCACAAATAATTCAAAATTTGAGCGATAATTATCTGAACAAATGTCCCAGAACTTATCCACAAGGTATAAATTAATTTGAAATAAATTTTTATAGTTATAATTTTAGATAATATGAGAATTGAAGAAGAATTAAAATTAGATTACTCAGACGTATTATTTAGACCAAAAAGAAGTACTCTTAAAAGTCGTAAAGACGTAAATTTATTGAGAACCTACCGATTTAAATACAGTAAAAACGAATGGTCGGGAATACCCATAATGGCAGCAAACATGGATGGCGTAGGTGAATTAAGCATTGCTGAAAAATTAAATGAACATGGAATGATAACATGTTTAACAAAACAGCATGATATAAAAAAAATTAAACAAAACAAATATATAAAAAAAATGTATCAAAACATTGCTTTAAGTGTTGGAATTAAAAAAGAAGATTTTGAAAATTTAGATAAAGTATTGAAAGAATTTAGTTTTTTTAAGATTATATGTATTGATGTAGCAAATGGATACTCAGAGCATTTCACTAATTTTGTAAAATCAGTTAGAGATAAATATCCAACAAAAACTATTATAGCTGGAAATGTAGTGACGGCTGATATGACTCAAGAATTAGTTTTAAGTGGAGCAGATATTGTTAAAGTTGGAATTGGTCCTGGAAGTGTATGTACAACAAGAATTCAAACTGGGGTCGGTTATCCACAATTAAGTGCAGTAATCGAATGCGCTGATGCAGCACATGGACTTGGCGCACATGTAATAGCAGATGGCGGATGCACCTGTCCTGGAGATGTTGCTAAAGGCTTTGGTGGGGGTGCAGATTTTGTTATGCTAGGAGGAATGTTGGCTGGTCATGACGAGGGCAATGGTAAAATCGTAAAAGTTAATGGTAATAAGTATATTGAATTTTACGGCTCTAGTTCTGAAGTTGCAAATAAAAAACATTATGGTGGACTGTCATCATATAGAAGCAGTGAAGGAAGAAAAGTGCGAGTAAAATATAGAGGAAAAATTAATGATACAATTTTAAATATTCTTGGAGGTGTAAGAAGTAGTTGTACTTATGTTGGTGCGCCTTCACTTAAGCAACTAAGCAAATGCACAACATTTGTTAGAGTATCCAATCAGTTTAATGATAGTTTGATAAGATAACTAATTAATCAAGTTTAAAATCTTTTATATTCGTAGTTTCATACTTCTCAAAAGGCATATGTATCCAAGGAGAATCTTCTAAGTAATCTACAGAATAATCAGGTTTAAATTTTGAAGTAGATTTATGCCAAATCACTGCTGTTTTAATTTTCTCGTCAAAATAAAAACCATAAAAATGTTCAAGCCATTTAATGCTTTTTGTTAAAGTTTTTCCAGAATCTGCTAAATCATCAACTAGCAAAACATGAGAGCCTAAGTTAGGAGTAGTTTTTGCTAAGTCTCTTGAAAAAGTAAATTGTCCTTGTTGATTTTTAATATCATCACTTTTTCCATGATAAGATTCAACAGATAGTATAGCTAAAGGTACGTCAAACAATCTACTAAAAATATCTCCAACTCTTAAACCTCCTTTAGCAATACAAATGATTTGATTAAATTTACAATTATTTTTGTAAACTTTTTTAGCTAATTGTTCTATCTTCTTATGATAATCGTCCCAACTAATGTATATATCTTTCATAATTTTTGGTAGCGGGAAGTGGGATCGAACCACTGACCTCGGGCTTATGAGTCCCGCGCTCTAACCAACTGAGCTACCCCGCCATTAAATTCACTTTGATATATACTACTTATTTTTTTTCTTTCAAACAAGAAATCTATAAATTGCGTTTAAAAAGCTTTTCTTAGTGGACCACCAGTGGACCAAAAATTCTGGTCCAGTGGAGGCCCGTGCTTAATTTATTTTTTTATTGTCCAACCATTTTTTTTTAATGCTTTAATTAAGTTTTCACGTATCTGATCTCTTGATGTTTTTTGATCACCTATTTTTTCAAAAAATACAGGTTCTAATCCCCTATCCTTTTTTGTTTTAAAATAGTTTTTTATTGATTGTATTATTATTTTCATTTGCCTCCTTTAGCGTTGTGTTTAAAGTCCCAGCAAGTAGAGTTGTTTTCTAAATCAGGACTATTTATTATTTATACTTTAATTTTGCGATTTTGTCTCGCGCATTTAGGACACCAAGTTCCAGTTAAAATATTATAAACTACTGCATTCCAAATATGGCCCTTTGAACACCTCCATTTTAATGAAGTTCTATTATCGATATATTTTTTTGATAAACAAACACCACCTCTATCTTTTGCTATTTCTCGCATTTTTGAAATTCCTAATCGTCTTTTAAAACCTCTTGATTTAGCCGCACATTTTCTGCACCACTTTTTCTGATTTTTTATTGAGGCAGGTATGGCATACCAAGTATGCCCTTCTGAACATTGCCATTTTAACTTTTGATTTGCATTAATATATTTTTTAGACAAACATTTTCCACCTCTCTCTTTGGCAATTTTTTGCATGGTTTTGATATTAATGACATGTTGGTAGACTTTATTAAAATCAATCTCCTTAGAAAAATCGATATTCTTAATATTAAAATTTGAGTTTTCTAATTTTTTTTTAATTAAATTTGGAAGTTCTAAGAGATTATCTTTATATGAAAAAATTAATAAACATACGCCGTTTTTTTTGCATAATCTTAATTTCTCTTTATCATCATCTATTCTTTTAAATAAATTTTTTTTTGTAGAATAAAAAAATCCAGTTTTATAATGTTGAGGACCATTATACTCAAAACCCAATTTTATTTCTGAGCAATAACCGTCTAACTCCATTTTTTGATAATTGGAGTTAATTAACCAATCAGGATAACTTCTAGGGAACTTTTTATCTAATAGTTGTTCTAAGGTGGTTCTACATAAGGCTTCAGAATAATAAAATACACATTCAGGACACCATTGTCCTTTATTCTTAATACCGCGAGTTGTTGCACTCCATGTATGGCCATTTGCACATTGCCATATCATTTTAGTTTGAGCATTTTTATATTTTTTAGATATTAATTTTCCACCCCTTTTTTTTGCTAATACTTGCAATTCTTTAATTTCTAATTTTTTGCTTCCACCACAATCAGGGCACCAGGTACCTTGTTGAACACTGCTAGGAGTGGTCTCAAATTTATGACCCAATTCGCATATCCATAAAACCTTACTTTTTGCACGTATTATTTTTTTTGATAATAATTTTCCATTATTTTTTTTTGCTAATAATTTGCATTCATCAACAGTAACTTTAGATTTTCCTGAACACTTTGAGCAAAATTGATTTCTAAAAATCAAATGAGATGCAGATTTAAAAAAAATATGATTATTTCGGCACTTAAATTTGTATTTTGTTTTTGAATTAATATATTTAGTTGATAAACAAATCCCACCAAGCTCTATTGCTTTAGATTTAACTTTTTCGATGCCAATTAAACTCACTAAACTATCTTATCAGTGGACCACCAGTGGACCAATATTTATGTTTCCTTAAATTAATTAGGAATTCTAGGGGATCGAACCACTGACCTCGGGCTTATGAGTCCCGCGCTCTAACCAACTGAGCTACCCCGCCTTATTTGATAGATGATTTATATTATAATTCTTTATTGTTTTAATAAACTTTTTAAATCAAATTCCAAACTAAATAATAAAATAAATAGCTAACGAGCTAACTAAACCTGCTAAAATAATTGAAAATACAATTCTTTTTTTTAATGTTCTTTTTTGATCTAATTTAACTCTATTAAGTAAAATATTTACATTGGTAGTTTTAATCTTATCAATTTCTAGATTTTTATTTAAAGAACTTTTTGTAGTATCTGAAGTTGTATAATTAGAGCTTTTTCTCACAACGTAAATTAATCAGGTATTTGCAAAAATTTCAATCTAATAGAGAATTAACTAAATTAACTTAAAGTCAGTTTTTTTAAGCGGTTTTACCAATAAATCAGCAGGATATTTTGTTTTTTCAACTTCGATATAAAGATCATTACCCTTTGTTGAATTATCTAAAACATCTTTTTCAATATATCCAAAAGATAAGTTTTTTTTAAAATTAAAAGAATAGTTTCCTGAGGTTGTCCTGCCAATAATTTTATCTCCAAGATAAATTGGCTCATCATGTAGCAATAAAGGCTTACCTGGTTCACTTTCTTTTAGAGTAAGCATCGCAAATGTTCTTTTTATCTTTTCTTGTTTAATTTTTTCCAACGATTTTTTTCCTATAAATTCTACTTCTTTTTTTTTACTTATAGTAAAAGATAATCCTGCTTGATATTGATTCTCTTCAGGTGAAATATCATGTCCCCAATGTAAAAATCCACTTTCCATACGCATAATATCCATCGCATGCATGCCACAATTTGAAAGATTAAAATTTCTGCCTTTGTTAATAATTAATTCATAAATTTTTTTTGCATCTTTAAAATCTACATATAATTCATATCCCAGTTCACCCACATAAGATAATCTTTGAGCCCATATGTTAATTCCTTCAATTGTAATATATTTTGCTGTACCAAATTTAAAGTTATCATTTTCAAAATTATCTTTGGATATTGTTTTTATTAAATCTCTACTTTTTGGTCCAAATAATCCAAATACGCATAAATCATCAGTAATATCTTTTATCTCAATACTTTTAGAAAGATGTTTTTTTATGTGAAATTTATCTCTTTCTCTTGTTGCTGCAGAACTTATTATTCTAAAATAATTTTTTTCAATACAAACAACTGTTAAATCTGCCTCTATCCCACCGTCAGGGTTAAGCATATGCGTATAGATACATTTTCCAGGTTCATTTTTGATGTTTGCAGTGCAAATTTTTTGAAGTTCTTGGTGCGCTTTGTCAGACTTTATTTCAAACTTAGAAAAAGGCGTAAGATCAAATAGACCAACATTTTTTATAGTATTATTAGTTTCATACTCTACAGAAGGATACCAGCTTTGATAATTGTAACTATATTTATACTCTGCTTTTTCTCCATCTAGAGCAAACCACATTGGTCGTTCATATCCACCTGATACACCAAAACACGCTCCAAAACTTTTCAAATTATCATGATGAGGTAGAGTTTTAATATTTCTAGAGGTTTTATGTTGTTTAAACGGCCAATGCATACCATATAAATCTCCCAAAGATTCAGTAATTCTTTCTTTGATAAAACTTAATCCTGAATGAAATTTTTGAAATCTTTTTATATCGTAACTAAAAATATCTTCGTTAATGTGTCCGGTCATCAACCATTCAGCTGTAACTTTACCAACACCACCTCCACTTCCAATTCCAATACTATTTAATCCACAGCAAACAAAAAAGTTTTTTACTTCAGGAACTTCACCTAATAAGGTGTTAGTGTCTGGAGTAAAAGACTCTGGTCCTGAAAAAAATTTCCTTATACCTGCTGTTTCTAAAACTGGAAATCTTTTTATAGCTGAAGCTAAATAAGGTTCAAAATGTTCAAAATTTTCTTGAAATTCTCCAAAAGAAAAATCTTCTGGTACTTTATTTGTTTTGTCCCAAGCTGGAATAGAATTTCCTTCAAAAATTCCAACCAATATTTTACCTGCATCTTCTTTAATATAAGTTCTGTTATCAAAGTCTCTTATAACAGGTAGAGTTTTAGACAAATTCTCAATAGGTTCGGTAATTATATAAAAATGCTCCGCTGGATAAAGAGGAATGCTTACTCCAGCTTTTTCTCCAATTTGTCTTGACCACATCCCTGAAGCTAAAACAATATATTCACATTCAATTTTTTTGCCATTAACTTTTACTCCAGAAATTTTGCCATCTTTTGTTAAAATTTCATCTACTGGAGATTTTTCAAAAATTTGGGCACCTTCCATTTTTGCAGCTTTTGCAAGCATGTGAGTAACCCCTGATGGATCAGCGGCTCCATCTCCTGGCATTAAAATTCCACCAATAACCTCATCTGTATTTATGATTGGATAATCTTTTTTAACTTGATCTTTGTCTAAAATTCTTACGTCGACATCGTATAATTGAGCAGTTGTTGCTTGTCTTTTTAGTTCTTGCCATCTACCTTTATTTTGAGCTATTGAAAGTGCACCATTCAGCCTTAAACCTGCAGAATGATCTACTTCCTTTTCAAGTTTTTTATATAAATCTAAAGTATATTTTCTAATTTTAGTTATTGCAGCAGATGGACCTAATTGACTTACAAGTCCTGCTGCATGCCAAGTTGTTCCTGATGTTAATTGATCTCTTTCTAAAAGAACGGTATCTTTCCAGCCAAATTTAGCTAGATGATAGGCCACAGAACAGCCTACAACCCCACCGCCAATAACAACAACTTTTGTGCTAGCTGGTAGTTTCTTTTCCATCTAATTAATTTTTGATTGCTTCTCCTGGGTCAACATATTCATGTTTAAATACATCAGCAACAGCTTTATAGGTCACATATCCTTTATGAACATTTAATCCAGCTAAAAAGTTTTTATCTTCACTTAATGCTTTTTGATAACCTTTATTTGCTAGTCTTGCTAAATAAGGAAGAGTTGCCTGGTTTAATGCAAAGGTAGACGTCCTAGGAACTCCACCAGGCATATTTGCAACACAGTAATGAACTACATCATCAACTATATATGTTGGATCACCATGTGTTGTCGGTTTGCTTGTCTCAACACAGCCACCTTGATCAATTGCAACATCAACAATCACAGAGCCTCTTTTCATTAATTTTAACATATCTTTAGTAACTAATTTTGGAGCTTCCGCTCCAGGTATCAAAACTCCTCCAACTAATAAATCTGCCTCAGCAACTAATTTATTCAAATCTGTTTTATCACTTTGTTGTGGAATAATTTTATCTCCAAACATTTCAACAAGTTGTTTTAATCTTGCCTCAGACTTGTCAACTATATGAACTTTAGCTTGCATTCCTGTTGCAATTATTGCTGCGTTCTCTCCTACTACTCCACCTCCCAGAATTAATACGTTTGCTGGCTCACCACCGGGTGCACCTCCTAATAACACACCTCTACCTTTTTGATTTTTTTCTAAACAATGAGCACCTGCTTGTACTGACATTCTTCCAGCAACAGCACTCATAGGGGCAAGTAAAGGTAACCTTCCGTTATCATCTGTTACTGTTTCGTATGCAATATTAATACTTTTAGATTTTATCAAACCCTCAGTTAATTCTTTTGCAGCAGCTAAATGAAGATAAGTATATATGATTTGATTTTCTTTAATCATATCCACTTCTACTTTTTGGGGTTCTTTTACTTTAACGATGATTTCTGCATCATTAAAAATATCAGCTGCTGTATTAGCAATTTTAGCTCCAGCTTTTAAGTATTGATCATTTTCGAAACCTGCTTCAAATCCGCCATTATTTTCAACTAACACTTCGTGGCCTTCTGAAACTAAAGTTTTCACACTTTCTGGGGTTAAACCAATTCTATTTTCTTGAGGTTTAATTTCCTTAGGTACGCCTATTTTCATTATATACTTGTTAAATAAAAAACTAGTGTTTTTGGTTCTTTTGATAGTTTGAAATACCTGTTCTTAATTTATCAATAATCTCATCTATATGTTTTTCTTCACATATAAATTGCGGGGCTATTATTAAACAATCACCTGTTGCTTTAAAATTAACACCTGCTTCATAACAAGATTTAAAACATTCATAACCAGCTTTACCAGGTTTAGTATTCATTTTCATATCAATTCCACCCATCATTCCGTAACCTCTAATATTATCCACTGATTCCAAATCTTGAAGTGAGAATAAACCTTTTTGGAAATAAGGTGCTAGGTTTTTAGCTCTATTAAAAATATCATCTTTCTCAAATATATCTTGCACAGCTAAACCTGCAGCTACTGCAACTGGTATTCCTGAGTATGTATAGCCATGAAACAATTCAACAGAACCCATTGGTGAAGCATCCATTACTGCATCATAAATTTCATCTTTACATGCAACAACACCCATTGGGACAACTCCATTTGTGGTTGCTTTTGCCATTGTCATTATATCTGGTGTCACGCCAAACTCATGACTAGCAAATGCAGAACCAGTCCTTCCCCATCCTGTAATAACTTCATCGAAAATTAAAAGTATTCCATGCTTATCACAAATTTCTCTTAATCTTTGTAAATATCCTTTTGGTGGAACTAATGTTCCAGTAGATCCTGCTATTGGCTCAACAATACATGCCGCAATATTTTCAGGACCAAAGTTGCTAGCTATTCTCTCTAAATCATCAGCGAGATCTCCACCTGTTTCAGGTTGACCACTTACAAATTTATGTTCAGGTAAATGAGTGTGTCTCATGTGTTGAACACCTGGCATTAATATACTTGCAAATGTTTTAACGTTATTAATCATTCCGCCCACTGAAACACAACCAATGTTCATTCCATGATAACCTCTTTCACGTCCAACAAATCTAAATCTGTGTGCTTTTCCTTTTGCTCTATGATAAGCAACTGCAATTTTAATTGCTGTTTCAACTGCGGTAGATCCACAAATTGTAAAAAACATTTTATTTAGATCACCTGGAGTGTGTTTTGAAATCTTAGTTGCTAATTCAAAAGATCCACCAAAACCTTGTTGAAAAGGTTGAGCGTAATCTAGAGTTTCTAATTGCTTAGTAACAGCTTCTGTAATTTCTTTCCTTCCATGACCTAATGGGTTACAAAATAATCCTGAACTTGCATCAATTTGAGTTTTTCCATGATGAGTTTTTAAATAAACCCCTTTTGCTTCAGTTATTAATCTTGGATTAGCTTTAAAATCTTTATTAGATGTAAACGGCATCCAATGTTCATTCAATGAATTTGGAACTGAAGTTCTGCTTTCTGAGCTCATAAATTTCTTTCTATAACTATATTTTAATTGTTTTTATAATTTAAACACTAAGGCCTCTTTAGACTAAAATAAATAGATTAACTACCACATTATTGACACAACCAAAGATTGTATAAGTTTCTTTTTTTGTTTTACATCAGGGTCAATTTGAACTTAAATATCCAGAATTTAATTAATTAAACATAGGGGAATAAATGAAAAAAATACTAAGTTTTATTCTAGGATCTATTTTTGCACTTAACCTATCAATTTCAGTTGCTAATTCAGCTGCAAATCAGGTTAGAGTTGCGTACTTTTTAGAATGGCCAAGTCCAAACCTAGAGGACATGATGAAGAAAAATTACTCAAAAGCTTTAGGAGTTCCAGTCAAGTGGACAAGCTTCAATACTGGTGTGGAAATGACAGAAGCCATGTTAGCAGGAGATATTGATATTTCTTACTCACAAGGTTTAGTGCCTTTTATCAATGCTGTGAAATCTAATGCACCTATCAAACTGATTGATATTGCAATGGAATACGGAATGGGTGGAACTACATGTGTTACATCTAATGCTTCTGGAATTACAAAAGCAAACGCTAGTGAATTAGAGGGTAAAAAAGTTGCAGTGCCTTTAGGTACTATGGCTGATTATGTTTTTACTGCAAGTATGGAAATTGTTGGTGCCGATCCAAGTAAAATGACTGTTATTGATATGGTTCCAGAAGATGGAGCTGCAGCTTTAGTAAGTGGTGATGTTGCAATGGCATGTTTATTTGGTGGTAATTCAATTGCAGCAGCTACAGAAGTTGGTTCTAGATTAATTTCAGTTGAGGAAGCTAGAGCTGGAGGTATTCTAGGTATAGATATTACTTCTGTAACTAATAAGTTTATGAATGAAAATCCAGGTATGGTAAGGACTTTTGTTGAAGTTACTCATGAGGCTAATGCAAGATATAATTCAGGTAAAAGTGATATGAATTCTATGTCTAAAGCATCTGCGATGGAAGTATCAAAAATGAAAGGTACTTTAGATGGATTTAAATTCTTAACTCCTGAGGAAACTAAAAAATCTATGGAGAGTGGTAATCTAGCTGGTTTCTTGGATGGAATGGGAACTCCAAAAGGAAACGTAGATACAAGTTTCTTACCTTTATAATTTTAAAGGTTTAAAACTTTTTAAATAGGCACTGATTTAATAATTAGTGCCTATTTTTTTTAAAAAATTTCAAATATAAGGGCACCATGAGTGATCTTGTTTCTCAAAATCTAAATATGATTTTTAAAACTCCAAAAGGAGAAACAGTTCATGCACTTAAGGATGTAAGTTTTACTTTAAAAAAAGGAGAGTTGCTTACGGTTCTTGGTCCTTCTGGTTGCGGAAAAACAACTTTACTAAACATTACTGCTGGATTTTTAAGACCTACTTCAGGAAAAATTACATTAAATAATAATGAAATTGACGGGCCTGGTGTTGAAAGAGGAATGGTATTTCAACAAGGTGCTTTGTTTGAATGGTTAACAGTAGCTGAGAATGTAAATTTCGGACTTAGAATGAAAAAAGAAGATCCCGAAGTTACAGCTAATAAGGTTGAGGAATGGTTGGATATAGTTGGTTTGAAAGGATTTGGTAACACTCCTACTTATCAATTGTCAGGTGGTATGCAGCAAAGAGTTGCTCTTGCAAGATGTTTAATAAATGATCCTGATCTAATTTTAATGGACGAGCCATTAGGGGCTTTAGATGCATTAACAAGAGAAAAGATGCAGTCATTAGTTTTAAAAATTTGGAAAGAAACCGGAAAAACTATTATTTTAATTACTCACTCCGTGGAAGAAGCTCTCTTACTTGGTGAAAGATTATATGTAATGGCACCAAGACCAGGAAGAATACATAAAGAATACAATCTTCCATTTGCGGAAATGGGTCTTACACAAGATTTAAGAGAAATTAAAAAAAATAAAGAATTTTCATCTACTAGAGAAGAAATTTTATCCATGATCTGGAATATGGAAGAAGAAATAATGGGAAAAGATAATTAATGCTAACCCAAATTGTAACAATACTAATTGTAGTATCAATTATTGGATGCATTCTTTATGGAAGAAGATTAATTAAAACTGAAAAAGTTGATGCTGTATTTGGTAATCCAGAAAGATCTAAAGGTGGAACGCACTGGGTAATTGTTGGTAGTAGTGTAATATTAATGCTATGGCTATATTATTCATGGGATATAGCAAGAGGTTTTTATCCAAAATCTGCAAACGAATTGTGTCAAGTTGCTAAAATAAATGAATCATTATTAGGTTTAAAATATCAATTTCCTATCGAAGAGAGAGAGTTCAAAAGTACTTCAATTATAAAAATTGAAAATAAAAATCTTATAAAGATTGCAACTGAAGTAAAAGGATCCACAAATCTAAACGATCAACAAAAAACAATCCTTGTAAGTTACATTGATAGAACTTCTAAATTAATTCCATTGTTAACAAGTGAAGAATTAATAGAAATTGATACCAAAATAAAAATTCAAGAAATGACTGAGCAAATAAAGCAACTCAGTATTGATTTTCAAAAGGAAGATTATCCTTTTGAGACAGGTCCTCAAAAAATTGAAAGACAAAAACTTATTGATGAACAGGGTGGTTGGGGAATTGTCACTATAGATTCTGGTAGTGGATCAATAGAAAACACTATCGAGATACCAACTGCTCCTCAGACTAAAAAAGGGTTAAAATTTCATGCAGCGGCAAAAGAACTAAGTCTAATAAATGACAATTTTTTTAAATTAAGAAATCACAATCCATTATTCAAAAGCGCAATAAAACAATTAAAAGATGATATTAAAGCTTATAGAAAAAGTTTAGATGATAGTGGTGAGATAGCATCTGACTATGCAAAAAATATCGTTAAAATTGCAAGAAGAATAGAATTTGCAAGCATTTATCCTCCTAATGCTTTAAACGAAATGCAAGAAGCCATCTTAGAGTTTGATGAATTGCAAAACACAGAACAAGGTGGATTAAGATTAATTGATATCCTTTTGTTTCCTTCGGGAACAATTGTAGCAAGTGGAGCAACTTGCTCTGAACAAGGTTCAGGTAGATGGCTGCCTAAACCATCTGATACATTTAATAAATTTGTGGAACTATCAAAACCAAGTGTTGGATACAAAAATGTTCCTCTTTTATGGATTGAAATGGTTGATGTTAGTAAAATGATAGGCTTTATTTTACCAGATTGGATAGCTGATATATTGCCTGGTGAATATCCAGTTCATACAAAAGATGGAATTGTAAAAGAAAACTTTAAAAGTAATGTTTTAAAAGTTGCAACAGGTGACTTTAAATTACTAAAAGTTCCCGTTCCATACGGACATATCTGGGACTCTTTTATGAGAGTGTTTTTAGGATTAGTTTTTGGAATTATTATTGGTGTTCCATTAGGATTATTTATGGGTCTAAATAGATTTGCCAAAGGTTTTTTTGATCCACTGATTGAACTTTACAGACCAGTTCCTCCACTTGCTTGGGCTCCATTAATTATTTCTGTACTTGGTATTGATAATTCAGGAAAAGTATTTTTGTTATTTATGGTCTCTTTATCCATTATGATTATTTCTGCTAGAGCTGGTGCATCGGGAACTCAATTATCAAAAATTCATGCTGCCCACTCTTTAGGGGCTACTAAAAAACAAATTTTAAGATATGTAATTTTTCCTAATTCACTTCCTGAAATTCTTACAGGAATTAGAGTTGCTGTTGGTATGTGCTGGGGAACACTTGTTGCTGCGGAGTTTTTAGCAGGTACAACAGGTATTGGTTTTGTTGAAAACGTCGCGAAAAAATACTTCCAGTGGGAGGTTATTTGGATAACGATAATTATTATGGGTCTACTAGGTCTTTTATTTGATATTACATTAAGAAAAATAATCGATAAAACTATTCCTTGGCGTGGAAAAGGATAAATGTTAAGGGGATGAAATGAGGACCCCAGTTTTAAAAAAACAAGTCATTAAAATATTCCAAAAATTTGGCCTAAGTAAAGATCATGCTTTAATTTCTACTAATGCATTAATTAATGCAGAATTGGTTGGTGCATATGGTCATGGTTTATCAAGACTTAAAATGTATTGTGATCGAATTTCAAAAAAAGTAATTAATCCAAAACCAAAAATTAAAATTAAAAAAATTTCCCCATCTATTTCTCATATCGATGCGAATAATAGCATAGGATTTGTTGCAGCTGATTTAGGAATTAAAACTGCAATCAAGAATGCACAAAAAACTGGAATAGGAATGGTGGCAATTAAAAATAGTGGTCACTATGGTTTATCAGGTTATTACGCTGAACAAGCAGTAAAGAAAAATTTAATTACAATGATCTATACAAATGCTCCTCCTGCTGTTGCTCCACATGGTGCATTAAAAACTTTATTTGGAACAAATCCAATTTGTTTTGGATCCCCTACTGGTTCTAAAATTCCATTTATTTTAGATACCTCAATCTCAATGATTAATAGAGGAAAAATTAGAGTTGCAGCAAGAAACAATCAATCTATTCCTGTAGGAGTTGCTTTGGATAAATTTGGTAAACCAACCACTGATGCAAAAAAAGCTTTAGCTGGCGTTCAATTACCAATTGCAGGTTTTAGGGGTTCTGGACTTGCTTGGATGATAGATATTTTAAGTGGAGTTTTAACTGGAGGAAATCATGCAGGAAGAGTTAAAGATCCTTTTGATGATTTTTCAGGCCCGCAAAATATTGGACATTTATTTATTACTTTTAAAGCAAATTTATTTCAAAAAAATTACAGCAATCGAATTAAAGATAATATCAAAACAATAAAAAAACTTCCTAAAATAAAAGGCGTTAAAGAAATAATGTATCCAGGACAAAATAAATATTACCGGTATAAAAATAACTTAAAAAAAGAAATTTCTATACCGGATATAATAAAAAAAGATTTGGAAATCTTAATAAGTTAACATCGTTAGAGCACCTAAAGAAACGATAACAGATGATAAAATTATTGTTCGTTTAACTTTTTCCTTTTTCTTTTCCTCTAGAAGTCTTTGCTTTAGAACATCTACGTTAACCCTTTTTGGAGTTTCGACATATTGAGAGGGGGTCTCTTCAATCTCGGATGTTCTATGTAAGCTTTCTGTACTCATATTTTGTTTTTAAAGATTATTTAAATCATGATTAGATAAATTTTTACATACTCTGGTTGTCCATTATGGGTTGACTCTGATTTCAGTATTGTTCATATTGGGTTTTCTTAAATATGAACACTATACCCAGTATATCTGCGCACATTGATGAAAAGGTTATCAATAAAGTAATTCAGGATAATTTTGCCACACTGGCACCCTCTTATTTTACTTTAACCAGTAATTGGTTTGTTAGAGCTTACAATTATTACAAAGACATAGACAAGTTCGTAATCATTATATATTTGATTAATCAAGGTCTAATATATTTCAGGCAAAATGGCGTGAAAATTGACTACGATACATTTTATAAGGATAAAACAATCGAAATAAACAAAATTAATATTTCAGACATTTCAAAAGATCTCGGCGTGCCGAAAGAGAGTATTAGAAGAAAAGTTTTAGAATTAGAAAAAGAAGGAACCATTAAAAAAATTGGTAAAAAAATTTTTGTTGTAAGAGATACACTCTACTCATCTAGAGCAACTCATACTCTGACTGAGATTGCAACCATATTACATGAATTTAATAAAATTTTAAAAAAAGAAAAACTAGTAAACGAAGTTTATTCAGTGAATGAAATAATATATGCGATAAAAGAAAATTTCTCTTATTGCTGGTATCAGTTTAATAAGTTTTGGTTCATCTATATTGGGCGATGGAGAGTAGAGTTAAAAGATTTAGAATATTTAGCTATTGGCATGGTAGTAATAATCAATGCAGTCAAGAATAAAGAATTTTTTCCCAAAAATAATATGCGTTTATACCATAAAGCACTTATGGGTTCTGATGTAAGAGGTGTGAATGCCATGTCAATTTCTGAGATAACTGGTATTCCAAGACCAACAGTTGTAAGAAAATTAAAATATTTAATTGATAAAAAATATCTTCATATAAATGAAAAAAAATTAATCTCTTTTAATGCTCAGGATAGTGCTTTTATAACAACTAAAGGAATGGTTAATAAAAATATGCTTAGCTTAAGTCATTTTATCTATAAAATTTTTAATCAGATAAGAATAATAAATTCTTAATTAGAATCTCTTAAAATATAAATAAATATAAATCCTGTTATATACATGATTAGAGCATAAGCAGCTGTTGGTACTGCGTATAATATATCGGTGCCAAATATTTGTGTAGAAACGAATATGGCTAAAGTACCATTTTGTAATCCACATTCTAAAGCAATACACCTCATTTGTTTAACGCCTGAAGTAAAAGCTTTCGCAATGTAGTAAGCAATAACCATCATTGATACATTTAATATTAAAGTAATAAAACCAGCTTGCATTATAAAACTAATCAAATTTTCTTTTTCTTCGTAAAACGCTGCGAAGAAGAAAATTACAAATAACACAATATTAAGTTTGTTAAATATTCCAACTTTAGAAGCTATAAAATTTTCAGCAAATTTTCTGATTATCATTCCTAAAATTACAGGAACCGTCACAACTAAAAACATTTTTAATGCTATTCCTATCATTGAAATATTTTGTGAAATATCTTTTATTCCAATAAAATCTGCAGATGTAAAAATTATCAACGGAACTGTAATTATGCTTAATAAACTAATTACAGCCGTTAAAGATATCGATAATGCCACGTCTCCACCAGCAAATTTTGTCATAATATTTGACGTCACTCCACCTGGTGCTGCAGCTATAATCATAACACCTATTGCTATTTCTGGAGGTGTTTTAAAAATTAAAATTAATGTGTAAGCTACAATTGGAAGAATTATTAATTGGGAAACAAAACCAACAATAAAGTCCTTTGGTGTTTTTAATACTCTACCAAAATCTTCAAGTTTTAATCCTAGACCTAAGCCTAACATTATCAAAGCCAAAATAATTGGCGCTATTTTAGTTACAACCTCCAAAGTCTCCCCTCTCTCAATGCTGAGATTATAACTTTTTAAGTGATTTGTTTATATGGTTTTTTTCTATATACATGCTAGTTTTTTTGACTTATTTAAAGTAAATGCTTTCGAACAAAGAAATTGTCTGTCCAAATAACTTATTAGATTTAGCTCATAAAAAAAAAGGAGTTAAAGTTGCAATTGTAAATGCTGGTAAACCACTGCCCATGTTGTCAGTTCAAGACGCAGTTAAAGAAAATTTAATTGAACCAATATTTATTGGTCATCAAGTAGAAATTCAAAAATGTGCAGAAGATATCAAATGGGATATTTCTAAATATGAGCTTATCCATGAACCTGTGGAAAATGATACTGCTAAAATTGCAGCTAAATTAGCAAGCAAAGGTAAAGTGCAAATAATAGTTAAGGGTCACATTCACACTGATGTACTTATGAAAGAAGTGCTTAAACGTGAATATAATTTGTTGGGAAAAACAAGGTTAAGTCACATCTGGCATATGACTATCGGTAAGGATGATAAACCATTAACTATTACAGACGGAGCATTAAATGTTTTACCAAATGTTAAAACAAAAATGCATATTCTTAAGAATGTTGTTAATTTTTCAAACAGAATAGGAATTGAGAGACCAAAAGTATCCGTACTTTCTGCAACTGAAGAAGTTTTAGAAAGTGTACCAAGTTCCATTGAGGCCGCCGAAATTACAAAGTTGGCAAAAGAAGAAAATTTAAATGCTGACGTATTTGGCCCTTTAGCATTCGATAATAGTATTTCAAAAAAATCAGCAGCAATAAAGGGAATTAAAAATTTAGTTGCTGGTGAAGCAGACGTATTGTTAGTGCCAAGTGTAGAAACTGGAAATGCTCTGGTAAAAATGCTGATATATTTTAGTGGAGCATGTGCCGCAGGCGTAGTAATAGGTGGAAAAGTACCTGTTGTAATAACAAGTAGATCAGATGAAGCTCAAGCTAGGTTAGCTTCAATAGCAGCAGCTGTTGTGGCATTAGATTAAACTTATGTTGAATTAAATTTAATAATATCTTAAATAGGTTTTACTAATAAAGGGAAATCATGACAATTACATACATAAAAAAAGCAGAAAAAACAGCATTTACCGGTGAAGATGAAACGAGGAATAAAGTTAATATAATATTAAAAGATTTAGAAAAAACAAGAGAAGATGGAATAAAAGAGGTTCTTAAAAAATTTGATAATTATGAGGGCGATATAATTGTAAGTAAAGATAAAATTGATCAGATTACAAAAACATTAGATCAAAAAATTAAAGATGACATAAAATTTTCTTACGACAGAGTTAGGAAATTTGCAGAACATCAATTAGAGAATTTAGGGAAAGATTCTGAAGTTGAACTTTCGCCTGGATTAATTGCTGGACAAAAATTAATTCCAGTAAATACTGCAGGGTGTTACGTACCAGGTGGTCGTTATAACAATATTGCTTCTGCAATTATGAGTGTAACTACAGCAAAAGTTGCTGGAGTGAAAAATATTATAGTAACAAGTCCTCCAAAAGATGAGAACGGTGCAAATCCAATAATAATTTATACAGCTAATTTATGTGGGGCAGATGTAATAATGAACATAGGTGGAATTGGTGCAATAGCTGCACTAGCTTATGGATGTTTCGAAAATCCACCAGTAGATATGATTGTTGGACCTGGAAATAAGTTCGTTGCTGAATCAAAAAGAATACTCTATGGAAAAGTTGGAATAGACTTATTTGCTGGACCAACAGAAATTGGAATAATAGCCGATAAAACTGCTGATAAAGAAATAATAGCATATGATTTAGTAGGGCAAGCTGAACACGGTCCTGATTCTCCGGCATGGCTTTACACAACAGATAAAGAACTTTGTGATTATGTTATGAAAAGAGTCCCAGAAATTATTAATGAATTGCCTGAACATAATAGAAATAATGCTGATGCTGCATGGAGAGATTACGGTGAAGTAATTTTATGCGACACAAAAGAAGAAATGATTAAAGTAAGTGATGAGTATGCTCCCGAGCATTTAGAAGTTCAAGCTGAGAATTTAGATTGGTATTTAAATACCCTAAAAAATTATGGATCACTTTTCCTAGGTGAAGAAACAACTGTTGCTTATGGAGACAAATGTTCTGGTCCAAATCATATATTACCAACAAAAGGTGCTGGAAAATATACTGGTGGATTATATGTTGGAAAATTTATTAAAACAGTTACTTACCAAAAGATGAACGAGGAATCTAATAAAGAAGTTGGTGCTGCGGCTGCTAGAATATCTAGATACGAAGGTATGGAGGCTCACGCTAGAACTGGTGATGTAAGATTAAGAAAATACGGATTTTCAAATCAATAAAATTAAATGATAAAATTATGAAAAAATTTGATGAATTAATGAGTGTAAGCAATAAAATTGAGAATATTTCCGCAGAACAAGCTAAAAATAAATTAAACGATCCTAATGTTCAATTTATTGATGTAAGAAATAAAGAAAGCTTTTCAAAAGGAACTATTGGAAACGCTATTCATATGGATAGAGGATTGCTTGAGTTTTATTTAGCTGATGGAAGTCCATTAGAAAATGACATTTTCAAAAATAACCCAGATAAAGAGTATGTTGTATTTTGTGGTCTAGGTGGACAAGGAACACTAG
This sequence comes from uncultured Pelagibacteraceae bacterium, assembly GCA_902632545.1. Classification (GTDB taxonomy): domain Bacteria; phylum Pseudomonadota; class Alphaproteobacteria; order Pelagibacterales; family Pelagibacteraceae; genus Pelagibacter. The sequence goes on from CACPCX010000007.1 coordinate 35,631, forward strand.
CAACAAAAACAATGAAAGATATGGGGGTAAAAAATGTTAAAAATATTACTGGTGGAATGTCTGAATGGGAAAAAATTAAAGACTAGTTATTATTGATCTAGAATTTTTTCACCATCTTCTTTTTGATCTTTATTTCTCTTACTATTAATTAATTCTTTTCTTTTTTTAAGATTAATAATATCTGCAAAGGAATGATTTACATCTCTATGTCCAGCTTCATCATCTCTAATCACTCTCACAACATCTTTAAGTGTAGCGTGTAATGGCAGGTTCCAATAATTTATTGCAATTTCGGGAGCAGGTTGATCTGGAATAGCTCCACTTTCAAGTTCATTTAAATACTCAGTATAACTAATAACCGCTTCCTCTTCAAAGTACCCAACTATTCTATGTGCAGTTCTTTGAGATGCTAAGTATATTATTCCGTAAGTTATAATAAATATAAATTGGGCGATCATAATTATAAATCTTTCTATAGCAGTTGGCTTTGCAATATGGATAAAAGTCATTAAATGCATTCTTTCATTTTCAGCCTCATCTAATAAAATTTTTATCCATCCCTTATCATCTTCAATTTTTCTTAATGATTTTAAATGAACAAGCATTCCTGCAACCATACCTGGAACTGCTGCAATTGTTTCTAAAACAACAGCTCTATGACCATACCTTTTTTTAAAAAAAGTATCAGCTAAAAGCCTTAAAAATTTTGTGAACCATAAAGCAACCTTGTCACTAAGATTTTTAGGTTCAAAATGTTTATTTAAATCACTCATATAAGTATAGGTAACTACAGAAAAAAAAATTACTATGCGCTAAAATTGTCTTTAAAAAAGCTTTATTTTACTGGCTAAGATTTAATTCTTTTTCCATTTTCATCAAAAAGAAAAATATCCTTAGAGTTAAATCCAATTATATTTTCTATTTTATTTTGGCTCGAAATTTTTGCACTAATCTCATGATTATCTATTTTAATATAGGCAATTTTTTCATTACCTAAGTTTTCAACAAGATCAATTTTTGGCTCAAACACAAATTCACTTTCTCTTGATACATTAAAATGTTCTGGTCTAATCCCAATTAAATAATTTTTTTTCTCTAATTTAATCCCAGGTATGGTCACCTCATTTTCTAAAAACTGAATTTGATTACTTGATAAAATATTTTCACGAGATACCTCTAAAATATTCATTTTTGGTGTCCCAATAAATTGGGCAACAAAAACATTAGCTGGATCATTGTATATTTCTTCAGGAGAACCAACTTGTTCTATATTTCCATGATTTAGAATAACAATTCTATCAGCTAAAGTCATTGCCTCTACTTGATCATGGGTTACATAAATCATATTAGTTTTAATTTGTTTATGTAATTTTGAAATTTCAACTCTCATTTCTGCTCGTAGAGCAGCATCTAAGTTTGAAAGTGGTTCATCAAACAAAAATATTTTAGGGTTTCTGGTAATTGCTCTACCAATAGCAACCCTTTGTCTTTGTCCACCTGATAATTGTTTTGGTTTTCTCTCTAATAATTCCTCAATTTTTAAAATTTTTGCTGCCTGCATTACTTTTGTTTCAATTTCCTCTTTTGATTTTTTTTCAATTTTTAAACCAAAAGACATATTTTCAAAAACATTCATATGTGGATATAACGCATATGATTGAAAGACCATTGCAGTTTGTCTTTTAGATGGATGAAGCGTATTAATTAATTGATCATTAATATAAATATCTCCTTCGTCAATTTTTTCTAAGCCAGCTATCATTCTTAGCAATGTTGATTTTCCACAACCAGATGGGCCAACAAGAACTAAAAATTCATCCTCATTACCTTGAAGATTAAAATCAGTAATAATTTTATTTGAGCCAAAAGATTTATGAACGTTTGAGAATTTTATATTAGCCATAAATTATTTTATTAACTTGAATACATCTATATCAATTTGTTTAAGTATATGGATTATATCAATTGGTACCCAATTTTCTCTGATCTTTCCTTCATCATGGTGATAAAAATCCATTACTCTCATTGTTACATTCTGATTATTAGATTTATATCCCAGCCAATTATCTGATCCATAAACAGCTTGTATACTATTCCAACCAGCTGTTAATGAAAATTTTCCATCTCCTAATTCGCAGTAATGTCCTAGTTTCCAATAATTTCTCTCTTTGAATGTTTTTCTAAAAGGCATTTGATGGTTCTCTATGAAACCTTCTAAAGATCTTGCTGTACCAATTCCACTTGGTCCATACCAAATCATTTTATCATGCCAGTAATCTGATTGTGGATGTTTTTTTAATTTTTCTCTAAGATCATTATCTGTTTTAGCTTCAAGTTCAGGTTTAATATTTAAACTTCTCTGCATTACTAATGATTGTTCTAAACTAGCTTGGGAAATTTCAAAATTTTTTTCAAAAAAATTAACACCGTCTCTATTAATAGGATGAAGCCAGTTTCCTTCAGCACCTCGGGATTTATTTAATGGATATTGTCCATTTTGTAACATTAGATCTAAAAGATCAATTAATATATAGCTTTCAATAATTTTATTATTTTTCAGTTCGTGAATTTCACAACATTTAAGATTTATCATTTTATCATTTGGAGATATGCCTAACCATGGTTTTTTAAAAGTACCTGATAAAGTGGATACCGAACCAACTTGTACTTTATCTCTAAATGCTCCCCCTATTACAATTTGCTCTCTTCTCTCAATATCTGGAAAAGAATTAAATAAAGGTTCCCAAAATTTCTGTTTAAATTTATTTAGGCCAGAAAATTCATCAAGCGGATAAAAACAATTTACTTTAATATTATTAGAAAATGCATTTTCCAAACTTTCATCAATCATGGAAATTCCATTTTTAAATATTTGTTTTAAAAAACCTCTTACTGCAAGCTTATTTCTAAAATTTTCCTCGGGAGAAATAATTAATTTTTTTACATTCTCTTGCCCTTTAAGACCTGTATCAAATTGTTCTATTTGCATATATAATTAATTGTTTAAATCTAGTATCACAAAATATAGTGTAAAAAAATATGAATAATCGTTTAGCAAAATTTAAGGATCTAGTCCCAAGCACCCTACCCTTTGTAGAAGGTAAGCTTGAAGGTCATATAAATAGAAAAAATTATTCAATCGTAGGTCCCGGTGTCGCAGAAGATTCAGGACAGTCTGTTAAAATAGCAATGCCACATAGTTTTAATTTGGGAGCAGTTTCTGCAATGCCAAAAAATGGATCTGGATTGCATAGTCATACTACTGCAGAAGTATTTTTAATTTACTCAGGTAAGTGGAAATTTTATTGGGGTGCTGATGGAAAAGATCAAACTATATTAAACGCTGGCGACATAATTTCGATGCCAACAAACATGTTCAGAGGATTTGAAAATGCAGGAGATAAAGAAGGATTAATGTTTGTTGTGCTTGGAGGTGATGATCCAGGGATAATTACTTGGGTACCTAGTGTTTTGGAAAAAGCAAAAGAAACAGGAATGGCTTTGCTTGATGATAATTCTTTAATTGATTTATCTAATGAAAAAATACCTGAAGGTAAAGAGCTTTTAAAACCAATAGATTTAGAGGAAATTAAAAGTTTTGATAACTATAAGTTAGAGGAGCTTTCACAATTTATTTGTAAATTTGAAAATAGAAAAAATTTTGAACAAGAAATCTCGCCAGGATTATTTTTAGTTCAAGTTCTTGGAAATAGCTTTAATAATCAAAATTTTGAACCAAAAATAAATCAAAATACTGGTTTTAATTTAAGTCTATTAAAAGCCAAAAATTGTAATATTGAAAATATAAAATTTAATAAACCTACAATATTATTTTCACAAACTGGAAATTGGAAAATAAAAATAAATAATACTGAAATATATTTAAAACCAAAAGACACTTTTTCAGTCCCTTTAAATTCAAACTTAAGTATAGAAATTGATGAACAACAAGATTGTTTTTTAAATTGTGTGTCCCAAATTTAATGAAGGGCTTTGATAAAAAATATAAGAACTTTCCAGATTACATTCTAAAAATTACGAAGCAAATTTGGGAGGGAAAAGATGTTAACTCAATATCAGAATTTTACTCAAAGGATATACCTGTGAGATCTCCATTTGGAGTAACTTATGGAAATAAACCAGTAATTGAAGCGACTTTCGCAACACTAAAAGAATTCCCAAATCGTCAACTTTTAGGAGAAGAAGTTATTTGGAATGGAAATGATGAAAAAGGTTATCATTCATCTCACAGAATACTAAGTAAAGGTACTCACTTGGGAAATGGTTTTTATGGAAAACCAACCAAGAAAGATATTTATTATAGAGTAATTGCAGATTGTGCTTGCAAAAACAATCAAGTTTATGATGAATGGATTGTAAGAGATCAAGGTGCAATGGTAAGACAGCTTGGATACACACCTAAAGAGTTTGCTAAAAAGATTATAGAAAAAGAAGGTGGAGAAACTAAAGCAAAAAAAGTATTTGATTTAAATTCTGATATGAAATCTGAATATGTGCCATTTAAATTTGAAAAGAATAGTATAGGTGAAAAATACTCTCAAATTTTAAATAATATTTTTTTAGAAGACTATAAATTTAATAATTATGCAAGAGCTGCAAGTATTTTTTGGCCAGGTAATAAAATAGGTCATGGAAGAGAAGATATAGCAAAATTTTGGAATTCTATAAAAAATGCTCTAAAAAATATTAATTTTTCTATAGAGCATGTTGGATGGTTGGAAGAAGAGGGTAAAAATAGCAAAGTATCAATAAGATGGTTTTTAAATGGATTGCACGCTAATAATACCAATGAATATGAGCAAGCAACTAATAAAAATATTTTTATCATGGGAATTAATCATGCTGAGATTATTGATGGAAATATTATTAGAGAATGGGTTTTATTTGATGAAGTTGCTATTTGGAAACAATTATTAATGAAATGAGAATATGAGTAAAATTAAAACAACACACGTTGGGAGCTTACCAAGATCAAATGATTTGTCTGAACTTTTATTCAAAAAAGATAAAAAGGAAGAAATAGATTCTACTGCATTTGATGAAATAGTAAAAAGAGATGTAAGCAATATTGTCAAAAAACAAATTAATATTGGAATTGATTTTGTCAGTGACGGAGAAATGTCAAAAATAAGTTATGCGACTTATGTTAAGGATAGACTTGATGGATTTTCTGGAGAGAGTGAAAGAAAAGCACCAAAAGATTTAGACGACTTTCCTTCTTTTAAGGAAAGAATAGCAAGAACTGGTGGTACGCCAACTTATACCAGACCTTGTTGTACTAGCGAGCTTAAAATTAAAGATAAGACTTCACTAACAAAAGATATAAAAAATTTTAAAGACACTTTGAATGCTAATAATCATTCAGGTGGATTTATGAACGCAGCATCACCTGGAGTAATATCAGCATTCTTACCAAATAAATTTTATAAAAATGACGATGAATATTTAGAAAACTTATCTGACTTAATGAAAGATGAATATGAGGAAATAACCTCTAGCGATATTCAATTACAATTAGATTGTCCCGATCTCGCTTTAGCTAGACATATGACATTTAAAGATCTTACAGAAAAAGAATTTCTTAAAAGAGCAGAAAAACAGATTGAGTGTCTCAATTACGCAATTCAAAATATAGATAGTTCTAAAATAAGAATGCACATTTGCTGGGGTAATTATGAAGGGCCTCATCTGTATGATATTTCTCTTGAAAAAATTATGCCAATTGCTCTTAAGGCAAATGTACAAACTTATTTGATTGAGTCATCTAATCCAAGACATTCACATGAATGGCAAATTTTTGAAAACTTAAAAATTCCATCAGATAAAATAATTGCTCCAGGAGTAATAGATTCTACAACTAATTTTGTTGAACATCCAGAAGTTGTAAAGCAAAGAATTTTGACATATGCAAAAGTAATCAATAAAGATCAGCTGATGGCTGGTACTGATTGTGGGTTTAGCACCTTTGCTGGATTTGGAAATGTAGACGAACACATAGTTTATAAAAAGCTTGAAGCGCTTGTTGCAGGAGCAGAAATTGCGTCAAAAGTGATTTAATTATCACTTTGAATTCACTTCAGTAGTAGATATAGTTTTCAAACTTAAATTATAATTTAACTAACAAATATAGAGAGATAAAATATGAGAAAAATACTAGTTACTTTATTGTTTCTACTTTTTGGAACTTCTGCGTTTGCAGATTGCAACATTAAAAGTGGATCAATAAATATTTTGGCTAATGATTTTCCTGCATTAAGAACTTTCGTTGAAACTTCTAAACAATGTAAAGGAAGTGCTGATTTTAAAGTGACACACTCATCAGAGCACAATAAAATCGCAGTGCCAGCGCTAACTGCAAACCCTTCTGAGTTCTCAGCTAGAATTGCAGCAAACAGTTCAATTGTTCCTTTAATGAACCAAGATTTAATAAGACCACTAGATGATCTTGTTAAGAAATATGGAAAAGGAATACAAGACTCTCAATTAATTACAATTGATGGAAAAGTAATGGCTGTAGCATTTATGGCTAATACTCAACACTTGTACTATAGAGAAGATGTCTTGAAGGATATGGGTATAGCTGTTCCAAAAACATACGAAGAAGTTGTTGCAGCATCTGAAAAAATTAGAGCTTCAGGAAAAATGAAGTATCCTTATGCAGCTGCATATAAAGCAGGTTGGAATTTAGCTGAAGAATTTGTGAACATGTTTATTGGTCATGGTGGAGAATTCTTTAAAGCTGGTAGTGCACAACCAAATATAAATAATGCAAAAGGTGTTGCTACTTTAAATATGCTAAAAAAATTGTCTGAATTAAGTAATCCAGATTATTTAACTCATGATAGTGAAGCAATTAAAGTTGAATGGGAATCTGGTAATGTTGCTTTGATGACATTGTGGGCTTCACGATCTGGTACACTTTTAGATGATGAGGGAGATGCTAAAATAACTGCAGCTACAAAACTAACTGGACCTGCAACTGTTGGAGGTGGAAACATTCCTGCGGCAACTTTATGGTGGGATGGTTTTACACTTGCAAAAAATAGACCTGATGCTGATGCAGAAGCAACTTTTAGAGCTTTGGCACATGCAGCATCTAATAAGAAAATGGTTGCTGACGCTTCTGATCAAGCAGTATGGTTAGTGGAAGGATTTGTACCAGGACCAAAATCTATTGGTGTAATTGAAGCTGTAAAAATGGGAGCAAAACCTTATCCTATGCTACCACAAATGGGTTTAATGCATGGTGCATTAGGAAGTGAAATTGTAGAGTTTTTACAAGGAAAAGAGTCAGCTGAACAAGCATTAAAAGATGTTGAGGCTGCTTACATCAGCAAAGCTAAAGAACAAGGCTTTCTATAAAATCTAAAACTTATAAGTGGGGATTATTTTTCCCCACTTAATCAAAATTTTAATGCCTAATAAAACTTTTTTTTGGTTTTTTTTACCAACGGGGTTAGCAATGATCCTATTTATTGGGTTACCAATCATATCAACTGGAATTCAATCGTTTTATGCACAACATGATCAAGTTGTAAAAGAAGTTAAAAAGTGTGATCCTTTTGGATGTACTGTTTCAATTGTAGTTGATAATGAGGAAACTACTAAAATCAGAAATGCAAAACCACTTGGAAAATTTAATGCTTTTGGAACTTATACAGACAGAAATCACTTAGCAGTTGATGAAATAAAAAAATTTTGGAATGAAACTGAGAGTTTTGGCGCATTTGTAGATCAGGTAACTAATCTACCCTTTTACAAAGCTTTAATATTTACTTTAACTTACTGTTTATTTGTTACTCCAAATGTACTTTTATTAGGATTCATTATTGCTTTAAGTTTAAATGCAGTTGCTAGAAAAATTAGAGGACCTCTAATCTTTGGTACAATTTTACCGATGATCGTTACACCATTGGTAGGATCGTTAGTTTTATTTTGGATGATAGACTCACAAGGTATTATTGGAGCAAATATTCAAAACCTGATGAACGATCCCTATTTGTCACTAAAATCCTCAAAAACATTGACATGGATAACCATCATAATTTATGGAATCTGGCATCATTCGCCATTCGCTTTTGTTGTTTTTTATGCGGCTCTTCAAACGGTGCCTCAAGAACCTATTGAAGCAGCAATTATTGATGGTGCATCCAGATTGCAAAGAATTAAACACATTGTTTTACCACATATTTATCCTGTAGTTACTTTTGTAGCTTTAATCTCTTTAATGGATAATTTTAGAGTTTTTGAGCCTATAATTGGATTTAGTGCTGAAGGAAGCGCACAATCTCTTTCATGGTTAATATATGATAATTTAGTCAATGAGGAAGTGATATTGTTTGGTTCTGCCGCAGCAACTTCGATGATGACTATTATTGGTATTGCGATACTCTTGGCACCAGTTTTGATAAGAACTTGGAAAGAATTTAAAACAGCGAGATAATTATGGATTATGGATTAGATACAAAATCAACTCGTTTAAAAACATTCAATACTATTTTTATTATTACTTGGTTGTTAATTGCTTGCTTTCCATTTATTTGGACTTTTTGGGGTTCTTTTAAGGTCAGAGCAGATTTCTTTTCAAGATCTGATTGGTGGTACGCTATATCAGCATTTAATACATTGATCGAAACAGGTGGAAAATTTACCACTAATGCCTACACAGAAGCTTGGACCGAAGGAGAATTTTGGAAAGCATCGAAAAACACAATCATAGTAACAGTATTTGTTGTTAGTATTTCCTTATTTTTAGGAACTTTGGGTGCCTATGCTCTTTCTAGATCAACTGAAAAATATGCATTTTGGATTTTAATGATAGCTTTAATTTTTAGAGCTATGCCACATATAACTTTGGTATCAGGATATCTATTTCCTTTTTTTGAATTACAAATTTGGGGAATCCTTCCAACAACTATTGTTGTGCTTGTGGCAATTAATCAACCTTTTACTTTATGGTTGCTTTATTCCTTTTTTAAAACTGTACCAAAAGAACTTGATGAAAGTGCATTAATTGATGGATGCTCATATTTTCAAGCTTTTAGACATATCATAATGCCAGTTATGTGGCCTGGAGTAATTACAGCAGGATTATTTAGTTTAATGTTAGCTTACAATGATTTTACAGTAACAGCATTACTTCTTAATCAAGAAAATCATACCATGGTTCCAAAAATTCAAAGCTATTTAGGCACAAACCAGCATGAAGGGAATTTAATGTGGGCAGTTTCAGCTGTTGTTTCTGCAACTGCGCCTTTGTTCATGTTAGTTATGTTTTTCCAAAGACAGGTTATTAGTGGTTTAACTGCTGGAGCAGTAAAAGGTTGAAATATTATAAAGCACTTTTTTTTGGTTCAATTGGATCTATCGTTGAAACTTCAGACTTACAAAGAAAATCATTTAATCAAGCTTTTAAACAATCAAGTTTAAATTGGTATTGGACTAAAAAAGAATACGAGAAACTTTTAAATAAATCTGGAGGTGAAGATCGAATCTCAAGATATGCTAAACAAAGTAATATTACAGCTAATACCAAAAAAATAAGAAGTCTTAAAACAAAAATATTTAATAATTATTTAAAGAAAAAAGAACTTAAATTGAGGCCAGGTGTGAAAGATTTAATTAATTTTTGTATAAAAAATAAAATTAAATTAGGTTTTGTGTCATCAACCTCATTAAATAACATTAATTCAATTTTTTATTGTTTAAGGAGATCAATTAAAAAAAACTATTTTAATTTTATAGGAAATTCGAGTCTAGTAAAAAAAAATAAACCAAATCCAGATATATATTTATTTGCTCTAAAAAAATTAAAACTAAAACCTAAAGAATGTATAGCAATAGAAGATTCACAAGAAAGCCTAGATGCTGCAGTTAAAGCAAAAATAAAATGTTTAATATTCCCTGGGAAATTTCATTCAAGTAAAAAGTTTCTAAGAGCATACAAAAAAGTATTTAAATTAAATATAAAAATTATGATGAAATAAAATCTTTTATAATTTGATTAAATTTATCACTTTGCTCTAAATGTACATTATGGCTACAATCTTTAAATATCTCTAAACGACTATTTTTTATGTTTTTGTTTAAAGTATCGACTTGTTCAAAATTATATGAAGTGTCTTTGTCTCCCCAAATAATAAGTGTATCATTTTTTATATATTCTAAATTCTCTCTTCCTCTCCAATTTTTCATAGCCAACAGTGCATTGTCTGCTGTTTCTAGTGATACATTTTTAACTGCATTTGAGCAGAGGAAATAATTTTTGTCTTGATCCCCTTTGACGAACCACTTTTTAGGAACACGTGAAAATGAAAAAGCTGTTCCATCTTTTTTTAGTTTTTCTCTTGTTTCATCTATAGTTTCAAATCTTCCTGGAATTTCTCCAATTGAGCCTGTAGCAAAACAGATTAATTTGTTTACTCTGTTACCAACTAGTTTTGTTATTTCTTGGACAATCATTCCACCCATTGAATGACCAATTAAATTAAATTTTTCAATTTGTTTTTGATCAAGAGTTTCTATTACTTTTTTAGCCATATCATTAATTGAACTAAGCGATTTAGCTTTGTAGCTTTCTCCAAAACCAGGCAAGGCAGGTACAATTACTCGACAAGTTTTTGAAAAAAATTCTTTTTGATAACGCCACATTTCAGCAGATCCAAGGTATCCATGAATGAATACAACAGGAAAGCCTTTTCCTATGTCATCAATATAAATGTCTTTATTTTTCATTAACTAAACATTTCATTAATAATAAATAAAATCAAAACACTCATAAAACCTATGATGAAAATATTTATTGTTTTCCAAATATTTTTATTTTTAGCATATTTTGACAAGTAATTAGATAAATACCCTAAAGTAAAAAAAAATAAAAATGATGCTATAGACGCACCTATGCCAAAAGAAATTTTTTGATCTAGTTGATAATTTTTTGAAAAATTTCCTAAAAAAAATACTGTGTCAGAATAAACATGTGGATTCAGGTATGTAAAAGCTAATGTTTTAAGAATGATTTTAAATTTTGATGTACCTTCAACATTGCTATTAAAACTTACTTCGATATCGAAAGATTTTATTTTTGTGTAGATAAAATAAATTAAAAAAATAATTAATAAAATATTAAAAATTAATTCAATTATAGAATTGAAGAATTGATAAAAATAGTGAAATAAAAAAATTCCTAAAAATATTAAGATTAAATCTGAAATTGAACAAATTAAACAAATTAAAAAGATATATTGTTTTTTTAACCCCTGCTCTATTACAAAAATATTTTGAGCTCCTATTGCTAGGATCAAACTAAGCCCAGTAAAGAAACCTAGTACCAGGAATTCCATTTAATTTTTAATTAATCTGGATTTGATGTAAGAGTTTTTATTTCAAGAATATTTTCGTTTGGATCTTTTACAAAGAAAGTCTCTTGCTCATACTTTGTACCTTTAAATCTTAAATATGGCTCATCGTAATATTTGGTGCCACTATCTTTTAATCTTTGTTTTAAAGCATCAAAGTCTTTTCTTGATAAGTGAACACCAAAATGAGGCACTGAAACATTTCCCATATCAACATCGTGTCTCTCACTATCTAATTTATGTTCACTTTTATGAAGGGTAAGTTCATTACCCCAAAAATCAACATCAGCCCATTCTTGTGCTGAATTATCTAGTCTACATCCTAAAGTTTCACTATAAAACTTTTTTGCAAGCTCTAGATCACCACACGGAATAGCTAAATGAAAACAGTTAGTATTTTTGTACATTTAAACCTCTTTAATTTGAGTAATTACTTACTATATAAAGCATATTATTTTTTAATCAACAGGCACAAAAAAATAAAAAAATGAGTAATTTTTTACAATCAATTATTGATAGAGATCCAGCTGCTAAATCTAAGTTAAGTTTAATTTTTACTTACCCAGGTGTAAAAGCTATTTTCTTTCATAGAATCGCAAATTTTTTTAGTACAGCTAAATTTCATCTTATAGCCAGAATTATTTCTCAATTTTCAAGATTCTTAACTGGAATTGAAATTCATCCAAATGCAAAAATTGGAAAAAATCTATTCATTGATCATGGAATGGGTGTGGTAATCGGAGAAACTTCAGATATTGGAGATAATGTTACTATCTATCATATGGTTACTTTAGGTGGAATTGCACCAAGTATAAACTCAGATAATCAACGTAACATAAAAAGACATCCTACTATAAGAGAAGATGTTGTAATTGGATCTGGTGCACAAGTATTAGGTCCTGTTATTGTTGGTAGAGGTGCAAGAATTGGAGCTAACGCAGTTATTACAAAAGATGTTGCTGAAAATTCAGTAATGGTTGGAATACCTGCTAGAAACGTTGGAATTGCTGATAGCGAATTTAAACCATATGGTATTACGCCTGATAGTGATAAAAAATCAGATTAATGAGTCACTTACAAAATGATTTTATATCTGGAATAGGTAATACACCTTTAATCAAATTGAGAGCAGCCTCAGAAATTACAGGATGCAATATTTATGGAAAAGCAGAATTTTTAAATCCAGGTGGATCAGTTAAAGATAGAGCAGCTCTTGCTTTAATAAAAGATGCTCAAGAAAAAAAATTAATTACTAAAGGTGGAACAGTCATTGAAGGAACTGCGGGTAATACTGGCATAGGGCTTGGTCTTTTAGGTAATTCTCTAGGTTATAAAACTATTATCGTAATGAATGATAATCAAACTCAAGAGAAGAAAGATTTGCTTAGAAACTTAGGTGCAGAGCTAAAATTAGTGCCACCTAAACCTTATAAAGATGATAATAATTTTGTAAAAGTTGCAGCAAGACTTGCCGAAGAATTAAGGCCAACAAATAACAATGGAGTTATTTGGGCAAATCAATTTGATAATACCGCAAATGCTAAAGGACACTACGAAAGTACGGGTCAAGAAATCTGGAAACAAACTGATGGTAAAGTAGATGGTTTTGTATGTTCGTCTGGTACTGGAGGAACAATTTCTGGAGTAAGCAATGCACTTAAAGAAAAAAATAAGAATATAAAAATTTATTTGTCTGATCCAAAAGGATCTGCACTTTATAATTATATTAAGAACGGTGAACTAAAATCCGATGGAGGATCTATTACTGAAGGAATTGGATCAAGTAGAGTTACTGCAAATTTTGAAGAAGCAAAAATAGATGATGCTTATTCAATTGATGATCATGAAGCTCTACCAATTTTATATGACTTAATACAAAATGAAGGATTAAGTCTTGGAACTAGTTGTGGAATTAATATTGCAGGAGCAATAAGAATGGGTAAAGAACTAGGACCAGGTAAAACAATAGTAACAATCCTTTGCGATAGAAGTGATAAGTACGCAACCAAAATGTTTAATAAAAAATTCTTAGAAGAAAAGGGTTTGCCAATTCCTAATTGGTTTTAATAAATTTTATCTGCTAAACCGTAACAAAGTAATCCACTAAGAATTGTTAAGACACCTGGAGCGATTATTCCTTCATTTGAAGTTTTTTCTGTGTGACCTAGTTTATTAATTTTAATTGTATAAATCCCAACTAAGAATGCACAAACATTTTGAGCAAATACTAAGTTAAAAAAACCCCAAGTTCCTTGTAAACCTTCAGGTCTTATGAAGCCAATCCAAATAGCCATAACAATTGCACCAATGAATAACGAGCCAAAAAAACGAGTCATGCCTGCGCCGGTATCATCAATCTGAAATTTATCTAAAAATTTTTTAGTAGCGAATACACATTGATAGGCGTATGCAGCAAAAATCAAAAAATGGACAATGAATATTATTAAATAAATAATACTTCCAAACTTTTCAATCATAAGTAGATATTATCAATATACAAACATAATTGATACAACTCAAAATACTTATTTTACTTGATTAATTAAAAAGTGCATAACTGTCACGCGTTATAAACGCAAGAGACTCTTATTATATAATGTAACACTCTAGATTAAATAAATTAATATAAAGGAGTTAAAAGTGAAAAAAATTTTATTTGTAATTATTTTCTTAACTATTTCAAATTATTCATTAGCAGAAACAGGAAAATTTAATGCCTCTGGAGCAGGTTCGTGGTCATTAAATGCAATGGATGCTGGAAATGGAAATATGAGTATTACATATGATGGTAATGCTGGGCTGATGGACAAAGAAGCTGGAAGTATTTTTGATAAATCCACAATGCATTGTATTGGTGGACTAACATTAGTAAGTGGAAAGTTTGATGATGAAACTGGGATGTGTACTTTTTATTTAATGGATGGTGAAAAAGTTTATATCAATTATAAAGGTAAAGGAACCGGAGGCCAAGGTGGAACTGGTACTTTTGTTATTATTGGTGGAACTGGAAAATATGAGAATATATCTGGAAGTGGTTTCTCAAGTAGACAAAATATAAGAGGTAAATCTGGTATGGCTCACTCAATGAATCAAATGAGTGGAGAGTATACTTATTAATATAACAGTTTATGAAAATAAAAATAATAACTTTAATTAGTATTCTATTTTTAACCTCTGCATATGCAGATATGAGTGACGGTGATAAGAAGAGAACAATTGAATGTGCAGGAATTTACTATTCTAATAGTATGATTCCTCAAGGAGAACTTGAATTAGAAAAGATTGTACACTCTTTTGCTGCTAAGAAATTTTTAAGCTCATATTTGATAAATGAAGGTGTTAACGAAGATGATCTCAATAAAGAATTAATAAAGGTTGTTGACGAACGTTACGGAAAACCATACGAAGAAAATATTACAAAAGAATGTGATAGTTTTATTTATAAATTAATTTCTAATTCAAAAGACGAAATTGATAAATTAATTAAATCTGGAATATATTAAAAGAAGGTAAAATGCAGGCAATATACACAAGAACATTTAGAGTTAAAGATGACATGCTTGGTAAGGCAATGGAAATTGGTCAAGGCTTAGCAAAAGTTAGAAAAAAATATTATCCAAAACATCAAGTTTATTTTTCATTTCAAATAGGTGGTGATCCAAGAACAATAAGAGAAACTCTTATTGGTACAATGTTTGAGGATGATAATTTTGAAGCAGATCAGAAAATGTCAGCAGATAAAAAATATCAAAATCTTCAAAAACAATTAAAGAAAGTTGCAGTTGAAGGTACAATTCAAGATGAAATTAGATACATTTTTAGTGAATAAACAAATAAATAAGGAGATAAAATGAAAGATATATTAGTGGTTGGAAAATTAAAAGAAGGAACATTTGATAAGTTCATGGGTTTCATGCAGTCAGATGAAGGTATGGCTGAAAGAAAAAAAGTTGCAGATGTTACAAAGACAATTGCAAGTGTTTCACCGGATAAATCAACGGTAATGTTTAAAATTGTAGTTCATGACATGGCAGCACTTCATTCATTTATGGATGGATCGAATCCAGTTTCAAAACCTATTTTTGATGAAGTTATGGAAAGTTATGAAATTTTCGAATTAACAAAAGCATAAAAATAAGGAGAAAAAATGAAAAACTATATGGTAACACATACATTTAAATCAAAAGAGGCCAAAGCAAAAATGATGGAAATGGTTGGATCAATGGAAATGAAAGATATCGTAAAATCAATGACTGGCGATAATGCTAAATGTCAAATGACTTGGAACACTCCAGGTGATACTTTGCAAATGTTTTGCTGGTGGAAAGGTACCAACCCAGAAGCTATTAACAGTCAATTAGGTCAAATGAATGATTTTTTTGAACCACATAATTTTGTTGAATGTGAAGATAATGTAATGGATTATAACTCTTAATAGAAAATTAGGAGGAAAAAATGGCTGGCGTAGAAGTAAAAACATTTGATAAGGCGGACGAAGTTAATAATAATTTTAACAATGCTAAAATTGAAGCAGTGAAAGTTGGAAATCAACGAGTGATGAGACTTACATTACAACCTGGTTGGCAATGGTCAAAAGATATAAAGCCTACAGTTGGTGGTGATAGTTGTCAGGCAACTCATCTTGGCATAATTGTTTCTGGAGCAGTTTGTGCAAAACATAATGATGGAACTGAAAAAACTTATAAAGCTGGAGATGCATATTCAATTCAACCAGGACATGATGGATGGGTTGTTGGAGATGAGCCGGCAGTTGCATATGAGTTTCATGGAATGTGGGGTGAATAATGTCTAAATTTTACATAATAGGTAAAATTAGTAGAGATCTTGCGAAAAGAATGCAGAGTGATCCTAATGCAGACAGAGGAGCAGCTATCAAAGCCATTTGTGACACTGTTGGAGTTAAATTTCATAGTTACGAATGGGTTAGAGGAAGATTTGATGTAATCAATGTAATTGAAGGTGATTATGAGAGTGTTCTTGGAATGAAAGTTGCAATTATGAATGCGGGATTAATGGAGGATATTATGATTCATGAAGTATTTGATTATAATAAAACTTTTAACAAAGCTGCAGACGCTGGAAAAAATTTTAAAAAACCAGGTGAATAAATAAAGAGGAATAATATGTCTATATTAGAAAAATATAGTACTGCTTTAAAAAATAAAGATGAGGCAGTAATGAATGATCTTTTGCATGATGATTTTAAATTCACAATGCATAAGTCAGGGAATGTTCTGACTAAAGGTGATGTTATCAAATGGGCAATGAGTGGTGACATTAATCAAGATAAGGTTAGAATTGTCTACGAAAATGATGAAGTTGGTGTTCATCATTCATTAGTGACTTTTGATGACGGAAATGTTGAGGCGGTAATGGCAGTTTACAAATATGATAACGGAAAAATCATAAGTTTAGAAACTGGCGCAACTCCGATGCCAAAATAATTATATATAATTGTCAGTATTTCATCTAAGATTATTGAATGAGTCTTGCCACTTCATATTTATTTTTAGGAATAGCTGTTTTCTTGGGAGTAACCTCAAATAGTTTTGCTAAAAGTGCTGAGGGATTTACTCTCTTATTTCCAAGTATAATAACAGCATTCACAATTGTATTATGCATGTATGCCCTTTCGTTGGTAATGAAAAATATTCCAATGGGAATAACTTATGCTTCCTTTGCAGGCTTAACAATAATAGCAACCGTTGTTGTAGGTATAATTAGATTTAATCAAGTTCCTAATTTATACTCATTAATTGGATTAGCTTTTATTATTATTGGTGTTTTAATGGTCAATCTGTTAGGAAGTAATTAATCATGATTAATAAGAAATATGCACAACCTCTATTTATGATTTTAATGTCTTTAGGTATGAGTGTTATCATGAGTGGTGTTGTTGTAGCTGTAAATACAGGAGTTTCAGATGGTTTCTTTTTTAGATGGGGATATTCTATAATGTTTGCATACCCCATTGCTTTAATAGCTGCATTTACTTTAGCTCCTTTAATGAGACCCTTAGTTAATAAAATTGCATCAAAAGAATAATTATGAAACCATTATTAGGATACATATTTTTAGCTGTTGGAATTTCATTTGGTGTTGCATCAAATAGTTTGGCTAAAATTTCTGAAGGATTTACAAAACTGACCCCATCTGTTTTGTGTATATTGTTTATGTGTATAACTATGTTTTCAATTGCCAAAGCTATGCATGCTCTTCCTGTTGGTTTTGCATACGCAACGTATAGTGGGTTAACAGTTACTGGTGTTGTGCTTTTTGCTGTACTAAAATTAAATCAAGTACCTAATTTTTATGGGATTATTGGAATTATCTTTATTATTATTGGTGTAATAATGGTTAATTATCTAGGACGACTAAATTGATACTTTTTTAAAATCTCTGGAAGCTCATGACTTCCATCTTCATTTAACGGTAACTCGTATTCATTAACAACCATGCTAGTATCTAAAGGTGAATATAAATGTGGATACATATCTCCATTTGATGCCTGTTCCCACAATAAATGTTTTAGCTTAAAAGCATTGACTCTTAACAAAACTAGATGTTCTTTTTTAGGATAATGTTTTTTTAAAGTTTCCTCTAGCTGATCCTCATCTGAAAAATGAATATATCCATCTTTAAGATCTTTTTTTGATCCACCATATGTCCCTAATTTTTTGGCCTTTTGCCACTCATCTTTATCTATAACCTTAAAAATAAATTCTAAATTCATACTACCAAGAAGAATCTGGTCCTTTTAAAAATTCAATTTCCTCTTCAGTAGACTCCCGACCTAAAATTTCATTTCTATGTGGATACCTGTGAAATTGTCTAATTGCGTTTGTGTGATCTTTCCAAAACTTTTTTATTTTATTATAACCTTCATGTTCTCTTAAATATTTATTTAATAAATAATAAGCCATTTCATGATCACTAATTTCCTCACTATGTATCAATGGTAACAACATAAAAAATCTTTGATGTACATTCATTGCTTCTAAATAACCAGAATAAACTGCATCATTTACAATTAATCTAGTTTTTTGATCTTGCGCGAAAGCCTTTTTATCATTTCTAAAAATGTTTCTTGAAAATTGATCAAATAAAATTACTAACGCTAAACAGCTCATTGGATTATCTTGCCAATCATCATATTCATTTTGACAAGCGAGTTCATAATCTTTTAAAAAATTGTCTTTAATTTTTTGATCAAGCTTTTCATCTTTTTTGAAGCGCATTTCAGAAGGAATTTCTTTGAACCAGAAATCTAAAATTGCTTGTGCTCTTTCTGGTATCATTCAGCTAATGGTTTTAATAATTTTAAAATCTTTTTATGATTACTCATATTATTTGAAACAATGATATTTCCTCCAACTACAGGATTTTTATTACCCCAAGTGGTTACTATTGCTCCACTTGCTCTTACGATTGGCATAATTGGATGAATATCCCAAATCTTATTTGCACACTGTGCAACCATTTCAATTTTTCCTTCTGCTAGTTGACAATAGGTTAAAGCATCAAAACATGGAAATTGCATTCTTTTAATAAATTTTTGAATTTTAGACTGT
The DNA here is from genome assembly GCA_902632545.1 of uncultured Pelagibacteraceae bacterium. Classification (GTDB taxonomy): domain Bacteria; phylum Pseudomonadota; class Alphaproteobacteria; order Pelagibacterales; family Pelagibacteraceae; genus Pelagibacter. The sequence goes on from CACPCX010000007.1 coordinate 54,601, forward strand.
TGTTTTAATGATAATTGATTATGAAACGCTGCAGCTAATTTTGCATTTGCAAAATTTACTTTGATATTTACCCTAAGTTTTCTTTTTTTTCTATTTTCAAAAACATAAGCAGTATTTTTATTTACATTAAGATAATATTTTTTCATCTTGGGAAAATTTGCTAATCCTAGTATTGGCTCTCCTTTATGATTTAATGAAATTAAGTTACTCCAACTTGGATTGCCCACAACATATGACCTTGTTCCATCAATTGGATCAATAACCCAAGAAAATTCACTTTTAGTATTTTTATGACCATACTCTTCTCCGATGATTTGATGGTTAGGAAATTTTTTAGAAATTTTAGACCTTATAAATTTTTCAAAAGCCTTGTCAGATGATGTTACTGGATCGTAACCTTTGCCTTTAAGCTTATTAGATATCTTGAATGGTTTGTTTAAATTAGCATAATAAAATTTAGTCAAATCCTTAGCTAATTTGTTTAAAAAACTTGCATAAATTGGATATTTTTTTGTGTCAAAAGTACTCACATGGAACACATACTATTTAATTTATGTTGATTAAAGATAAATTTTAAATAATTCTTAGATTATAAATATGAAAATTGAGCTTATTAAAAATAAAGTTTTTTTTAACAATGGGTCTGAAAAAAAAGAAATTCACCCATTTTGGTTAAGAGAAAGGGTAAATGGTGAGGAGTATTTAGACAAAGGAACTCAGCAAAGGCTTTTTGATCCCACATTTTTAAGTAATGATGTTTCAATAGACAAAATCAATATCAATGAAAAATATTTAGAGGTAAATTTTAATGATGGTGTTAATTCAAAACTTGAGATTAATAAAATTGCTTTGGAGCTATCTAAAGAAGATATTGATATTAAATCAATTGAAAAAACTAAATGGGATTCGGGGTTAAAAACTATTAAAAATTTCGAATATCAAGAGAATTTTTATGAAAGTAAAGAAATGCTTGATTTGCTTCTTTCTTTTTATAAATACGGGTTTGTAATAATTAAAAATATTCCAACATCAAAAAATTATATAGTTGAATTTGCAAATTCAATAGGGAGTGTTCGAAGAACTAATTTTGGTGAATATTTTGACGTAAAATCGAAACCAGATCCAAATGACCTTGCTTATACGTCATTAGCACTAGCACCACATACCGATAATCCATACAGGAATCCAGTTCCATGTATTCAGCTTCTTCATTGTATTGAAAGCAAAGTGTCTGGTGGATTATCAACATTAGTAGATGGTTATACTGTTACTGAAGACCTAAAAATTGAATATCCAGAATTTTATAAAATTTTGACAGAGGTAAAAGTTAGATTCAGATTTATTGATAAAGAAGTAATTTTAGAAACTATATCTCCACTTATTGAGCTGCATGATGATAAAAGCTTCAAACAAGTAAGATTTAGTCCTAGATTAGATTATGTTCCAATTTTAGAAAAAGAAAAGTTAGATTTGTATTATCAAGCAAGAAAAAAAATTTCAGAAATGTATAACTCTGATAAATATAGAATTGAATTTAAGCTCGAGCCAAAAGATCTAATGATGATGGATAACCACAGACTACTCCATGGTAGAACTGCTTACGAGACAAAGGAAGGTGAAAGATTTTTACAGGGATGCTATATTGATTATGATAGCACCGAAGGAAAGCTTAGACACCTTAAAAGAAAATTTAATCTTTAAATAAATTTTCTATTTGTGCCTCAGCTTCCTTTATTGATTTGTCGTAATCTAATGCCATTTGATCTGCACTAATAATATTTACTTTTTCTATTCCAAAAAAATTAAGAATAAATTTTAACCAGGGAGTTAAGAAGTCCTCTGAACTGTTTAGCTTAGTTCCACCTGAAGTAATAACTAAATAGGCTTGTTTGTTTTTTAACAATCCTTCTCTTCTACCGTTTGGTTTAAATTTAAAAGTTTCACCTATTCTAGCAGCTAAATCCGACCATGCTTTAAGGGTTGCTGGGGGACCATAATTATAAATAGGAGCCGAGATTATTATTATGTCACTTTCCTTTAATTCTTTTACTAGTTTATCAGAAAGCTCAAACATCTTTTTATGTTCTTTTGTCTGATCTTTTTTTTCTATTTTCATTCCTGACTCAGTAAGCCCACTTACAAAAAGCATCTCATTATCTAAATCTCGATAAACCACTTCATCCCCAGGCTTTTTAATTTTATCTAGAAGTTTTTTAGCTAAAGCTCTAGAGGTAGAGCCTTTTTTCCGTGCACTTGAGTCTATTTGATATATTTTCATTAATACCTTTTATCCGAATTTTTGCATAAAAGGAAAGATTTCAATTATATAAAAACCAATAGCCTGTAATTGATTAGTTAAAATTAAAATTCCTGTAACCAAAAGGATAATTCCTCCAGATTTAGATATTAAATCAATATTTTTTTTAAAGCCTTTTGAAAATAATAAAAATCTTTGAATTAGATAACCAGATAAAATGAAAGGTATAGCGAGTCCTAGTGAATAGAATATAAGTAGCAATACTGCTCTTGCCAAAGTTTCTTCGATCGATGCTAAAGCCAAAATCGAACCTAAAATAGGGCCAATGCATGGTGTCCAACCAAACCCAAAAGCTAATCCAATTACGTAAGGAAAAAGAATGTTTCTAGACTCTTCTGTATCAAATCTTTTTTCTAAATTTAGATAAGGAATGTTTATAAATCCAATTAATTGAAGTGAAAAAATAACTATTATAACACCAGCTATTATTCTTAAGGTCTCTGAATTTTGCAAAAGTGCTTGTCCGAGAAATGATGCTGAAGCTCCCAAGGCTATAAATACACTAGAAAAGCCTAAACAAAATAGAATTAAAGGAAATAGGTTTATTTTTTTAGATTGTAATATATTTTGCAAAGACTGACCTGATATGTAAGAAATATATCCTGGAATTAAAGGCAGCACACAAGGAGATAAAAAACTTACAAGCCCCGCACCAAAAGCAACTATAAATTCAAACATTTAACCTGTATTTTTCATAGCAGCAGAAATGCCTGCGATTGATGTAAGAAGAGAGTCATTCAAATATTTTCTATTATTTTTATTTTTATTTTTTTTAATTTTACTAATTACTATTGGTTGAATAATATTTAATACTTCTGAGTAAATATTTCTTACTAATACTGAGGTTCTAAACTCTTTTCTTAATTTTACAATTTCTTTAGGAGTAATTTTTTTATTCAAATCTTTTATTACTTGAAACTGAAATCTGAGTTTTTGACCAACTCTTTTTAATTTTTCATCAGCTAAATATTCCTCATAAATTTTAGATATATCAGGGTCTGCTTTCGAAATTACCATATCTAACATATCAAGCATTGAATTAAAAAATGGCCATTTTCTTTCCATTTCATAAAGAGTTTTTCTAAATTGTTTAATATTAGCATATCTTAGAGCCTCTGCACTTCCTAGCCAAGCTGGTAGCATTAAACGTATTTGTGTCCAAGCAAAAACCCATGGGATTGCTCTTAAACTTTTAATATTATCAATATTTTTTCTCTTAGAAGGTCTTGAGCCTATAGATAATTTTCCGAGTGCTACATGGGGGGTAACAGTTTTAAAATATTTAATAAATTCTGAACTTTGATTTATATTTTTTCTGTAAGAACTTTTGGAAATTTCAGACATTTTTTCAATTAAGGTTCTCCAGTTATTTTTAGGAACAGGTGGTGGATTTAATGTTGCCTCTGCTACAGCACCAATATAGCTACACAAATTATACTTGGCCAAAGGTTCATATCCATACTTTTGTTGAATTACCTCTCCTTGATCAGTAATTCTGATTTTTCCGTTAACAGAATTAGGAGGTTGTGATCTCAAAGTAGCTTGTATAGGCCCCCCACCTCTACCAGCCGAACCCCCTCTTCCATGAAAAAAAACTACTTTTATTCCATAATTTTTTGCCAATTTAACAATTTGCTCTTGAGCTTTATACTGATGCCAGCTTGCACAAATTTTTCCTGCGTCTTTACTTGAATCTGAATACCCAATCATAACTTCCTGCTTATTTTTAATTAGTTTTCTGTACCATGCCTTAGAAAATAACTTTTCCATAATCGACTTGGCATTAATTAAATCATCTAAAGTTTCAAATAGTGGAACAACTCTTAATTTATCTTTAATTTTCGCTTCTTTTTGTAAAAATGAAATTGATAAAATATCTGATGCTGATGTGGTCATAGAAATAACATATGCACCCAAACACTCCGCAGGCTCTTGGGCTAACGCTTGAAAAGTTGACCAAACCTCCTTGTTTTCTTTATTTTTTAAATTTAATTTATTAATGATATTTTTTTTTGATATAATTAATTTTTTAAGCAGTTTAATTTTTTTTTCCTCTGACAATTGAATATAATTTTTATTAAGTTTTCTTTTAATTATTTCACTCATTAATTTGGTATGTCTAGAAGACTCTTGTCTAATATCCAACCTTGCTAAATTAATACCAAAACATTTAGCTCGTCTCATTAGATCAAGTAATTCTCCACTAGCAATATTTTCATTTTGATTTTCTTCCAAGGACTCTCTTACTATCCTAAGAGGTTTTAAGATTTCTTCCTTAGTACTTAATAACTTATTTTGGTCTAAAGGCTTTTTGTGAATTAGATGTTGCTCAATTAATCTATGTGTATTTCTCATTTTATCTCTTAAAGGTCTAAGGAAAACTCTGTAAGGTTCATATGTAGCCCCAACTTTTCTTATAATTTTTTTTGAACAATTTTGCATTGAATATGATCTAATAATTTTAGTAAGAGCTTTTTCATAAAGTTTTGCAGCTTCCCATCGAGATAAAAGTATAACCTCTTTAGTTACTTTTGATGTTACAAATGGATTTCCATCTCTATCTCCACCCATCCATGAACCAAACTCTATTGGATTAAAATTTTTTGGCAATCCTTTACCCATATTTTGAACGAATATAGAATTAAGTCTTCGATAAACTTTTGGAATTGTATCCCATAAACTATCTTCTATAATTGCCAGGCCCCATCTAGCCTCATCAAAAGGTGTTGGTCTTACACGTTTAAGATCATCTGTGTTCCATATGATAGTAAATTCATCATAAAGTTTTTTATCTAATAATTTTAATTTCGTAGGAAAATTCTTTAAAAGGTCTCTTTGTTCAAGTATCTCTGTAATAGAATGATATTTTTGAATTAAAGTTCTTCTTTTAACTTCGGTTGGGTGTGCAGTTAATACAATTCCTATATTTAAATTTTTTGCAAGATTATATATTTTGGTATCTGGAATTTTTTTGTTTTCAAATAGTTCTTCAAAAATTTCCTCGATAAATATATTTTTATTTGAAACATTCCTTTTATCATTTTCATAAATATTAAGACTTCTTGAGGCATCAATTGACTCTGCAAGATTAATAAAATTCATAAAATGAGTAAAAGCCCTCGTAAGTTTGAAAGTGCTCTTGGGATTTAATTTTTTTATTTCTCTTATAATTCTTTTATAAGAATGATTTGATCCATTATTAGCTTTATTTGCTTTTGATAATTTTCTTATTTTTTCAACTAAATTAAAAAAACTTTCACCCTCTTGTTTTTTTATAACTCTACCTAATATATTTCCTAGATACCTAATGTCCTCTCTTAAAAGTTTTGTAGGTATTCTTTCGTAATACAGATCTTTTTTATTCATTTTATAAACGAATTTATTTTACAAATTTTTTTTTATACTTATTTTTATACTAAATAAATGATCAGATAAATTATAAAGCAACTACCTTGGAGTTTTGCTCTCCTAAATTTTCAATAGACAGCCTCATGGTATCACCATCTTTTAAAAATTGTTGAGGTTTCATGCCCATACCTACACCAGGAGGTGTTCCGGTGGTAATAATATCTCCAGCCTGTAAAGACATGAATTTACTTAAATAGGAAACAATAAAATCTACATTAAAAATCATTGTACTAGTGTTACCAGTCTGCATTCTTTTGCCGTTAACATCTAAACTCATTTTTAAATTATTAATATCAGCTATTTCGTCTTTGGTAACTAAGTGAGGTCCTATTGGTCCGTATGTGTCATGAGATTTTCCCTTAACCCATTGACCCATTTTTTCAATTTGCCATTCTCTTTCACTAATATCATTAACCAGGCAATAACCTAAAATATGGTCTTGAGATTGATCTTGAGATATATGTTTTGTCTCTTTTCCAATAATAATTCCTAACTCAACTTCCCAATCAAGTTTTTTTGATCCTGAAACAATTTCAATATCGTCATTTGGCCCATTAATTGAACTTGTGGCTTTCATAAAGACAATTGGTTCTGAAGGAGCATCTGCTCCTGTTTCAGCTGCATGATCTGAATAGTTTAATCCAATAGCAACAAATTTACCTGGTTTAGCAATACAAGAACCTATTCTCTCACCAGTTGATAGTTCTGGTAAAGAAGATAAGTCAAAACCTTCTAATTTAGACATTGTTTCAAAATTCAAAGTTTCAGGATTTAAATCCTTTATGAGAGAACTAATATCTCTTAGTTTGCCATTTTTGTCTAATGCTGCAGGTTTTTCTTTTCCTTTTTGTCCTAATCTTAATAATTTCATATCTTTGCCTTTGTTAATTATTTATTAAGTCTTTCAATTTCTTTATAAAGTGAACTATGATCAGTTTCTCCATAACCATTTTCAACAAGACTTTTATACATATCTTTAACTAACTTTGAAATAGGTAAGTGTAAATTATAATTATTTGCACACTCTATAATATTAGTCATATCTTTTAAATGAACAGAAGTCTTGCCTTTAGGAGAAAAATCTTTATCAATCATTCTTTTTCCATGCGTTTTAAGAACTTTACTATCAGCCCATCCACCTGATAAAGCTTCAATCATCTTATTAGGGTCTGCTCCAGCTTTTTCACATAAAGTTATAGCTTCTGCTACAGCACCTATGGTTAAACCGACAATAATTTGATTAGCAAGTTTTGAAACTTGTCCACTTCCACTTGGTCCAACTAAAGTTGGGTTTCCCATTGTTTTTAAAATTTTGTTCACTTTATCAAAAATATTTTGCTCACCGCCAACCATAATAGCTAATGAAGCTTCCTCAGCTCCAATAGTTCCACCAGAAACAGGTGCATCTAAAAAATGAATATTTTTTGATTTTAAATTATCAGCGTGTTTAGTTGCTGTAATCGGTCTTGTAGAACTCATATCTATTACAATCGATCCAGTTTTAAGGTTGTCTAAAAATTCTTTCGATCCAATTACTTCGTCAACAGCATCATCATCAGTTAACATTGTAATTATAACTTCACTTTTTGAAACAAGATTGCCGACTGATGTTGCAATTTGTGCACCAGATATTTTTAATATTTCAAGTTTTTCTATTGATCGATTGAATGCAATTAATTTAAATCCTGATTTTAAAATATTTTTAGCCATTGGTAGGCCCATAAGACCTGTACCAATAAACCCAATGTTAATCATATTGTTGATTTAAATTAATAAAAATTTTATTCATTAATATTATTTTAGGAAGTAGTTTGAGTTCTCGAGAATCTACAAGAACACTAGGTTGTATTCAATAAATATATTTGCAAAAAATTAAAATAAATTAATTGAAATTGTATAAATTTTAATTAACTTTTTTATATAAGGAGGTTTATGTTAATACTTTCACCACCTGATACTTAGCTGAAGTCATTTAAATATCAAAAAACTTAATAAAAAAAAATCCATTAGGATTGAATGCCAAAAAGGCAATATATAGAGGAGCTCTTTTGGTAAAAAACTAACTGAAAGAGCGAACCTCTAAAATTATATATATTATTTAATATTTATTTTACCGACCATACCAGTTTCGTAATGACCTGGCATATTGCAAGCCATTTCCAAAGAAATATCTTTTGAAAATCTCCAAATAATTTCTCCTGTTTCATTTGGTTCTAATAATACGCTATTTGCATGAGAGTGACCTAAAGAATGATCTTTTTTTGACATTTTTTTCATCTTTTCGTGATCTATCTTGTCAGCAAGAAGAATTTCATGTTCAACAAGTTTTGCCATTTCAGGCTGATGTTTAATATGCATTTCTTTAGTTCCAATATTGTATTCATGAACAAGTTCGCCTAAATTCTTTACTATAAATTTAATTGTTTCACCTTTTTTTACCTCTATTTGAGTTGGATAATAATAATTATCATACATTTCAATCTGTATAGTTCTATCAATTTTAGAAGGGTCTCCTTTTTCACCAATCATATTCATTGATGCTGAGTATGATGAAGTAGAAAAAAAGAATAATATTATTGTTAAAAGTATATTTTTTATAAACATAATTATATTTTATTCCCCTTTATTAAAAAATAAAAGCCACCTATTAAAAGAAAAATTTGCACACCCGTGAATAACTGTGTAGTTACAAACCAATCTTTATGTGCGACTAAAAGGATACAAGTCATCAGTATGACAATGTTAAGTCCTGCCAATCTTGTTAGAGTATTTCCAATTGAATTCTTTAAAAAATTTGCAACTATTAAAACTACTCCAGAGGAAATCTCAGAAATAGCAACTAAACTTGCAACAAATGGTGATAACCCATAGTGCTTTATTAATCCTTCTGGAGGCAACGGAAGTTTACCAGTTCCATACAAAATAAAAGCGATGCTAATTGTTAATCTAAAAAAAAGAGATCCTAAAGCCTCAAAATTTAAAAAAAAATTATTAAATTTCTTAATAAAATTTTTCATTTATTAATTAAGTACATAATTTTAATGACAAGCCATCCCAAATTTTTTTAATCTCCAATAATTGTAAGGCCATGGAGTCAAGAAACCTACTATTAACATTATTGGAACCACCCACCAGGTTAATATGGCTCCACCAGTCAAAAAGTAATCTGTTAAATTCATCATTATCTCCATACTAATCATTGAAATTAAGCTCATACCACAGGCGGTTTTAAAAGCGTTAACAAAATTAAAATTTTGTGACATTAAAATAATTGTTTCTAACATAATGCTTGTAATCAAACCATTAATTATTGCTAAAATCATAATTCCTAAAACAGGAAAAGGAATTTGGGTTAATTGAAAATACAAAATTGTTCCAAAGTCCCCAATTGCACAACCTAATACGCACCAAGCTGTGTTTTTTGCGCTTCTTTTCCAAGTATGTTTGCATGACCAGTGAAATGTAGGAGTAGAGGTATTCACAATAATTTGATAATAATGAAAAATGATTTTTAAACAAGTATTTGATATAAAATCGTCAACTTATACTTATTTTATAGCTTCGGCAAAAGGTCGCGAAGCGGTTATCATTGATCCAGTAATTGAAAATGTTGATAGCTATATCAAAGTACTAAATGAATTAGATCTTAAATTAGTTAAAGTGATTGATACACATATTCATGCAGATCATATAACAGGAGCAAGCAAATTAAAAAAAGCAACCAATTGTTTAACGATTATGGGAGAACATACACCTGCAGATGCAGTAGAATTAAAAGTAAAGGATGAGGAAATAATTAAAATTGATCAACTAGAAATAAAAGCAATATACACACCAGGACATACATCTGATAGTTATAGTTTCTTGATGCAAAAATTTCTATTTTCAGGAGATACTCTTTTGATTAATGGTACAGGTAGAACTGATTTTCAAAACGGCAGTTCTAAAGATGCCTACGATTCTATCTTTAATAGATTATTAAAATTACCTTCAGATACAATATTATATCCTGGTCATGATTATAATGGCAAAAAATCGAGTACTATTGAAAATGAAATAAAATTTAACCCTAGATTGCAAGTAAAAAACGTTGATGAATATGTAGAATTAATGTCAAACCTAAATTTAGCTAAACCAAAACTTATTGATAAGAATGTCAGTAGAAATATTAAATTAGGTGCTAACTAAAAATCACAAATATTAAGAACCAATACGAGATTAATCCAGCTAAAATAGTTGCAATGATGTTTTTTGAGAGATAACCAACTACAATTGCAACTAATGCCCCATAAATCTTTGGATCGTTTATTTCTATAAAAGTTCCATAATCATTGATAAATATTCCAGGAAATATAATTGCTGGAAATACTGCAGATGGAACATACTCAAGTACTGCTTTAACTTTATCTGCTAGCATATCTCTACTAATTAGTGCAACCATAGTCATTCTAGTAAAATAAGTTAATATTCCAGCAATGATAATTGATACTAAAGTCATTTTTTTAACCTTAGTAATAATGCTGCTATAAATAATGCAATTACTGGTGAGATAATAATATAGGATTTAAATGGTGCATCAAAAAATAATAGAGAGCTTAAACCACAAGTTATCATTACAATCACATGATCAATTTTTTTTAAATCTTGTACTACAATAGCAATGAATGTTAATGGGATTGCAAATTTTAATCCAAGTTCCTCAGGAACAAATGAACCTAAAATAATACCTGATAATGTAGCTATTTGCCAGCAAACCCACAATGTGCAACCTGTTCCAATTAAATGGTAGTGTAAGAATTCTTCACTTGTGTTTTTTTTAAAAAATTTATTAGACTCAGCAAAAGCTTGATCTACAATCACATAAGAAATAAATAATTTTTTAAGAAAAGATAATTTTTCTAAATATTCAGATAAAACCGCTCCATATAATAAATGTCGAGAATTTATAATTCCAACAGAAGCAACAGCAACTAAACTGGATGCTCCTCCGGATAATAACTGTAAAAAAACTATTTGCGAAGCGCCTCCAAAAATAATGAAAGACATTGCATAAACTAAATATGGGTTAAATCCAAGTTCAACTCCAATTGCTCCACAAATTATTCCAAATGGAATTACTGAGAGCATATGTGGAGAAATATCCAACATGCCCCTGGTAAATAATTGTTTTTTGGAAAGCATTTTTTTCTTTTACTAAAAGCAAACTATATGCTCAAGTCGTATAGGTCTTTTTATTCCAAATTTATCATTAATCTCATGAATTTCATGGTGGTGGGTATTAACAAGTACAGGAATAAATCTTTTACTTAAGGTTTTTAATGTATAAATAAAATTTGTACCTCTAAATTTTCTATCAACAACTTCTAATTTTAGATTGCTATTATCATCATGCTCTAAATCCTCAGGTTGTAGTAACAACTGAACTTTTGAACCTTTAGGATAATGTTTAATAAATTTTCCTTCTATCAATCCTAAATCATCATTTTCAAGTGAATTTTCACCAGTTACTTTTGCTGGTATCAAAATTCCTCTATTTAAGAAATTAACAACCTCTATTGAATTTGGAAAATGATATACATTGTAAGGATCATCAAATTGCTTAATTTGACCATCTAAAATAATTGCACACTTATTGCCTAAATAAAAAGCTTCATAAGAATCATGCGTTACAATTATTGTTGTAATTTTCAATTTACTTAATATTTTTTTTAATCTTTCTTGAATCTCCTCTTTAAAACTTTGATCAACATTCGATAATGGTTCATCTAACAATAAAAGATCGGGTTGTGTTAACAATGATCTAGCGAGAGAAGCTCTTTGAGCTTCACCAGCGCTTATTTCATGTGGGTACTTTTTAAGTATTTTTGAAATATCGAGTAAATTTATAATTTCTTTATAAGTAATTTTTTTTTTTCGTTTTAATTTTTTATTTCTTTCAGCACCTAATAAAATATTTTTCTCAACAGTGAAATGTGGAAACAAACTATTATCTTGAAATGCTAAAGATATATTTCGATACTCAGGTTCTATATGTGTATCTTTAGAGGATAATAATTCACCATTTAAATTGATCGAACCTTTGTCTACTTTTTCTAAACCAGCTATTGTTCTTAATATTGTTGTTTTTCCAATTCCTGAAGGGCCTAATATACACAAAGTTTCTCCTTCATTTTCAATATAAAATGTAGCATTTTTAACCTTTATATTTCCACCAATTTGAAAATTAACACTATTAATTTCTAAAAATTTTTTTTTCATTTTTCTCTAAGAATATATTTAGATGTAAACATAATAAAAATTGCAGCAATTAAAATCAAAAAAAGTGACGGAACAGCAGCAGCTTCTAATAGATCCTCAGAAGCAGATATATAGGCTGTTGTCGCAAATGTCTCAAAATTGAAGGGTCTTAAAATAAGAGTTATTGGCAATTCTCTTACAATTTCAATAGAGATTAATATAGCTACAAACAACAGTGAATTTCTTAAAAGAGGCATATGAATATTTAAAAAAGTTTTTTTCTTAGAGTAGCCAAGAAGATAAGAACTTTCGTCAACAGAAATATTAATTTTTTCATATCCTGATTTTATTCCATTAAAAGCTAAAGAGTAAAACCTTACAAAGTAAACTAATACTAAACCAAGAACCGAACCAATAAAAATCTTTTTAATAGATAAAAATCCAAAATTTTTTATAATGTTGTCATCTAACCATGCAACAAAGGTAATAAATGCTACTGCTAAAATTACTCCTGGTATAGCATAACCTGAAATTGATATTGTTGATAAAAAATTTAAAATTTTACTTTTAGAAACCCTATTTCCATAGTTTGAAATTAGAGAAAATAAAATTAATACAATACTAGATAAAATAACTAAATAAACAGTATTTAAAGTAAGTGAGATTATATCAATATCATAAAGATTTTCTGGAAATTTTATAGTCCAATATAACATTTGACTCAAAGGAAATAAAAAACTTAAAAAGAAAATAATGAAACAAAAACTAAATGCATAGAATGATTGCTTTCCTGTTAAAATAATTTTTTCTTTTTGTTTAAATCCACCCTTTGAATTAAAATGATATCTAGCTTTTTTTCTTGAGAAACTTTCTATTATAAAACACGTAAATATAAAAATTAGTAAAAAAAATGATAATCGATTTGAAAAAGCTAAATCATCAAATGTTATCCAAGAATTATAAATTCCAGTCGTTAAAGTATTTATTGAGAAGAAATCAACTGCCCCAAATTCAGCTAACGTCTCCATCGCAACAAGAGACAAGCCTGCAACAATAGCTGGTCTAGCCGCTGGTAATATTAAAGAATATAATGACTTAAATTTTGAAAAACCTAAACTTCTACCTAAATCAATTAAATTTTGGGATTGATATAAAAAAGAGGCACGTGAAAGAATATATACGTAAGCAAATAAAGAAAATGAGAGTGATAATACTGCTCCCAAATGACCATCAAATTTAGGAATATATTTGTTATACTCTCCCTCTCCAAACAAATTAGTTAAAATTGTAAATGCTGTTCCATAATTTTCAAAGAATGCTGTTAAAGAATATGCATAGATATATGGAGGGACAGCAAAAGAGAGTATTAGTGCCCATTTGAAGAAATCACTAAAAGGAAATTTATAAAATGAGACTAAATACGCGCTAGCTGTTCCTATTAAAAAGGTAAGAAGTAAAACAAATATCAATAATGTAAAAGAATTAAAAATATACTCAAACAGAAAAGTATCTTTTAATATTTGATAATAATTAGAAGTCTCTTCGAAAAAACTGAAAAAAACTGTTATAATTGGAATTAAAACACTTATAGAAACTAATAAGGATGATATAACCCAAATATTAAAATTTTTTAACATTATAGGCTTATTATATAAAAAAAAAAATTTTTCTAAAGTTAAAGTAATAATGTGTAGAGTAGAAATTTTTAATGCCCACGACAATTTCTAGGAAAGGGTAAAGATCCTAGAGGAGAGTGACGTGGGCACCGTCTAAAAAGAAATATATCATTATTTAAAAGGAGTGAGGATGTCTAGAGCCTCGTCTTTTTCAATCTCTGATAATTTTCTATTATTTATTTTACTCTGCATTTTTTCAACTTCTAACGAGCAAGGCCCACATGTTATCTGACCCTCAAGTGAGCCACTCGTATCAGAAGAATTGTTTAAACCAGAGTTAAATAAATTCTTTTTCACTGTATGTTACTTCCATCCTGCGGCAGTCATTACTTCTAAAGCTGCTGCTTGATTTTTTCCATAAGTTGAAACTTTAGTTGCTAAATCTTGTTTAAAATCTAACCCTAAATTGTTTACTACTAATGGATTTGGAGAAACACCACCTATCATTGGAAACTCAAAAGTGTTATTCGTAAAGTGTTCTTGAGATTCTGGTGACAATAAAAAGTCAACAAGCGCAATAGCATTTGCTTTGTTAGGCGCACCTTTAACAAGGGCAGCACAACTAATATTCATGTGTGTACCTCTGCCTTGTTGGTTAGGGAAAAATGCTTTAACTTTTTTTGCAGCTTCTTGTTGCTCTGCACCTTTTTTACCTGAAAGCATAAGTGCTAAATAATAAGTGTTTGCTACAGCAATATCAGCTTCACCTGCTGCTACCGCCATAATTTGTGCTCTATCGTTTCCTTTTGGAGTTCTTGCCATATTAGAAACAACACCTTTTGCCCATTCAGCTGTAGCTTTTTTTCCATTATTTGCAATTAATGAGGCTACAAGAGATTTATTATAGATATTGCTAGATTTTCTTATTACTAATCTACCTTTCCATTTTGGATCAGCTAAACCTTCGTAAGTTAAACCTGACAACTCAGCTCCACTAACTCTCTCAGGTGAGTAATAAATAATTCTTGCTCTTTTTGCTACTCCAACCCATTTATTAGTTCTGAAGTTTTTTGGAACAGAAGCTTTAATTGTTGCAGATGATAAACCACCTTGAAGCAATCCTTTAGCATCCATTGCGCCACATCTTCCAGCATCCGCAGTAATATAAAGGTCAGCTGAAGAGTCTGCTCCTTCTTCGGCTATTCTTTTTTCTAAGGCTCCTGATTTACCATTAATTAAATTTACTTTAATTCCTGTAGCTGCTGTAAATTTATCATACATTTCAGCATCTGCCTTATAATGTCTTGCATTGAATATATTCACTTCATTTGCAATAGCAAAAGCTGATGCAAATAGTGATATTATCAATGCTAAAATTGATATTTTTTTCATATTTATCCTTAAAATTAACGTTATTTTGAGAATGAGAATTATTCGCAATGCGAATGATTATCAATCGCAATAATGTCGCATACCTCCTATATATCAGTATTCTTGGGGATTTAGCAGTGTCTATTTCCAGTCGCCAATTTTGCTAAAAAGGAAATTTCTGAATGCTTGAACTCTTGCAGTATTCTTTAATGATTGTGGATAAACAAAGTGTGCCTCTGTAATTGGGCCTTCTACTTTTGGAAGCACTTTAATTACATTGTTTGAATTTGATACTAAATATTCTGGGAGTGCTGCCAATCCTACCCCTGACTCCACGGCTAACAATAATCCCATTACACTATTTACTTTCATAATTGTTTTTCTTTTTTTTCCATCGTGCATTCCAATTTTGAGAGCCCAATCAGGATTATAAACTGGTGAAGGAGCACCTTTTCCAAATGAAATAAATTTATGTTTACTTAAGTCATTTACTGTTTTTGGCATTCCATTTTTTTCTAAATATTTATTTGAACCATAAATATAGTACTTAATATCTACTAATTTTTTTTGAATATAATTAAGCTGCTTTGGTCTTCTCATAAAAATTCCAATATCAGCTTGTCGTGTACTTAAGTCTAATTCTTTATCATCAAAAACTAACTCAATTTCAATCTCTGGATTTAATCTCATGAATTCTTGAATTCTTGGAGTTAACCAGTGAGTTCCAAAACTTCTAACTGTCGTAATTGTTAATTTACCTGTTGGTTTATTTTTTTGGTCCCCTAGTGAAGTTTCAACCTCTTTAAGTTTACTAATTACTTCATGAGCTGTTTTAAATACATATTCACCGTTTTCTGTAAGAGTTAAGCCTCTTGCATGTCTTTCAAACAATTGTACATTCAAATCTTGTTCTAATGATTGTATTTGTCTGCTTATAGCTGATTGGCTGAGGTTTAAATTAATAGTAGCATTTGTAAAACTACCAGCTTCTGCTACAGCGTGAAAAATTTTTAATTTATCCCAATCCATTATTTGTTAAGATTTATTATATATCTTCCAGATGTTTCTCCCTTAAGCATTTTTGTATAAACATCATTTACTTCTTCCAAACTAATTTCTTTAATAGATTTATCTAGCAGTTCAAAATCAACCAGTTTTGATGCCTCACTCCACAAAAATTTTCTTCTAACATTTGAAACTGTCACAGAATTTATGCCCCAAAGCTTGACTCCTCTTATAATGAAAGGCATCACAGTTGTATTTAATTTTATATCAGCAGCGTTTCCACAAGAAGCAACAATACCCGCATCTTTAGTTTGAGAAAGTATATTTTCTAAGACTTTACCCCCAACAGTATCAACAGCACCATCCCAAAGTCCTTTATCTAGGGGTCTTGCATCTTTAGTTAATTCGTTAGTATTTATAACGTTTTTTGCACCAATTGATTTTAAATATTCAACATTATTATTTTTTCCAGTAACTGCTGTCACATTACATCCCAGTTTATTTAAGATCATAATTGCAATACTCCCAACACCACCAGAGGCTCCACTAACAATAACATCATTTACTTTTTCTCCTAATAACAATTCTTCTCTAGTCAATTTTGTAACAAACGCACTTTGCAATGCTGTGAAACCTGCTGTTCCCATTAT
>CACPCX010000008.1 GCA_902632545.1 uncultured Pelagibacteraceae bacterium
ATAAGCGAAATCAAATAACCAAAAATTTAAGGTGCTTAGTTTGTCAAGGACAATCAATTTATGACTCCGATTCTGAGTTTGCGAATAGTTTAAAAATTTTGGTTGATAAAAAAATTGATGAAGGACTTTCTGATACTCAAATTTACGAATTTTTTCAAAAAAAGTACGGAGACTGGATATTGTATGATCCTAAACTAAATAAAAACACTTATATTCTCTGGCTAATGCCTCTATTGATCTTCTTTTTAGGTGGTGCAATAATCTTAAAAAAACTTAAAAAAAAACAAAATTAATCTGTTAATAAAGGTTATGAACCTAAAAAAATTAAATATAATTTTTTTCTCACTATTTCTTTGCACAAAGGTTTTAGCTGTAGAAAATAGCACACATCAATATAATTTTTTTACTGGAAATTTTGATTTCAGCGATGACAAACAGTCAGCACTTCTAGTAGGTTTTCAACATCAAAATGAAAATTTGGAGAGAAAAACTTTTATTGGAAATATTTCTCCGATAACAGGAGGATTTATAACAGAAAATTCTGCAGTATATATTTATACGGGATTTGAATGGAACGTAGATATGGGTGCACTAACTTTTACTCCAAGTTTTGCACCTGGATTATATCACAAAGGTGATGGAAAAGATTTAGGTCATGCACTTGAATTTAAATCTGAAGTGCAACTTTCTTATGAGATTTCAAAAACCTCTAGTTTGGGAATATCTTACAATCATGTATCTAATGCTAGTTTAGGAGATAAGAATCCTGGGGCAAATAGTTATATGTTTAATTTCTTAAAAAACTTCTAAAGAGAATTATGAATTTAAAAGATTGTCATAACTTTAGTGATTTTAGAAAATTAGCTAAAAAAAAATTGCCATCACCGATATTTCACTACATTGATGGAGCTGCTGATGATGAAATTACTTATGCTAGAAATACAAGTGCATTTGATGATGTTGATTTAGTACCTAATGTTTTAAGAGGTGTAGAGAATGTTGATTTATCGACAACGATATTTGGAAAGAAATTAGATTTACCTTTTTATTTATCACCTACAGCTTTACAGAGATTATTTCATTACGATGGTGAAAGAGCTGTAGGTAAAGCAGCCAAGAAATATAATACTATGTTTGGGGTATCAGCATTAGCAACAGTTAGTGTGGAGGAAATTTCATCGCTTGTTGATACACCAAAAATGTTTCAGTTTTATTTTCATAAAGATAGAGGGCTTAATGATTCATGTTTAGAACGAGCGAAAGCAGCTAAGTTTGATGTCATGGCATTAACAGTTGATACGATTACAGGAGGAAATAGAGAAAGAGATTTAAGAACTGGATTTACCTCACCACCTAAACTAACATTATCAAGTTTATTTAGTTTTGCTACAAAGCCAATGTGGGGAATAAATTATTTAACAAAAGGTAAGTTTGAATTACCTCATCTTCAAGATTTTGTAAAAGAGGGGACGAGCACAAATTCATCAATAGGAAATTATTTCTCCACAATGCTGGATCAATCAATGAATTGGAAAGATGCTGAACAACTTTGCTCAAAATGGGGAGGCCATTTTGCTTTAAAAGGAGTTATGAGTGTTGAAGATGCTAAGAGAGCTGTAGATATTGGATGTACAGGAATAATGGTTTCAAACCATGGTGGAAGACAACTTGATGGGTCAAGATCACCTTTTGATCAACTTGCTGAAATCGTTGATGCTGTTGGTGACAAGCTTGATGTAATCTGTGAGGGTGGGATTCATAGAGGAACTCATATGCTTAAAGCATTATCATTAGGTGCAAAGGCATGTTCTGGTGGTAGACTTTATTTATATGCTTTAGCAGCAGCTGGACAAGCAGGTGTAGAAAGAGCTTTAGAGAAGTATAAAACTGAATTAGTAAGGGATATGAAGTTAATGGGCTGTACTAAAATCAGTGATTTAAACAGAAGTAATTTAAGATTTAGAAGATAGTAATCATGAACATAAATGATTGTTATAATTTTGAAGACTTTAGAAAATTAGCAAAAAAAAAATTACCAGCCCCCATCTTTCATTACATTGATGGTGGTGCAGATGATGAAGTTACGCTAAATAGAAATACTGAGGCGTTTAATGATTGTGATTTAGTTCCAAATATTCTCAATAGCGTTGGTGAGCCAGATTTATCAACTACAATATTTGGCAGAAAAATTAGTATGCCATTATTTTTATCTCCAACAGCTATGCAAAGTTTATATGACCCGGAAGGCGATAAAGCATCTGCAAGAGCTGCTGAAAAATTTGATACTATTTATAGCATGTCTACAATGGCATCTTTTTCAATAGAGGAAGTTGCTAATATTTCTAGTGGGCCAAAACTTTTTCAACTTTATATTCATAAAGATAAATCAATTACTGATGATTTAATTGAAAGATGTTCAAGGGCTAATTTTGATGGTATGTGTATCACTGTTGATACACTTGTAGCTGGAAATCGAGAACGTGACCATAGAACTGGTTTTACAACACCGCCCAAATTTACTTTAGATAGTTTGTTAAGTTTTGCAATGAGGCCTGGATGGGTTTTTAAATATTTTACTAATAAAAAATTTGAGTTAGCAAATATAAAAAATAAAACTGACAAAGGTACAAATATAGCAAAATCAGTAATGGAATATATAAATGAGCAGTACGATCCTGCGATGAATTGGAAAGATGCTGAATATTGTATAAAAAAATGGAATAAACCAATGGCACTAAAAGGAGTTATGTCAGTAGAGGATGCAAAAAAAGCAATTGATATTGGCTGTACTGCAATAATGATTTCAAACCATGGGGGAAGACAACTTGATGGATCTAGATCTCCTTTTGACCAAGTTAAAGCCATTTCAGATGCTGTGGGAGATAAATTAGAAATTATTTTAGATGGGGGTGTTAGACGAGGAACGCACGTGCTTAAAGCACTTGCAGCAGGTGCGACAGCCTGTAGTTTTGGAAAAGCTTTTCTGTTTAGTTTAGGTGCGGGCGGTCAGTCAGGTGTTGAACGTCTTTTAGAAAATATGCGCAACGAAATAAAGAGAAATATGGTACTTATGGGCTGTAAATCTGTAAAAGAGTTAGATAGATCAAAAATTATTTATCGTAATTAGTTATAAAAATTATAAATACTTTTTCATAATGAATAATAGACAACAAATATGTTTTCAGTTAGGTTCACGAAATTATGAAATTAGCTCAATCGCTTGATAGACTTGGAACAGAAAGTGCTTTTACAGTACTAGCTGAGGCAAAAAAACTTGAGGCTCAAGGTCATCCTATGATCCACCTAGGTTTAGGTCAGCCAGATTTTAAAACTCCGAAACATGTTGTTGAAGCAGCAAAAAAAGCTCTAGATGATGGTCATCATGGTTATGTGATGTCTAATGGTATTCCTGAATGTAGACAAGCAGTTACACGTTGGATTAAAAAAAGATATAACCAAGAAGTTGATTTTGAGAGAATTCTAATTATGCCAGGTGGTAAACCTACGATGCATTATGCAATACAATGTTTTGGTGAGCCTGGAGCTGAAATAATTCATCCTACACCAGCTTTTCCAATTTACGAGTCTATGATTAATTATACTGGATCAACAGCAGTTCCATATGATTTGACAGAAGATAAAGATTTAAAATTTAATGCTGATAAAATCCTGTCTTTAATTACAGATAAAACTAGATTGTTAATTTTAATCAATCCAAATAATCCAACAGGTAGTTTTGTTGAAAAACCAGAGATTGATAAGTTAGCAGAGGGTTTAAAGAAACATCCACATGTAACAATTTTAAGTGATGAAATTTACAGTAGACAGATTTTTGATGACAAAGAAATGCCTACTTTTTTCAATTATCCAGAGTTAAGAGATAGATTAATTGTTTTAGAGGGTTGGAGTAAAGCTTACTCAATGACAGGTTGGAGACTAGGTTGGAGTTTTTGGCCAGAGCATTTAGTTGAACATGTAAATAAACTACTTATCAACAGTGTTTCTTGTGTCAACGCTGCTGCTCAATTTGCTGGAATTGCGGCTTTAGATGGCCCAGATGACTCCATTCATGCTATGATGGATAAATTTACCCAAAGAAGAAAACTAATTTACGAAGGATTAAATAGTTTACCAGGAGTAGAATGTAGTTTACCTGGAGGTGCATTTTATGCATTCCCAAAAGTAATTGAAACTGGAATGAACGGAAGTGAATTTTGTAAAAAAGCGATGCATGAAGCAGGAGTAGCAATAGTCCCAGGTACTGCATTTGGTAAAACATGCAATGATTATGTAAGATTTAGTTTTGCCGCTTCTCAAGATAATATTTCTAATGCGTTAGAAAATATTAAAAAAATGCTTACTAAATAAACTGTATTTTCTTAGGAATTTTCATTATTATTAATATTTGAAATGATAGACCAGGTACATTCACAGCTAAAAAAAATTTTTAATGGTAGATTTTCGACCTCTGAGTCCACTAGGGCAAATTATGCTAGAGGTGAAGACACCTATGATCCTGTGTTATCACAAGCTGTAGTTTTTCCAGAAACTAATGAGGAAGTTTCACAAATTTTAAAAATATGTAATGAAAATAAAATCCCTGTTGTTCCATTTGGTACAGGAACTTCTTTAGAGGGAAACGCCGTAGGTAATTCTAATGGTATTACAATATCATTAGAAAAAATGAATAAAATATTATCTGTTAATGCAGAAGATTTTGATTGCAGAGTTCAAGCAAATGTTACGAGAAAACAATTAAACGAACACTTAAGAGAAGACGGCGTATTTTTTCCAATTGACCCAGGCGCAGATGCAGCTTTAGGGGGTATGGCATCTACATCAGCTTCAGGCACCATGGCAGTGAAATATGGCACAATGAGAACAGTTATATCTGGTTTAACTGTTGTTTTGCCAAATGGCGAAATTATAAAAACTGGCAGTAGAACCAAAAAAACTTCTGCGGGTTATAATTTGACCAACTTATTTATTGGGTCAGAAGGTACTTTAGGAATAATTACTGAGGTTCAGGTTAGACTGTCTCCTATCCCTGAAAGTATAATGAGTGCTGTTTGTTATTTTCCAGATTTAGATTCAGCAGTAAAAACTGCACAAGAAGTGATTCAGTTTGGTGTGCCAATTGCAAGAATTGAAATGTTAAATAAAGATCAAATGGAGATAAGTATTAAATATTCTAAGCTAGACAATGTAAAAGCCTCCCCAACATTGTTTTTTGAATTTCATGGAAGCGAGACAACAAATAATGAAGCAATAAATATTGTCGAGGAATTATCCAAGAACAACAATGGAAGTGATTTTCAATGGGCGTCTTCAACTGAGGAGCAGAAAAAATTATGGAAAGCAAGACATGATGTTTATTATTCTGTTAAGGCATTAGGAAATAATATGAAAGTCTATTCAACTGATGTT
The DNA here is from genome assembly GCA_902632545.1 of uncultured Pelagibacteraceae bacterium. Taxonomy (GTDB): domain Bacteria; phylum Pseudomonadota; class Alphaproteobacteria; order Pelagibacterales; family Pelagibacteraceae; genus Pelagibacter. The sequence goes on from CACPCX010000008.1 coordinate 5,428, forward strand.
TGTGTTCCTATTTCAAAATTAGTTGAATGTATATCTTGGGCAGAAAAGGAGGTAAATAGGCTTGGCTTAACAGCCCCAATGGTTGGTCACGTGGGTGACGGTAATTTTCATTCAATAATTTTATATGATCCGCATGATAAGGAAAAACAAAAAAAAATAAGACAGTACAGCGACGATCTTATAAATAAAGCCCTAGAACTAGAGGGGACAATAACTGGTGAGCATGGTATTGGGTTACAAAAAAAACATTATCTTTTAAAAGAGCATATGGATAATATCCCTGTGATGAAAGCAATTAAAAGAAGTATAGATTGTAATAATATTATGAATCCAGGAAAAGTTTTTGATTTAAATTAATAAAAATATATGAAAAAAATTTTAATTACTCGAAAACTTCTAAGAACATGCGAGGATAAGGCAAAAGAAATTTTTCATTCAAATTTTAATCTCAATGATGAATTGTATTCGCAAAATAAACTTATAGAACTTAGTCAGGGTTGTGATGGAATTTTGTCTTCACTTACGGATAAATTAGATGCTGAAACAATAAATAAACTTCCTGATAGTGTTAAAATAATATCAAATTTTGCTGTTGGATTTGGAAATATAGATTTAGAAGCTGCCAAAAATAAAGGAATAGCAGTAACAAACACACCAGACGTTTTAACAGATGCAACAGCTGAGATTGGGGTTTTGTTAATACTTGGGGCTTGCAGAAGAGCTTCAGAGGGTATTGATAGTGCTAGGCAAGGAGGATGGAAATGGTCTGCTGATTACTTAATAGGAAAACAATTAACAGGGTCTAGGCTAGGAATTTTAGGAATGGGAAGAATAGGCCAAAAAATAGCAAAGATCGCAAAATCTTTAGGTATGATTATTCATTATCACAATCGATCAAAATTAAGTGAAGATAAAGAACAAGGTGCAACTTATCATGACAACTTAAAAAGTCTTTTATCAGTATCAGATGTGCTTTCAGTATGTTGTCCTGCATCAAAAGAAACAGTGGATATGATTAATAAAGAGACATTAGAGTACTTACCAAAAGGTGCTGTAGTCACTAATGTTGCTAGAGGGGATATTATTGAAGATGAAGCTATGATTGATGCTCTTGATAGAAGAAAAGTTTATGCAGTTGGTTTAGATGTTTATAAAAATGAGCCAAATTTAAATTCAGGTTATTTAAAACACAAAAGTGCATTCATTCTTCCACATTTGGGCAGTGCAACAAAAGACACTCGTACTGCAATGGCCAACTTAGCTATTGATAATCTGGATGAATACTTCAAGACAGGAAATTGTAAAAATAAAGTAAATTAAAACAAGACTAATTGTAGTTTAAGTTCTAGATAATAAAAGAATTGTAACCCCAATAACAAAAATAATAATTCCAGCAATCTCTGTAATTTTCACTTTTTCTTTGAACATATATCTTGAAGAAAAATAGCTAAATAATAATTCAATTTGACCAACTGCTCTTACAAATGAAGATTGTATTAAGGTGAAAGCATAAAACCAGGATAATGATGCTAATAATCCAGCAATACCCGTTAAAAAACATTCGTATTTATCATGATAAAGTTTCTTAAATTCTGACTTTTCGAAAAAAATTAAATAAATTGTTAAAATTAATGTTTGTATAAATAATCCAATGAATAGTGCCGAAATAGCTTTTCCAAAATTTGAGCTAATATTCTCCAATGTTAAGATAGCTGCTCTAAAATAAACAACACTTAAACCTAAAAACAAACCTGAAATCAAACCAATTATAGTAGTTTTTGAAAATAAATTATTCAAAAAAAGTTTTAAATCTTTTACTGACAATAAGATAACTCCAACTGTTGATATAATAATTCCACTAATTCCAAACTTATTTAATTTTTCATTTAATATTAAATATTCAAACAATGCTACTTGGACAACTTCTGTTTTGCTAAGAGAAGTTCCTACTACAAAATTTGAAAAATTAAATAAATATAACAAAAAAAATGTAAAAATAATTTGAAAAATTGATGCTAGAAAAATGTTAAGTAAAAAGTCTGGTTGTATCAAGATTTCTTCTAATATCTGTAAGTCTTTAAAGAATATAAAAAATAAGATTGCTGCAAATGGTAGGGCAAAAGCAAATCTAACATAAGTCGAGGCTATAGTAGAAATATCTTTATTTAATTTTTTCTGTAAGGATGATCTTAAATTTTGAAAAAAAGCTCCACAAACCGTAACTAATATCCAATTCATAAATAGTAATTTATTTGTATTATATTTAAAAGTCGACTTTGAATAGTATGATATTCACGATAAATATAAATAATGTTTGTATAAAATTTAAAAATTAATTACTGGAGACTTGCATGAGTGATAAAATTGCTTTTATTGGAGTTGGAAATATGGGGAATCCAATGGCAGAAAACTTACTTAAATCTGGAAAAAAAATTACTGTATTTGATGTTTCAAAAGAAATGATGGAGCAAGCTAAAAAAAAGGGATTAAATACATCAGAAAGTATTGAAACTTTAATAAACGACGAAGTCTCAACAGTCATTACAATGTTACCTGAGGGCAAACATTCAAAAGAAATATATTTAGGCGACAATGGAATAATAAATAAAGTTTCAAAAGATTGTTTACTGATTGATTGCTCAACAATAGACATAGAAACTTCAAAAGAAATTGGAAAAACTGCAATTAATCAAAATATTATGATGATAGATGCTCCAGTAAGCGGGGGAGTAATGGGTGCACAAAAGGCAACCCTTAATATAATGGTTGGTGGGTCTAAAGAAGCTTTCGAGAAAGCATTACCTGTTTTAAAAATTTTGGGAAAAAACATTTATCACGCTGGTGAAATAGGAAGTGGAAATGGAGCTAAGATTTGTAACAATATGGCTTTAGGTATCGCTATGATAGCGGCTTCAGAGTCATTAATGTTAGCTAAAAGATTAAATATAGATATCAAAAAAGTTCATGAAATAATGAAAAATGCATCTGGTAATAGTTGGCCAATTTCAGTTTATCCACCTCTACCAGGCCTAATTGATGGCACACCATCTAATAATAATTATCGTCCAGGTTTTTCTGCAGGTATGATGAATAAAGATCTTAAACTTGCTTATGAATGTGCAAAAAGTGTGAATGCTGAGACTCCATTAGGTAAGATGGCATTAGAAATCTACAATCAATTTTGTAAAGAGGGAAATGATACTAAAGATTTTTCAGCAATTTCAAAAGTCATAGGTGGAGATGCTTGGGATTATCCGATCGACTAAATAAATTTATTGTAAGTGTTTATAAATTGTTGTTCTAGAAACACCAAGTTTTCTTGAAGTGGCAGAAATGTTATTTGTTTCACTAAAAGTAGATCTTATTAAAATACATTTTTCTCTTTTAATTTTTGTATCTTCACAATTTTTACATGTATTTATTTTTTTCACTTTTTTGTCTTTAGTAAATTTATTTTCTTTGAAAATTTGACTTTTTACCACAAAAACTGATGATCCTAAATGATCGGTAATTTTTAATATTTTATTGTTTAATAAATCTGATGCAATTGACGAAAACGAGTTAGTAAAAATTTTGTTAAAATTTTCATTTTTCAGGTCTACTAATCCATTAAGCATAATCTTTGCACTGCTGTTTGCACCAACAATTAGGCCATCCCCATTAACAGCTAACAAACCTACACTTGTTGTAGATAAATATTCCTGTCGGGGATGAAAAGATAATATTAGTTCATGCTCAAATTTTTTTAAAAATAATTTTGTTTCAATACTTCTGGTTGCAAGCTTTACTAAAGCTAAAGTATGTTGTTCTCTTGACATATAATCGGTTGAAGCATCTATAATTCCAATAGTTTTACCGTCGTAATTAATTATTGGACTTGCAAAACATGATATATTTTCATGTGCAATAAAAAAATGTTCTTTGCCAGAGACTATTGTTGGTTTTTTTAATTCTACTGATAATCCCAAACCATTTGTACCACAAATTTTTTCAGTCCAAATTGAACCAGGTATTACAGTTTTACCAACATCTGTTTGAAGACATGTCTTGTCATATATTGTATCTAGTACTAAGCCATTCTCATTTGAATATGCAACCATAAAATTAGTTCCAGCAATCTGAGAGTATAAAAGTTCTAATTCTGGGAGTACTATTTTTCTAAGAGCCTCATTTTTTTCTTTGATCTCATTTAATTCTATGGAAGAAATTATGCTTTGTCTTGGATCTTTAAATGGATTAAGACCTTTAGTAATACATCTAGACCAGCTATCAGAAATTTCTTTGCCCATTTGATAGGACATCATTCCTCTTTTTTTTAAAATATTTTTAAATTCTTTATGAATAGCTGATAAATTTCCCATTTTTTAAAAAGATAGTTAAAAATATCATATTCAACAACTAACCATAGGTTGTATTTGTAAACTTACTGAACACTTAAAAGCAGCATTGACTCCAGTGGATATCGATTTTTTAATAAGGTTTAAAAAAATAGGGAGATAAAGAAATGAAAGCACAGGTTTTGCACAAGTATGACCCAGAGATGAAAGAAAAGGTTTGGGTTAAAGGTGAAGAAATGCCAGATCCAAAGATTGAGAAGGCATCAGACGTAATTGTTAAAATAGGTGCTGCAGGCGTTTGCAGAACAGATTTACATATTATTGAAGGAGTATGGAAACATATTCAAGATCCAGATGGAACATTGTTACCATGTGTAATGGGACATGAGAACGCTGGATGGGTTGAGGAAGTTGGTAAAGATGTAACAGAATATAAAAAAGGTGATCCCGTTATTTTGCATCCTTTAATTTCTGGAACAGGTGGTACCTGTTTAGATTGTAGAAGAGGAAATGATATGCATGCTGCTGCTGGAGCCTTTCCTGGTTTAAGTATTAAAGAGGGCGGATATTCAGAGCTATTAAAAACAAGTGTTAGGAATTTAATTAAGCTACCAAAAGTATTAGCACCTAAGGATGTTGCTCCTTTTTCAGACGCAGGTCTTACCGCTTACAGAGTTGTTAAAAAAGCAACTAGACACTTATTGCCAGGACAAAGCTGTACGGTTATTGGTGCTGGTGGTTTAGGGCATATTGCTATTCAATGTCTAAAAGCAATGTGTGCTGCTGACATTATAATAGTTGAAAAATCTGAAGCAGCTTTAAAACATGCAATGGAACTTGGTGGTGATCACGGAGTTTTAATTGATGGAAACGAAATTGAAAAAGTTCAAGAACTTACTAAAGGTAAAGGTTCTGAAGCAGTTATAGATTTCGTAGGGGAAAAAGGATCTACTGCCATGGGAATTCAAATGACTTCTAATGGTGGTTTTTACTATATCGTTGGATATGGAGAAGAAATTAAATCACTTGCGGTTGATTTAATTATTTCTGAGAAAACGATTGTAGGTAATTTAGTGGGAACGTGGTCTGAATTATATGAATTGATGGAATTAGCTGATCGAGGAAAAGTTAAGCTATCCATGGAAGAATATAAATTGGACGATGCTAATAAAGCACTTCATGATCTTAACGATGGTAAGGTTAAGGGACGAGCTGTTTTGGTTCCATAATTTAAGTAAAGGAAGAGAGAGGAAATAATGAAAATAATGAAAACCTGCTTGACGGCTATCATATCAAGTTTGATGATATTTAGTCCTATGGCATACGCAGATAAGTGGAGTGATCAATTTCCACATATCAAAGCTACAGGAGATATTCCTGGTGACTGTTCTTATGAGAAGATGTCTAAGAAAAATTACAAAGGAAAAACTCTTAAAATAAACACTCACGCAATTCCAGTAATGGGAGAGCCAACAGCTTTACACGCTGAACAGTTTGAGAAATTAACTGGTGCAAAAGTTGAAGTTACACATACACCAGCAGGTGATTTGTACTCAAAAGCTATGGTTCCTTTCCAAGCTGGACAAGCTCCTTACGATGTCGTGTTTGGATTTTCTAATTTTATCAATGACTGGAAAAGATATTTAGCACCAGTTCCTAAGAAGTATATGAACTCACCTGAGATGAAAGACGTAACTAAATCTCATATGGGTGTATCATCTTGGGATGGAACTATGTACCAATACCCAGTTGATGGTGATAGACATTATCTAAAATACAGAAAAGACGTAATAGATAATCCTGAAATGCAGAAAAAATACAAAGCAGACACAGGTAAAGAACTAAAAGTTCCTACAACATGGAAAGAATATGGCGAAATGGCTAAATATTTCAATGGTTGGGATTGGGATGGAGACGGTGAAAAAGAATACGGTTCAGCTGAAGTTATGAAAAAAGATGACTTAATGTTCGCAGCTTTTTTCAGTAGATCAGTAGCGTATGCTAAAAATCCAAGAACTCCAGGTGGTTTCTTTTTTGATTTAGAAACTATGAAGCCAAACATCAATAACCCTGGGTTTGTAGAGGCATTAACTGACTGGGTTGAAGCCACTAAGTATGTACCTCCAGGAGGAACAAACTTTGGTCTAGGTGATGAAATCGGATCATTCGGTGGTGGACAGACTTTATTTAGTTTTTCTTGGGATGATGCATTTATTGCAGCGATGCAAGATGATAGCCCAATTAAAAATAAAGTTGGTGCAGCTCCATTACCAGGCGCAAACAAGGTTTGGAACAGAGTATCTAATAGCTGGGAAAACCAATACAACCAAGCTCCTTACATTGTTTGGGGTTGGGCAGTAGGTGTTGCTAAGAAAAGTAAAGTAAAAGATATGGCGTTTGATTACCTATGTTTCTTTTCTAACGGTGCAAACCACCAAGCCGACTTAGCAATTGGTAGATTTGGTGTTAACCCATTTAAAAACTCAGACTTTGATCCTAATATTTACATAAATAGCATGGGTTGGGATCCAGAGATCGCTAACAGTTACACCAAGACACTTTTAGATATGGAAAAAAGTAATAACAGAGTTTTCCCTCTAAGAGTTCCAGGTGTATTTGAATTTACAAGTGCTGTCGCTACAGGAACTTCAAAAGCTTTAGCGGGACAATTATCCCCTCAAGAAGCTTTAGATGAAGTTGCTAAAGAGTGGGAAGCAATTGTAAGCAGAGTAGGTAAAAAAGCAGTTCAAGATGCCTATGCTGTTGGTGTCAAAATGGAAGACAACAAGCTTTAATTTAAAAATACTTTATGTGGCCATTATTTTTAATGGCCACATATAATAATAATAATATAATCCTTTACTTATAAATGAACTTTAAGCATAAATATTTTTTCCTGTTTCCAGGTTTATTTGTATTGATAGGAATATTAATTTTTCCAATTATTTTCGTAGTTAGACTAAGTTTGTCAGGATGGAATAGTTATAATCCTGGTTTAGATTATATAGGTTTAGAAAATTACATAAGATTATTCACTGATGATCCAAGGTTTTGGGAATCATTTTTTAGATTAAGTTTTTTATCAGTCACAACAGTTATCTTGCAATATGTGATTGGTTTTGCACTGGCACATATGGTCTGGAAAGATATAAAATTTAAAAGATTTTTTAGAGTTCTTTTTTTAGTTCCAATGATGACAACACCAGTGATCATGACGGTTATTTGGAGAACATTTTTTCATGAGTCTCTGGGACCAGTAAATGATATGTTGTCAGTTTTTGGAGTAGCTCCAAAGTGGTTGACAGATCCAGTTATTGCAAAATTTACAGTCATAATAGTTGAGGTATGGCAGTGGACTCCATTTATGTTTTTGCTTTTACTAGCTGGTTTATTATCTTTACCAAAAGAACCATTTCTAGCTGCTGCGATTGATGGTGCTAGTCCAGTCAGAAAATTTATTTATGTAACATTTCCATTGATGGCTCCCATTTCAATTGGAGCAATAATTATAAGGTTAATTGAGGCATCAAAGATAATGGATACAGTTTATGTTTTAACTTCTGGTGGTCCAGGTACATCTACGGAAACTTCAAGTTTTTATATATTCATTAAGGGATTGAGAGAATTTCAGATGGGTTATGCAGCCTCGATGTCATTTACTTACTTAATAATCATGATCATAAGTCTAACTATTATAGCAAAAGTATTAACTAAAGTTTTACTAAAAGAATAGATAATGGATAAATTGTATATTTTTTTGAAATATTTTTTTATTGTCGTTTGGACAGTATTTGTTGTTGCTCCATTCCTTTGGGCTTTAACAACTTCTTTTAAAGATTTTCAGTCTGTTAATGGAGGAGTAACATATATTCCATGGGTTGATTTTGAGCCAAACTTAGAAGGGTGGAAGGTATTAATTAAGTCACCAGCTAAAGGTGGAGTAGATATAATTGAACCTTATTTTAATAGTATGTTTGTAACATGTACCGCAAGTTTAATTAGTATTATTCTTGGAACATTGTCCGCTTACGCATTATCTAGATATACATTTAAGGCCGGTTTTGTAAAAAATAATGACATCACCTTTTTCTTTATCTCACAAAGAATTATGCCACCAATTGTTTTGTCAATACCGTTTTTTTTATTTTTAAGTTCAATAAATTTATTGGACAGTCTAACAGGGCTAATTGTTGTCTATATTGTCTTATTAATGCCAATAGCAGTTTGGATTATGGTTGATTTTTTTAATAAAGTTCCAAGAGAAATTGACGAGACGGCATTAATTGATGGTTGCAACCCCTATCAAGCTTTTTTAAAAGTTGTTTTACCAAATTCAATACCAGGATTAATTGTAGCTGGGATGTTTTGTATAATTTTTGGATGGATTGATTTCTTCTTTGCTTTTATTTTAACTTTTACAGAAGTTCAGTTGTTACCAGTTAAGATTGTTGCATTAAATTCATCAGTAACTCCTTGGTGGAGTCTATCGGCATCAGCTTTAGTTTCAGTAGCACCGTTAATTATTGTTGCGTTTATAGTTGAGCGATATTTGTCAAAAGGAAATTTATCAGGAGCTATTAAGTAATGGATTTAGTCGCGAATAATTTATCATACAAACCAGGTGATCAATATCATTTAAATGAAGTGTCGTTTAATTTTAAGGAAGGGAATTTATATACAATTTTAGGAAGAACGTTATCTGGAAAGACAACGCTATTAAAAACAATAGCTGGTCTTTTAACACCAGACAACGGTGAAATCGAATTTGATGGTAAAAATTTTTTAAAAATTCCTGTGTGGGAAAGAAATGTAGCAATGGTTTATCAGCAATTTATAAACTACCCACATTTAAATGTTTTTGAAAACATAGCCTTTCCTTTGAAACAAAGAAAAATAAATCAAAGCATTATTAATGAAAAAGTAATGGATGCTCTAAAGTCTGTAGGCCTGTTAGGTTATGAAAATAGAAGGATTCAAGAGCTTTCTGGTGGGCAGCAACAAAGAGTTTCGCTTGCAAGATCTTTAGTCAAAAACGCTAAAATATTATTGCTAGATGAGCCCCTAGTTAACTTAGATTACAAATTGAGGGAACAACTTAGAGAAGAGTTTAAAAACCTATTTTCTAAAGGTTTAGCAGATAAATCAATATTAATTTATTCAACTACTGATCCCCGGGAAACCATGGAATTAAATGGTGAAGTTATTGTCTTAGATGAAGGTAAGGTCTTACAAGTTGGTACAGCGAAAGAAATATTTGAAAACCCAAACTCATTAAAAGTTGCAGAAATTTCTAATGACCCGCCTATGAATATTATAGAAGCTAAAATTTCAGATAATCACATTAGATTTGAGGGCATTGATTTAGAGGCTCCACAACATTTATCTAAATTAACTGAAGATGGCTTAAAAATTGGATTAAGATCTTCTGATATTGAATTAAACGAAAACGGACACGAATTTGAAGTTGAGCTTGCAGAAATTAGTGGTTCAGAAACGTTACTACACTTAAAAAGAGGAGATACAAAAATTATTGTTTCAATTGAAGAAGTTCTAAACTTTAAGATACACGATAAAGTAAAAATAAATTTTAAAGTTGATAGAGCTTATGCGTTCAATGCTAATGGAAAATTAGCATCTTCACCTTTTGGGGGTTTGAATGGCTAAAATTGATTTAAGTAACATATCTCATTCATACAATCCAAATGATCTAAATCCAGTGTATGCCTTAAACCCTTTCTCAATGACATGGGAAAATGGAAATCGATATGCAATTTTAGGTCCTTCTGGATGTGGAAAAACTACAATGCTGAATATTGTATCTGGCTTAGTGAGACCCTCTGCTGGAAGAATATTATTTGATGATAAAGATGTTACAGATTTAAAAACAGAAGATAGAAATATTGCTCAAGTTTTTCAATTCCCAGTTATTTATAATACTATGACTGTTTATGAAAATTTAGCATTTCCACTGAAATGTAGAGATTTTTCTAAAAACAAAATTGATGAAAGAGTTAATTCAGTTGCTGAAACTTTAAATTTACAATCTTTTTTAAATTCTCCTGCAAGAAAATTAACTGCAGATCAAAAACAATTAATATCTTTAGGGAGAGGCCTTGTAAGAGAAGATGTAGCTGCTATTCTAATGGATGAACCGTTAACAGTCATTGACCCAGATTTAAAATTTAGATTAAGGAGAAATCTTAAAGAAATTAATGAGCAATATAAAACTACATTAGTTTACGTTACTCATGATCAAAATGAGGCAATGACGTTTGCTGATAATATAATTGTTATGAGCGAAGGTGAGGTAGTTCAAACTGGATCACCAAAAGAACTTTTTGAAAGACCGAATACAACTTTTGTTGGATACTTTATTGGATCTCCAGCTATGAACTTATTTGAAAGCGAGGTTTCCTCAAATAATAGTGTTAAAATTGATAATATTTTAATTAAAACACAAACAAACTTATCCAACTTAAAAACTAAAAATATTAAGTTAGGAATTAGATCGGAATTCATTAAAATTGCACAAAACCAAAATGAAAACTTGGTTGATGTTAATGTTGAAAAGGTTGAGGATCTTGGGAATTATAAATTAATCACAGCCAAAATGGGAAATTTTACAATTAAATCAAAAGTTAATAGAGAAACAGAAATTCCAAATCAGAAAGTTAAACTCCATATACCTGCTGAGAAATGTTGTGTTTATGAGGATAATAAATTGATTTAGAATCAACTGAAAATTGAAAATTTCTATTCTGAGTTTAATTGTGACAATCTGTGACTCTTTTTAGAAAGACTCCAATTTGATTCTATGTTTTATTCCACGCCAGTTAATTAACTAATAAGGGAGAAACTTATGATTAAAGATAAAAAATCATTGAAGGGTTCAAAAACTCCTTCAAGAAGAAAGTTCTTCAAAGCCGCAGCAGCGACAGGTGCAGCAGCAGCAACAGCTGTAGCAATGCCTAACGTTGCATTTGGTGCTCCACAAACATTAAAGATGCAGGCAGCGTGGCCTTCAGGCGCTAACATCTTTTTTGAAATGGCTGGAGACTATGCCAAAATGGTTGGAGACATGTCAGGTGGAAGTTTAAAAATTGATCTTCAACCTGTTGGAGCAGTTGTAAAAACTGGAGAAATTGGACAAGCTGTTAGTGACGGTGTACTAGATATGGGTCACTGGGTTACTGCTTACTGGTATGGAAAAAATCCTGCCGCGTCTCTTTTCGGAACAGGTCCATCATACGGTCTATCATCTCAAGAAGTAATGGCTTGGATGGAAGAAGGTGGTGGAAGAGCATTATATGAGGAAACACTTGCTAAAGTCGGATATGATTATGTTGGTGTATTCGCAATGCCAATGCCTGCTCAGCCGTTTGGTTGGTTTAAAAAGAACGTAACTAAAGTATCTGATGTTAAAGGTATGAAGTATAGAACAGTTGGTTTAGCAACAAACGTTCTTACTGCAATGGGAATGGTAGTTAGACAATTACCAGGTGGTGAAATTCAGCCAGCTATGAAAACTGGTTTGATTGAAGCAGCTGAGTTTAACAACCCTACTTCAGACTCTCAGTTTGGTATGCAAGATGTATCTAAGCATTATCACTTAGGATCTTTCCACCAATCACAAGAGATGTTTGAAATACCAATTAACAAAAAAACATTTAATAGCTTATCTCCTGCAAACCAAGCAATCTTAAAAAATGCTTCGTATGCAGCAAATACTGCTAACTACTTTAAAGCTTTGGTAAGATACTCTGCTGATTTATCAAAATTGATGAATGAGCATAAAGTAAATGTTTACCAAACTTCAGATGCAATTCTTGCAGAGCAGTTAAAAGGTTGGGATAAAGTTGTAGGTGACTTCTCTTCTAAAGATCCGTTCTTTAAGAAGATTGTTGATTCACAAAAAGCTTACGCGAAAAGAGTAATGAAATACTTACTAATGAATCAACCTAACTACAGACTTGCTTATGAAAATGAGTTTGGTCCGTTAGCGAAAGTTAAAATCTAAGGTTTAAAAATATCAAAAATCAAGGGGGCTTTGCGGCCCCCTTTTTTTTAATTGAATTAATCAAGAAAATTAAGATAAGTTAATCGTTTATGCATTCTTATATAAAATTTGCTGATACTCTAAGCTCCTCAATGGGAAAAGCTTTTTCATGGTGCATTGTAATATTAATGGGTGGAACATGCTATGAGGTAATAATGGCCTATGCTTTTAACGCTCCAACTTTATGGAATTTTGATTTTAGTCTTCAAATGTATGGTGCTATTTTTATGATGGCAGGTGCATACACTTTAGCAACCGAAGCTCATGTTAGAGGAGATGTTATTTACAGATTATTCCCAACAAAAGTTCAAGGTTGGATAGACTTAGTATTGTATTTTATTTTCTTTTTTCCTGGCGTAATTGCCCTTGCTTTTTATGGATATGAATATGCTGCTAAAGCTTGGATGGTAAAAGAAACTAGCTGGAATAGTCCCGCACAAATCCAAATTTATATGGCTAAATCATTAATACCGCTATCAGGTATACTTCTTACTATCCAAGGTGTTAGTGAGGTTTTTAGAGCAGTTATATGTATTAAAACAGGACACTGGCCTGAAAGAGAAGCCGGTGCTGAAGAAACTGAAAAAATTTTAATGAGAAAATCTAAAGAGGAAGAAGATATAGATGTTGTTTAGTTTAACAAATCCAGAAATTGCAATTTTAATGATGGTAATATTTTTGTTTGCTGTCCTTTTAGGTTTTCCGATTGCCTTTACTTTAATGGCAATGGGCCTAGGATTTGGTTACTATGCTTATTTTGATCCATCTAGAATGGATCATCTCTTTGATAACAGGATATTTAAATTGTTTGTTCAAAACACCTATTCTGTCATGGATAATCATGTTCTCACCGCCGTACCCTTATTTTTATTTATGGGATATTTAGTTGAAAGAGCAGGGATAGTTGCAAGATTATTTTATGCAATTAGGCTTGCATCTCATTCTTTGCCAGCATCTATGGCGGTCGCAGCTTTGATTACATGTACTTTATTTTCAACAGCAACAGGAATAATTGGTGCCGTTGTAACTTTAATGGGTTTACTCGCATGGCCTGCAATGGTCAAGGCTGGTTACGATAAAAAATTTGCTTCAGGAGTTATATGTGCTGGTGGTTGTTTAGGAATTTTAATCCCACCAAGTATTATGCTTATTGTTTATGCAGTAATAGCTCAGCTATCGCCACTTAGATTATTTGCAGCAGCAATTTTCCCAGGTTTAATGTTAGCAGGTTTATATATTTTATATGCTATTATTTTAGCTTACTTTAATCCATCAATAGCACCAAAACCTCCTAAAGAAGAAATACCTCCAAGAGCAGTTATATTAAAGGAAGTTCTAGTCTCTTTTTTACCATTGTTCTCTCTTATTATATTAGTTTTAGGAAGTATTCTTGCAGGTTTAGCAACGCCAGCAGAAGCAGCAGGCGTGGGTGCGTTTGGAGCTTTGGTTTTATCTTTCTTTTATAAGTCGCTTAAATGGAAAAATTTTAAAGAATCAGTTTTTTTAACAGCAAAAACTACTGCAATGATCATGTGGTTATTTATTGGTTCATGGACATTTGCCTCAGTATTTTCATATTTAGGTGGACACGAGGTCTTTGAGCATTTTTTCAAGTCAATGGATATTAAACCTTGGCAATTTTTAGTTATTACACAAATTATAATATTTTTATTAGGGTGGCCGTTAGAATGGACTGAAATATTAATCATATTTGTTCCAATATTTTTACCATTAGTTGAATTCTTTGGAGTGAACCCTTACTTTTTCGCAATGTTGATTGCTTTAAATTTGCAAACTTCATTTTTAACACCCCCCATGGCAATGTCGGCGTACTATTTAAAAGGGGTACAATCCAAAAATGTTGAATTAATCGAAATTTTTAAAGGAATAATGCCTTTTCTAGCAATAGTTATTTTAGGAATGGTTTTAATGTACTTATTTCCAGGTATAGCTTTATGGCTACCTGATCAGTTATTTGCAAACTAAGTTGATGAATGAAATTATAAATTTTTCCGTTGAAGAATTAATCACTAAAATTTCAAACTCTCAACTAACATCTGTTGAAATATGTGAGGCTTATATTGAAAGAATTAACAAATTTGAAAAAGAAATAAACGCATGGGCCTTCTTTGATAAAGAATTATTATTAGAAAAAGCAAAAGAGTCTGATGACTATAAAAAATCTGGTAAGCCTATTGGTCCTTTGCATGGAATACCAGTTGCTGTTAAAGATATTGTTGGAACTTTAGATATGCCCACTGAATGTGGAACAACAATTAGAAAAGGCAAATCGTATTCTCAAAATGCCGAAATAATAGATTTACTTCATGGATCTGGTGCAATTGTAATGGGTAAAACAGTTACCACAGAGCTAGCTTATTTAAATCCATCTAAAACAAAAAATCCACATGATTACTCGCGAACACCTGGAGGATCATCGAGTGGTTCTGCAGCGGTGGTAGCATCTTTCATGGCCCCACTTTCTGTTGGGTCGCAAACAGGAGGATCAATAATAAGACCAGCATCATATTGTGGTGTTGTTGGATACAAACCTTCGTACGGCTTAATCTCAAGAAATGGAGTGTTAAAAACTTCAGAGAAACTTGATCACATTGGTGTTTTTGGAAAAAAAGTCGAGGATATTGCTTATCTAGTTAAAGAATTAATTAAAAAAGACTCCCATGACCCCGCCACTGTTTATTATTCTTCAAGCGGTATGGTCGATGAAGTAAAAAAGGGTCCTTTGTATGAACCAAAGTTCATTTTTTATAAAACTGAGTTTTGGAAAACAATTGATAAAAAATCAAAAGAAGCTTTTGAGTATTTTGTTAAATCATTTAAAAAAAATATTGAAATTCATGATACCCCGTCATATTTCAAAGATATTCATAAGTATCATCAAATAATTTATGAAACTGATTTAGCTAATAATTTTAGTGACTATTATAAAAATTTTAAAACAAAACTGTCAAAAATTTTGCAAAATGCAATTGCTAATGGAAAAAAACATTCTGCAAAGGAATATGCTGAAGCAATAGATTTTATGAAAAGAAGTTACGACTCATATAAAGAAGTATTCGAGGATTATCATGGAGTTTTATCCCCATCCAGTCCGGGTATTGCTTTAAAGGGATTAAAAAGCACTGGCTCAGCAGATTTCAATAAAGTATGGTCTTATCTAGGTACACCGTGTGTTTCTCTTCCTTTACTTCAAGGAGAAAATAATTTACCATTAGGTATTCAAGTGATTGGTGAGAAGTATGATGATAATCGTTTTTTAGGTGTCTGCAGTTGGCTTGAAAAAGAAAGTGAGAAATTTAATGAATAAATTTGTAACTCTTATCGGACTTTCATTTGCAATTTTTTTTCTTATTGGGTTAGCTACAACACTTACAAGATCAATGATGATTGGTTTTCTTGATGTAATACCCGTTTACATTTTGATGGCTTTAGCAATATCAATGATGCTCTACGAGGCCTTTTTTGACAAAAAATAAAATCTATCAATATTAAATTTACTACCTCAGATTGTAATACAAAATTCATTTGTTATTTTAATCTAGACACATAGGCTCATTTGTAATTAAATCTTAATAGTTAATTAACAATGAAGAGGAGATAACTAATGATTAAAGAAAAAAAATCATTGAAGGTTTCTAGATCACCTTCAAGAAGAAAGTTCTTTAAAACTGCAGCTGCAACTGGTGTTGCTGCTGTTGCTTTATCTGCTCCAGCTGTTGCCAAAGAAAGAGTAGAAGCTTCTATGGTAGCAACTTGGCCTAGAGATTTTCCAGGCTTAGGAACTGGCGCACAAAGACTTGCTCAAAGATTAAGCGACATGAGTGATGGTCGAATTCAAGTCACTTATTACGCTGCTAATGAAAGAGTTAAAGCATTTGACTCGTTTGATGAAGTTGCATCAGGTAACTCGCAAATGTATCACGGTGCTGATTACTATTGGGTTAAAAAACACCCTGCATTCGGATATTTTACTGCAGTTCCATTCGGTTTCACATATGCTGAAATGAATGCGTGGTTAAAATTTGCTGGTGGACAAGAGTTGTGGGATGAATTGACCGATGATTTTGGTACACAAAGTTTTGCTGCTGGTAATACTGGAGTGCAAATGGGTGGTTGGTTTAATAAAAAAATTAGATCAGCTAATGACTTCAAAGGTTTAAAAATGCGTATGCCTGGTTTAGGTGGACAAGTTCTTGGAAAACTTGGTGGTTCTCCAATTTCACTACCTGGTGGACAAATTTATGAAAACCTTGTGTCAGGTGCAATTGATGCAACAGAATGGGTAGGACCTTGGAATGATGAAGCGATGAAATTCCAGGAAGCTGCTAAGTATTATTACTATCCAGGTATGCATGAACCAGGATCTACGTTAGCATGTGGTGTTAATAAATCTTGGTTTACTAGTTTGTCAAAATCAGATCAGTTAATTATTAAAACTGCATGTGATTGGGCTGACACAACTACAATGGCTGAATACAATGCTAAAAACGGAGCTGCACTAGCGCGATTAGTAAACGAAAGTGGAGTTAAACTAGAGAAGTTTAACGATAAAGTTTATGATGCTTTTGCTAAAGGTGCTGCTGAAGTTTTCGATGAAGTTCAACAACATAGTGCTCTTGCTAAGAAAGTACATGCTGCCTTTGTTAAAGGTCGTAAGGAAATTGGTGCTTGGACCAACTTGTCTGACGGGCCATATGTTGCTCAAAGAAATAGAGCATTAGGAGTATAATTTAATTCAAATTATTATTGGAGGGCCCTTAAATGGGCCCTCTTTTTATATATCATTAAAAGATTTTAATATGATGGCCAAAAATAACTTATCTATTTTAATAAGAATATTTAGTTATTCTATTTTAGCCTTAACATTAGTTTTTCTCATCAATAATGTTTTAACAGTTTGGTTTGATTGGCCAGGAGTAAAAAAACTTTTTGCTCATTATGAATTATTTGGATTTAAAAAATTAAATAAACCTTTAGAGGGGCTAGCAATAAACTTATCATATATTCAATTACTATTTTATTTTGCGTCTTTCATAGGTGTTATATTTTTTGTTCTAAAATCTATAAAACAAACATTACAAACCGACTCTGAGATCTTAACGAAAATTACAGCTTACGTTGTAAGATCTTCTTTCTGGGCCGTGTTAATAGTTGGAGTAGCAGATTTTTTAATCTCATTTATGGTTGTGGAAAAACTAGTTGAGCCAATTTTTGGAGAACAACTTAAAATTAATTTAGTAATACCTGCTTTCAGAATTACATATATACACTTTCCTTTAATATTGGCTTCTTTTGTAATTGGTTTTTTTACAAGATCTGTAGGGTTTATTTGGCTAGCAGTTTTAGTTGTTGGAAGTGAATTTTTGATAGTTCTCTCAAGATTCATATTTCAGTATGAACAGGCATTTCAGGGAGATCTTGTTCGTTTTTGGTATGCAGCTCTTTATTTATTTGCCAGCGCCTATGCTTTAATTCACGAGGGCCATGTTAGAGTTGATGTTCTTTATACTGGTTTTAGTGAACGTAAAAAAGCATGGACTAATGCAATTGGGTCATTAATTCTAGGAATTCCTTTATGTTTAATTGTAATATTTTTAGGCATGGGAGGTAAAGCTAGTATCATCAATGGTCCTGTAATTTCATTTGAAATTACGCAGCAAGGTTCAAACGGATTATATTTACTTTATCTAATGGCAGTTTATTTAGCTGTTTTTGCAGTAAGTATGTTAACTCAATTCACTAGCTACTTTATGAGTAGCAGTTATAAACTTTTAAAGAATTAAATAATGGAACATTTATTTTTAGCTTTACTTGTAATTATAATGATCGGAGCATTAGCTTCTGGTTTTCCAGTAGCTTTTGCATTACCTGGATCAGCAATAATTTCAATCGGGCTAGCTGCTTTTTTTGGTTATTTATTTGCAGGAGATAGTAGTGCTTATTTTGCTGTTGATGGCCCCAAAGAATGGTTAACCGCCGGTATTACAAACTTTAGGAGTAACTACTGGGATGTAGAAACTGATACTTTAATTGCAATTCCTTTATTTATTTTCATGGGGATCATGCTGCAAAAATCAAAAATTGCGGAAGATCTTTTAGTTACAATGGGGCAGTTGTTTGGACCTATCCCTGGAGGTTTAGGAATATCAGTAATTTTTGTTGGGGCGTTACTTGCAGCTACCACGGGTATTGTTGGCGCAACAGTAATAGCAATGGGATTAATATCACTACCCACAATGCTTAATAATAAATACGATAAAAGTTTGGCAAGTGGAATTGTTTGTTCATCAGGAACTCTTGGGCAAATTATACCTCCTTCTATTGTATTAATCATCATAGCCGATCAATTAGCTAGCGCAGCAGACGTTGCAAATACTATGCGTCAGACTGATTACAAAATTTTAACTGGTGAATTTAATATGCCTGGAGAATTTAGAGTGGGATCTACTTCTGCAGGAGATATGTTTTTGGGGGCATTATTACCTGGTTTAGTATTGGTTGGTTTGTATATGATTTATGTATTTATTTACGCAAGATTAAATCCTAAGGCAGCTCCTCCCGTTCCATTTAAAGGAAATTTTGACTCAAAATTTTGGATGAAGGTTTTAATAGTAATTATTCCTCCTCTTGCTTTAATTTTTGCGGTTTTAGGATCTATACTTTTAGGTATTGCAACCGTTAATCAAGCTGGATCTATTGGAGCAATAGGTGCAACTATGATGGCAGGTTATCGTTTACATAAAGGAAAAAAAGATGCTTATTATCCAATTATAATTGCAATTTTATCAGTCATTCCAATTTATATTTTATCTAAGAATTATAATTTAAATATTAAGGCTGTAGAAACTAGAGATCTTACAGCAATTTTTATAACAGGATTTTTTACAATTACTTTTTTAATTGGAATTATATGGAGTTTTTGGAGAGCGTACAAAATTGAGAATGTTTTAAGAGAGGTTGTTACAGAAACATGTGTAACGACTTCAATGGTTTTTATAATTTTATTAGGTGCTGCAATGTTAACCTCTGGATTTAGAGCGTTTGGAGGTGAAGAGTTAGTAAGAGATTTTCTTCAAGATTTACCAGGTGGATTTTGGACACAGTTTATTGTTGTAATGGCAGTGATTTTTTTACTAGGTTTCTTTCTTGATTTTATTGAAATAGCTGTAGTTGTTGTTCCTATAATTGCTCCAATATTATTAGCTGAACCAGGAGCTAATGTAAGTGCAATTTGGCTTGGTGTAATGATTGGAGTAAATTTACAAACTTCATTTTTAACACCACCATTTGGTTTTGCACTATTTTACTTAAAAGGTGTGGCTTCAAAACTTGTTACTACTTTAAATATCTGGAAAGGTGTAGTTCCATTCATTATTTTACAATTAATAGGTCTTGGAATTGTCGGTTTCTATCCATCATTAGTAAATTACCTGCCAGCAAGAACATATTTGACATCGAACGTTGCTCCACCACCGATGAATCCAAAGCTACAATATTGCTTACAAGAGTACAAATTTGCAATTTATAACATTGAAGAACAAAAAATTACTAATGCAATAAAAGACATGCAGAAATTAACTCCCACAAATCTTCCAATAGATAAACTAGATATTTTTGAAGAGCATTTTGATAATGCGCTTGGGACTTTTGCTATCGTTAAAAAACTTCAAAAAACTGAACAAGAATATGAATTATTTACAAAAGATTATAGGGACTTACATTTCAATGTAAGAAAGATTGAGAAAAAAATTAGAAAAATAGATCAGAAAATTAAAAAAACTAAAGCAGAAATTAGAAATTTAGACGACGATAATTTATCAGCTAAAAATAAATTAGAATTAAAAATTGAGAATTACGAGATAGAAATTAATGAGCTTCAAAATAAAATTCCTGAAAGTTGGAAAGATAAAAATGGAGAATTTGAAATATTACACAAAGCAAAAAACACTAGAACAAAAAGGTATAGAAAAAACGTTGATGAAGCTTATGAAACTCTGGATCAAATAGTAATGTTTATAAATGATAATGAAAAATTAAAAGAACTTTCATCAGAAATAAAAGAATTAAAATATACCATAGATAATAAAAATTATGAAAACGCAATATCAATCATTGATAATCTTTTTGAAAAATTAGGAGAAATTTCTGGAACTGAAGAATTTGCAAATAAATTAGATGACCTAATATCTGTTATAGATAATGATGAGATAGATGAGCAAAAATTAATTGAAGTAAGTTCAGAAACTTTCAATCTTTTTAATTTAGAAGTTTCATGGAGAGATGATGCTAATAAGAATTTGATGCCTGAATTAACTAAATATAATGACGTTATCAAACATAATATTGGTCTAAGACTTCAAAACAGATTAACTAAAGAGCAAGCTAAATTTGTTGCAAGGTGTAACTCAGTTCATAGAGATATATCTTTAAACTTTTAATTAATGGAAAATTATATTTTACCAAAAAAACAGGCTATTGTTGTTTTTTTTGTATTTGCATTTGGATATTTTTTATCATGTTTGTTGCGTGCAATTACTGCAACACTTTCCCCCGTATTAACTTCAGAATTTAATTTGTTAGCAGCCGATTTAGGATTATTAGCTGGGGGCTATTTTTTGGGTTTTGCTTGTATGCAAATACCACTTGGATATTTGTTAGATAAATACGGACCAAAAAAAATTGTCTCTTCTTTTTTATTAATTGCATTATTTGGAACAGGATCATTTGCTTTAGCTGAAAGTTTTTCTGGATTGTTAGTTTCGCGAATTCTAATCGGCGTAGGTGTTAGTGCTTGTTTAATGGCTCCATTAACCGGTTACAGAATATGGTATGCAGAAAATCAACAACAAAGAGCAAACTCATGGATGCTAATGATTGCGTCATTAGGTTTTTTGTCATCCACATTGCCTGTACAACTTTTATTGCCCAGTTTTGGGTGGAGGTGGATATTTGGTGGTATCGCTATCTTAATTTTAATTAGTATTTTTTTAATGTTAGTTTTCATTCCAAAATGGAATTTAACTAAAAATAAAGAGTCACAAGAGCCAAGTAATAATGGAACTTTATCAGAAGTTTGGAAAAATAGATTTTTTGTAAGTGTAATTCCAATGGGTTTATTTAATTATGGGGGCTTAATGGCTATACAAACTTTATGGGCAGGCCCATGGATGACTAGAGTTGCTGGTTATACACCACTTCAGAGTGCTACAGGATTATTTTGGATCAATGTAACTATGTTGGTATCCTTTTTTTTGTGGGGTTATTTTTTACCAAAAATTTCAGGTATAGGTTTTACTGCAAAAAGAATACTTAAATTAGGTTTACCAATTAGTTTTTCTGTAATGTTTGTGATTATATTGCTAGGCCCAAAAGCTGGTGCATTCTACATAACTTTATTTATTTTAAGTTCAATTTTTTTATCAGTTACACAGCCAGCTGTAGGCCTTTCTTTTTCAGGTTATTCTGCTGGTAAAGCACTAACTTCATTTAATTTATTAATATTTGCAGGAACATTCATAATGCAATGGCTAATGGGCTTAGTGATAGATATTGTTAAAGGCATGGGTCACACGGAAATATTTGCTTTTAAATCAGCTTTTTCAGTTTTCTTAATCTTAAGTATTATTTCTTATATATTTTTTTTAATATTAAATAGAAAATAATATGAAAATAAAACGTAGGAATTTTTTTTTGGAATTATTTATTGGTATTGTTGCTATTTACTTGATTGTTTTAATTTTCTTATTTTTTTTTCAAAGAAATTTAATGTATCATCCTGATGAGAATAATTATTCCGGAGATAATTTAGAAGTTAACATTGAAAAAGTTACTATCAAAACGACTGATAATATTAATCTATTAGGCTGGTTTCATAATAAAGATTTAAAAAATTATAAAACAATAGTTTATTTTCATGGAAACGCAGGGACACTTGAAAACAGAATTCACAAATTAAATCATTTTAAAGGTATGGATGTTAATTTTTTAATAATTGCATGGAGAGGGTTTAGTGGCAATAAAGGAAAACCAAGTGAGGAGGGTCTTTATACAGATGGTGCCAGTGCAATAAACTGGCTGAAAGAAAAAGGTCTAAAAGAAGAAGATATAATTATTTATGGAGAGTCATTAGGAACTGGAATTGCTACTGAAATTACTCAGAATAAAAATTTTGCAGGATTAATTTTAGAAACACCCTTCACATCAATGATAGAAGCTGCGAAAAATTTTTATCCATATATTCCAGTGGGTTTAATTTTAAAAGATAAGTATGAAAATAATGAAAAAATTAAAAATATTAATATTCCAGTATTAGTAATGCATGGTGAGGCTGACCAAATAGTTCCATTTTGGATGGGAAAGAAAATTTTTAATTTAGCAAGCGAACCTAAATATTCATATTTTACAAAATATGACGATCATATGATGGAATATGATGATAAACTTGTATTAGCTCTTAAATCGTTTGTTAATAGTTTAAATTAAGCCATAATCTTAACAAAGATACTTCAAATTTTTTTTTTAAGTTAATCTATGAAAATTTTTTTCTTACTTTTTATTGTCCTTTTTTCTCTAAATAATTTATCAAATGCCAAAGAAAATTTAGCATCTGTAGATAGCCTTTTTCATATTGATCAAATGAATTCGCATGATGAAAATTTTGCATTATATTTTAAAACCCGTGAAAAAGCTGTCTTGGCTCGAGGAGAAAATTCTAATTATATTAATGATTTTCCAAAAGATCTTTATATTTATAACTACAAAACAAAAGAGTCTTTGCCATTAATTTCTTATGAATGGTTTCCCAAGACGGCAAAATATTTTTTGCAAGAGTATGATTTCCCAGTTTTCCCAGATGATTTTGCATACTATCTTTTAAAAGATAACAAAACTCTTGTGATGATTAGTGCTGTAAAAAGTTTAAAAGCTAATTTTAAATTTGATATTATTGAAAAAAAGTTAGAGCTTTATCCTATAAATGGAAAATTTGATTTTATTATTTCTTCGATAGCTAAAAATTGTGGACATTATGAATTTAAAGAACACTACAAATGTAGTTTCTATAAACCTTTAATTTCCAGTACCTTAATTAATTAATTTGAGTAAATGCCTCTGCGAATTTTTCGGCCTCAAAAATTTGTAAATCATCTTCTTTTTCACCTAACCCAAGTGCAATAATTGGTAGTTTATATTTTTTAGCAACAGCTAAAAGAATACCTCCTTTTGCTGTGCCATCTAATTTTGTCATAATAAGACCAGTTATCGGAATAATTTTATTAAATTCTTCAACTTGATTAATTACATTTTGACCAGAAGTTGCATCCAAAACTAAAATAACATCATGTGGAGCATCAGGATCAATTTTTTTAGTAACGTTTGCAATTTTTTTATATTCTTCCATCAAATTTTTTTTATTTTGTAATCTTCCAGCTGTATCAATTAAAACTTGGTTAAAATTATTTTTTAATGCTTCTTCAATAGCCTTGTAAGCGACAGATGCAGGATCAGAGCCTTGAGATGACTTTGTAATTTTAACATCAACTTTGTTTGCCCAATTTTCTAGTTGTTCTATAGCTGCTGCTCTAAAAGTATCTGATGCAGCTAGCATTACTTTGTTTCCATTACCTTTAAGTATTTTGCTTATTTTTCCAATAGTAGTTGTCTTTCCAACACCATTGACACCTGAAATTAATGTTGCATTTAATTTTTCTTTTTTTTTGAAGAATTCAATATTTTCCAAAGGTTTCATAATTGAAATAATATAATTTTTTAAAATATTATTTATTTCGTCGGTTAAATCTTTATTGGGATCAATTTTTGTTTGAGAAATTATTTCTCTAATTTCTGAAGCCGAAACAATACCAACATCTGATTGAATTAAGTAATCTTCGATTTTGTCTAATGTTTTGTCATCAATCTCTTTTTTTACAACTATATCTCTTAAACCTGTTGTAAAAGCTGAGGCACTTTTTTTAAAACCTGATTTAAATTTTTCGAAAATTCCCATTAAATTTTAAAATTTATCTCCTCAATATCTGAAACTGGTCCTTTCATATGAATACTATTGTTTTCATCAATTGAAATTGTCAATCTACCTGTAGAAAATTCAATATCAACTTTATCATTTACCAGTCCGTTTTGTTTTGCGGCAAAAGCTGTTGCACAAGCTGCAGTTCCACAAGCTTTGGTAAGTCCAGCTCCTCTTTCCCACACTCTAACTTTTATCAATTCTTTGTTAACAACATTTGCTAAAGTAACATTACATTTTTCTGGAAATAGAGAGTGAGTTTCAATTGTTGGTCCAATTTTTTCAATTTCAAAATTTTCGTTATTATCAACAAAAAAAATTACATGTGGATTTCCAACATTTACAGCAGTTCCACCAGAAAATTCTTTATTATTTTTGTCATTAATTTTGATTCCTAAATTATTCGTATTTAATTCTTTAGACAATGGAATCTCATCCCATTTTGTTTTTGCAACACCTATTTCTGTAGAAACCATTTTTTCTCCAACAATATTTGATTTTAATTTGCCAGATAAAGTTGTTAGGACAATTTCTTTTTTGTTATTTTCTTTGCCCAATAAATCAGCAATACATCGTGTACCATTTCCACACGCACCAGATATTCCTCCATCTGAATTGTAAAATTCTAGTGAGGCATCTGAAATATCATTCTTTTTAATCAATATTAGTTGGTCACAACCAATAAATTTTCTGTCACAAATCTTTACGATTTGCTCTTTTGTCAAATTTGTAATTGTTTGCCTATTATCTATGATGACAAAATCATTACCTAAACCGTCCATTTTAAAAGCTTTAATATCCATATATAGATATTTAACTTATTTATTGACTTTTTGAACCTCTATTATAGGTTGTTGCCGTTTCCGCAAAAACATTAACTTTGCGGTGTCTTTGGAAACAAAGAGATCGACACTAGTCAGCGAGGGTTCGCCCACTAGTGCGTTACTGCTATGCGTAATAAATATGTTTGAAAATTTAACAAATAAATTTGAAGAAATTTTTTCTTCTCTGAAAAAAGCACCTTCACTTGATGAAGCTCAAGTAGATGAAGGTTTAAGAGGCATTAGGCAAGCCTTACTTGAAGCAGATGTCTCTTTGGATGTTGCAAAAGATTTTATTGAAAAAGTTAAGCCAAAAGCATTAGGCCAAGAGATAATAAGGTCTACCTCCCCTGGAGATATGGTTGTTAAAATTGTTTATGATGAGCTTGTAGACTTATTAGGTGCAACAAATAATGAGATAAACTTAAACGCAGTACCGCCTGTGCCAATGATGTTAGTTGGGTTACAAGGTTCTGGAAAAACAACAACAACAGCAAAATTAGCAAAATTTTTAGAAAATAATAAAAAGAAAAAAGTAATGATGGTCAGTCTAGATATTTACAGACCAGCTGCACAAGAACAACTTAGATCTTTAGGAGAACAAAATAATATTTTAACTTTACCTATTATAGAAGGTCAGCAACCTGCTGATATTTGTAGAAGAGCAATAAGTGCCGCTAATTTAAATGGAGCTGAAATAATTTTATTTGATACTGCTGGTAGAACTCAAATCGATTTACAAATGATGAGTGAGATTAAGCAAATTGAAGCTGTCATTAATCCAACAGAAATTTTCTTAGTTGCAGACTCTTTAACAGGTCAAGTTGCAGCCTCGGTGGCAAAAGAATTTAAAAATACAGTTAATTTATCTGGTATTATTTTAACTAGAGCTGATGGTGATGCAAGAGGTGGAGCCGCAGTGAGTATGAAATATGTTTCAAACGTTCCAATTAAATTTTTAGGGATAGGAGAAAAAATAGATAATCTTGAAGTATTCCATCCAGATAGAATTGCAAACAGAATACTTGGTATGGGAGATATCGTATCCCTTGTAGAAAAGGCGGCTCAAGATTTAGGTGAGGAGAATATTAAAAAAGCTGAAGAAAATTTAAAAAAGGGTCAATTTTCAATGGAAGATTATTTATCTCAATTAAGACAAATGAAAAAAATGGGTGGCATTGAGGGAATCATGTCTTTTATGCCAGGAGTTTCTAAAATTAAATCTCAAATGGATTCAGCGGGAATTGATGAAAGTATAATTACTAAAAATGAAGCTATTATTTTATCAATGACAAAAAAAGAAAGAGAGAACCCAAAAATAATTGATGGTTCTAGAAAAAAAAGAATTGCTAATGGTTCTGGCACAGATCCGGCCACTATCAATAAATTGCTTAAGCAATTTAAAATGATGTCTGAAATGATGAAAAAGATGTCAAAAGGAAATCTGAAAGGTATGTCTGATAAAGGTATACCGCCAGAGCTATTTAACCAATTAAAGTAAAAAAGGAGAAGAAATGTTAAAATTAAGATTATCAAGAGGTGGAACAAAAAAACGTCCTGTTTATAAGGTTGTTGTTGCCGACAGTCGTTTTGCAAGAGATGGAAGATTTATAGAAAAGGTTGGTTTCTTTAATCCTCTATTACCTAAAGAGAAAAAAGAAAGAGTTGGGCTAGAAGCCGAGAGAATTAAATATTGGCTTGGTCAAGGAGCTCAACCAACAACTAGAGTAGCAAGAATTTTAGGTGAGAACGAACTAATGCCTATGCCTGCAAATGGAAATAATCCAAATAAAGCAGTGCCAAAAAAAGAGAGAAATAAAAAAGAAGAGGATAATAAAGAAGCTCCAAAAGCAGAAGCAGCTCCAGCAGCAGAAGCTCCTAAGGAAGAAGCTCCAAAAGCAGAAGCAGCTCCAGCAGAGGAAAAAAAATAATTTAAAGTTTATTTATGTGGCAAGCTCAAGTGTTTACACTTTATCCAGAAGTTTTTCCTGGTCCTTTATCTAAAGGGCTTTATGGAAAAGCTTTATCAAACAATTTGTGGAAACTTAAAGTTGTAAATATAAGAGATTCAGCTAATGATAAACATAAAACAGTAGATGACACACCCTATGGAGGTGGTTCTGGGATGTTGTTAAAAGCAGATGTTCTTGCAAAGTCTTTAGATGAAAATAAAAATGAGAATGAGAGAATCTTATATTTGTCACCAAAAGGAAAAAAATTTGATCAAAATTTAGCAAAAGAACTTGCTAACGAAAAATCATTGTCAATTATTTGTGGACATTTTGAAGGTGTAGATGAGAGAATACTTTCAACAAGAAATATTGAGGAGATTAGTATTGGAGATTATGTTCTGTCAGGTGGAGAGTCAGCTGCTTATGTAGTTATAGATAGCATTTTAAGATTACTGCCAGGTGTATTAGGAAATGAAAACTCTAAATTAGATGAAACCTTTGAAAATGGTCTTCTAGAGTATCCTCAATATACAAAACCACAAGTTTGGGAGGAAAAAGCCGTACCAGACGTGCTATTATCAGGGGATCATAATAAAATTAAACACTGGCGTTTATCTCAATCTGAGGCTATAACACGCGACCGAAGACCAGATTTATGGGAAAAATATAAGAAGAATTAACTTGATAAATATTAACATGAAAACAATTGAAGAAATAAACCTACATAACGTTAAGAAAATACTTTCAGAGAAAAAAATTCCTGAATTTTATCCCGGAGATGTTGTTAAAGTAGGTGTGAGAATTACTGAGGGTAAAAAAGAAAGAATACAGTATTTTGAAGGGGTTTGTATTGCAAAAAAAAGTAGAGATTTAAATTCATCTTTTACTGTCAGAAAAATTTCTTTTGGTGAAGGTGTTGAGAGAACTTTTCCCTTATATGGAACATTAATTGATTCAATCAAAGTTATCAGATCTGGTAAAGTAAGAAGAGCTAAACTTTATTATTTAAGGGACAGAACAGGTAAATCAGCAAGGATCGCAGAAAAAATTAGAAAAAAAATTGGTATTGATATTGATGTAAAACCAGAAACGGTTACAGAAGAAAATGTAGCCCCAGTAGCAGAAGCTCCAAAAGAAGAAGTAGCTCCAGCTGGAGAGGCTACTAAAGTAGAAGAAGGTCCTAAGGTAGACGCAGCGCCAGCAGCAGAGGCTACTAAAGAAGAAGCTCCTAAAGTAGAAAAGTCAGAGGGTGCTTCAGAGAAAAAATAATATTTTTTCAATGGCCACAACACTTTACGATAAAATTTGGAAAGATCACTTAGTAGATCAACAAGCTGATGGTACAGCATTATTATTTGTTGATAGACACTTAGTACATGAGGTAACCAGTCCACAAGCTTTTGAAGGTTTAAGAAATTCAAATAGAAAAGTAAGACATCCTAAGTTGACGTTAGCTGTTGCAGATCACAATGTGCCAACTACAGATAGAACAAAAGGAATTGCTGATACTGACTCAAAAATACAGGTAGAAACTTTAGAAGCGAATTGTAAAGAGTTTGGAGTACAACTTTTTAGCATGAATGATAAAAGGCAAGGTATTGTTCATGTTACAGGTCCAGAACAAGGTTTCACGCAACCAGGTACAGTCATTGTTTGTGGAGATAGTCATACAGCTACACATGGAGCATTTGGAGCGCTAGCTTTTGGAATAGGAACTTCAGAAGTTGAGCATGTATTGGCTACACAAACATTAGTTCAGAAAAAAGCTAAAAATTTTAGAATTAATGTTAATGGAAAATTACCTTTGGGTGTAACTTCAAAAGATGTCATTCTTCAAATTATTGGTAAAATAGGAACAGCAGGTGGAACGGGATGCGTTTTGGAATATGCTGGAGATCTAATAGAGTCTTTGAGTGTAGAACAACGTATGACTATTTGTAATATGACAATAGAAGGTGGTGCAAGAGCAGGATTGATTGCACCTGATGAAAAAATATTTCGTTATCTAAAAGACAGACCTATGTCTCCCAAGGGTGAAAATTGGCATAAAGCAATAGAATATTGGAGCAGTTTAAAAACAGATTCTAATGCAAGTTTTGATAAAGAGATGAGTTTACAAGCTGATGAAATTGTACCAATGATTACTTGGGGAACTTCACCTCAAGACGTAATAACTATTGATGGAAATATTCCAAATCCAAAAAATGAAAAAGATGAAGACAAAAAAAATTCTTTAGAAAGAGCATTAGATTATATGGGTTTAAAACCAGATATGGCAGCTACTGATATTAAGATTGATAAGGTTTTTATTGGCAGTTGTACAAATGGTAGAATCGAGGATTTAAGAGAAGCAGCCGAAATATTAAAAGATAAAAAAATAGCTTCACATGTTCATGCAATGGTTGTTCCAGGGTCAGGACTAGTTAAAGAACAGGCAGAGCAAGAGGGATTAGATAAAATCTTTGTAAATTCAGGGTTTGAATGGAGAGAGCCTGGATGCTCAATGTGCTTAGCAATGAATGCAGATAAATTAAAACCAGAAGAAAGATGTGCCTCTACATCTAATAGAAATTTTGAAGGTAGACAAGGTAGAGGGGGAAGAACACATTTGGTTAGCCCGGGTATGGCAGCAGCAGCAGCTATTTCTGGAAATCTAGACGATGTAAGAAAATACCAAAATTAAATGAGAAAATTTAATACACTAAAAAGTATTCCTGCATATTTACCTATTGTGAATATTGACACGGATATGATTATTCCAAAACAGTTTTTAAAAACAATTAAAAGAACTGGCCTTGGAAAAAATTTATTTTTTGAAATGAGATATGATGAAAATGGAAATATTATTAATGACTTTGTTTTAAATAAAGATCCATATAATAATTCTAAAATTTTAATTGCTGGTAACAACTTTGGCTGTGGCTCCTCTAGAGAGCATGCACCATGGGCTTTGCTAGATTTTGGCATCACTTGTGTGATTAGTTCCAGCTATGCAGATATTTTCTATAATAATTGTTTTAAAAATGGAATCTTACCAATAATTCTCGAAGATGAAAAAATAAAAGAATTGTCTGAATATGCTAAAAGGAAAGAAGAAATTTCAATAAATTTGAGTGAAGAAAAAATTTTATATGGAAATAATGAAATTAATTTTAAGATTGATCCTTTTAAAAAAAAATGTCTACTTGAAGGTTTAGATGATATTGCCTTGTCATTAAAAAAATCTGAAAAAATAGAACAATTTGAAAATAAATTAAAAGACCACAAACCATGGATAATGAATGATTAAAGTAAAAAAAAGAAAAATACTTTTACTTCCTGGTGATGGTATTGGTCCAGAAGTAATAAGTGAAGTTAAAAAAATAATAACTTGGTTTAATGATAAAAAATCTTTAGATTTTGAGATTGATCAAGAACTTATAGGCGGATGTTCTTATGATAAGCATGGTACTCCAATTACTGATGAAGTTTTTTATAAAGCTTTAGAGAGTGAAGTTATCATGTTAGGAGCAGTTGGTGGTCCTACTTGGGATAGTTTAGAATTTTCAAAAAAACCTGAAAGAGCACTATTAAAGCTTAGAAAGGAGTTAAAATTATTTGCAAATTTAAGACCTGCTATTTGTTTTGAGCAATTGGTTGATGCTTCAACTTTAAAGCCAGAAATAGTCTCGGGTTTGGACATCATGATAGTACGGGAGCTTACTGGCGGTATATATTTTGGTGAGCCAAGAGGAATTAAGCCAATAGAAAATGGTGAAAGAAAAGGAATAAATACTCACACATACACTACTAGTGAAATTAAAAGGGTGGCAAGAGTAGCTTTTGATTTAGCAAGGAAAAGATCTAATAAAGTTACATCAAGCGAAAAATCAAATGTAATGGAGGCTGGACAGTTATGGAAAGAAGAGGTTCAAGAATTACACAATAAAGAATATAAAGATGTAGAACTGAGTCATATGCTGGCGGACAACTGTGCTATGCAACTTTTAAGAAACCCAAAACAATTTGATGTAATTGTAACTGATAATTTATTTGGAGATATGTTATCTGACCAAGCTTCTATGTTAACAGGATCTTTAGGCCTACTGCCTTCTGCATCTTTAGGTGCAAAAAATAAAGATGGTGAGATGAGAGCAATGTATGAGCCTATTCATGGGTCTGCTCCAGACATTGCGGGAAAAGGTATTGCAAATCCGATCGCTTCTATTTTAAGCTTTGCAATGGCATTAAGATATTCATTAGATCTTGATAAAGAAGCAGATATTTTAGAAAAAGCAGTCCAAGACGTTCTAAACGATGGTTTAAGAACTAAAGATATAATGTCAGATAGTATGAAAGAAATATCAACTTCAGCAATGGGTGATGCGATAATTTCAAAATTGCAATAAAAAAAGAATTATTCTAAGGTTTAAAAATGCCAAGTTATACAGCTCCAGTAAAAGATATGATGTTCCTCTTTGAAAAATTAAGAGATAATAAAAATTATAACGAGCTTAAGAAGTATAATGAAGTAACCCCAGACTTGGTAAAAGATATTTTGGAGGAAGCAGCTAAGATAAATCAAAATTTAATTTTACCACTCGCTAAAGCAGGAGATGAAAATCCAGCTGTTTTAGAAAATGGTATTGTTAGAACTCCTCCAGGATATAAAGAAGCATACCAGAAATATATTGAAGATGGCTGGACATCGTTGTCTTGTGATCCTAAATATGGTGGCCAAGGAATGCCAAAAACTGTAAGTGCATTTTTTGATGAAATGTTATCTTCAGCAAGTTTATCATTTAAATTATATAGCGAATTAAGTATTGGCGCTTATAATTGTATAAATCACCATGCATCAAATGAAATAAAAGATAAATATTTACCAAAAATTGTTGAAGGTAAATGGAGTGGTACGATGTGCTTAACAGAACCAGTTTGTGGAACAGATTTAGGTTTATTAAAAACTAAAGCGATTAGACAGTCTGATGATACGTATAAAATTAGTGGGCAAAAAATTTTTATAACTTCAGGTGACCACGATTTAACTGAAAATATTATTCATTTAGTTTTAGCAAGATCTACTGACTCTCCTTCTGGTACCAAGGGTATTAGTTTATTTCTAGTTCCAAAATATATTGTAAATGAAGACGGTAGTGTTGGTCCAAGAAATGGTATTTCAACTGGATCTATTGAAAGCAAAATGGGCATTAAAGGTTCAGCTACATGTGTGTTAAATTTTGATGATGCAACTGGTTATATGATTGGTGCTAAAGACAAAGGTCTTAGTGCCATGTTTACTATGATGAATTTAGAAAGAATAGTTGTTGGTATTCAAGGTTTAGGAATTTCTGAAATTGCTTATCAAAACTCTCTTGCTTACGCAAAAGAAAGAAAGCAAGGAAAAACAAACAATTCTAAATCTTCAAACGGAGCGGATTTTATTATTGAACATGCAGATATTAGAAGATCTTTACTTAATATGAAATCAATAATTGAAGGTGAAAGAGCTTTATGTTTTTGGTTGTCTCAACAAACAGAGGTAAGTCTTTATCATCCAGATGAAAAGATAAAACGTGATGCTTCAGATTACGTTTCATTAATGACACCTGTAGTTAAATCACTATTTACTGATTTAGCGATGGAAATTACAAGTGATGCGATGCAAATACATGGTGGATATGGTTATACAAAAGATCAAGGCATAGAACAATTGTATCGAGATAATCGTATTACTCCTATTTATGAAGGAACAAATTCAGTGCAAGCTGCAGATCTAGTATTTAGAAAATTGTTTAATAAAAATGGTGATATTATCAATAAGTTTTTAGAAATGGTTAAGTCAGAATGTGAGTCTAAAAATGGAAAAGTAAAAACATTTTCCAAAGAATTAAATTATTATCTAGATATATTGTCTAAGTTTACAGACTGGATAGGAGATAAAAATAAAATTGAAAAAGATGATGTGAGTGCTGCAGCAAATGACTATTTAAAAAGTTTAGGTTACATCTCAATTGCTTACGCTTGGATTAAAATTTTGGACGTAAGTTTTAATGATTTTGATACAAACGTCGAGTTTTATAGTGATAAGATAAATACCGCTAAATTTTATTTTGATAAAGTTCTGCCTAGAGCTGAG
The DNA here is from genome assembly GCA_902632545.1 of uncultured Pelagibacteraceae bacterium. GTDB lineage: Bacteria > Pseudomonadota > Alphaproteobacteria > Pelagibacterales > Pelagibacteraceae > Pelagibacter. The sequence goes on from CACPCX010000008.1 coordinate 38,758, forward strand.
TATCATTACAAATCTGCAATTTCTGGAAGTTCAAACATTATGAATTTTAAATTTAACTAGGTATGAGCCATTACGATACAAATTTAGATAAAAATAAAGCTAATCACGTACCTCTAACTCCGTTAACATTTTTAAAAAGAGCAAAAGAAATTTATCCAAATTATGAAGCTTTAATCTACGAGGATAGAAAATATACTTGGCAAGAAGTTTATAAAAGAGTTGTAAAATTTGCTAGCGCACTATCAAAAATAGGTATCAAAAAAGGCGATACAGTTTCATTTTTAGCTTTTAATACACCAGAAATTTTTGAAGCACATTACTCAGTACCAATGACGGGTGCAGTTATTAATACTATAAATATAAGATTAGATGCTAAAACAATTTCTTACATTTTGGATCATAGTGAAGCAAAGGTGCTTGTAGTAGATAGACAATTACATGGAGAAGTAAAAAAAGCGTTAAAATCTCTAAACAAGAAAATTACTATAATTGACATTAATGACGAATATGCTGATCAGTCTAAATTAGAAAAAATTGGAGACTTAGAATACGAAAGTTTTTTGAATACAGGTGATGAAAATTTTCAGTGGGAAATGCCAGAAGATGAGTGGCAAGCAATATCATTGAGCTATACATCAGGAACCACAGGAAATCCAAAGGGAGTAGTATATCATCACAGAGGAGCATATTTGATGTCAACAGGAAGCTCCGTAGCTTGGAATATGCCAAACAGATTAAATTTTTTGACAGTTGTTCCAATGTTTCATTGTAATGGTTGGTGCTATCCATGGACAGTTCCAATGTTAAACGGACGGACAATTTGTTTAAGAAATATAGATATTAAAAAAATTTTTGAACTAATTGATAAATATCAAATTACTCACTTTGGTGGTGCACCTATAGTACTAAATATGATTACTGGAGCACCTGAGAGTGATCAAAAAAAATTAAAACAAAAAGTTTATGTGTTAACAGCTGGCGCTCCTCCACCAAGTATAATTTTTAAGAAAATGAAAGCTCTAGGTTTTGAAGTAATGCATGTATACGGTTTAACGGAAACATACGGGCATGTTACTCAATGTGCATGGAATGATGATTGGAATGATTTTGACGAGGAAAAACAAAATGAAATTAAGGCAAGACAAGGTGTTAAATATCCAAATACTGAAGGAGTAACTATTTTAGATCCCGAAACTATGAAGGAGGTCCCAAGAGACGGAAAGACAATTGGTGAAATCATGATAAGAGGGAATGTAGTGATGAAAGGATATTTTAAAGATAAAGATGCAACCGATAAAGCTATGAAAGATGGATGGTTTCATAGCGGTGATTTAGCTGTGATGCATCCCGATGGATATATAAAAATACAAGATAGATCAAAAGATATAATTATTTCTGGTGGTGAAAATATTTCTTCAATTGAAATTGAGAATACTCTTTCAAAACATCCATCTGTTTCTATTGCTGCGGTTGTCGCAAAACCAGATGAAAAATGGGGAGAAGTACCATGCGCATTTATTGAAGTAGTCAAAGATAAACCAGTTACCGAGAAAGAATTAATAGATTTTTGTAAAGAAACATTAGCAGGATTCAAAGTTCCAAAAAAAGTTGTTTTTTGTGATTTACCAAAAACTTCAACAGGAAAAATACAAAAATTTGAGTTAAGAAAACAAGTTTAGGTAATTTTGATTTTTCAAATAGAAAATAAAAATATTCATATTTCAGATGCTGGACAGGGGATAGATCCAAAAAAGGAGACCATTGTATTTCTTCATGGAAGTGGTCTTTCACATATAGTTTGGTCTTTAACTGAGCAATTTTTTTCTAATAAAAATTTTAACGTTTTATCTATTGATTTACCTGGCCATGGAAATTCAGATGGTCCTTGTCTTGACTCAATTGAAAAAATTGCTGATTGGTTAGAACAAGTATTTATTTCATTAAATTTAGAAAAATTGACTTTAGTTGGACATTCACAAGGATGTTTGGAGATACTTGAGTACGCATTAAAATATAAAAATAGATTGAAAAAAATAGTGTTTATTGGTGGTTCAAATAAAATGCCAGTTCATTCAGATTTAATTGATTTAGCAAAAAATGGAGATTCTGATGCAGTTAAATTAATGATGAAGTGGGGATATGAAGGATCAAAAAAATTTATTGGAGGTAATCCCGTAGAAAAAATTATTCAGTCACCAAGAGATATTAAAGAAATATTAGCAGTCGACCTTGTTGCTTGTAACAATTATAAAAACGGAGCTGAGGCGGCAAAATCAATAGAATGCCCATCTTTATTTATTTTTGGATCTTTAGATAAAATGGTAAACTTAGAGTCAGGTAAAAAATTTTCTAATTTAGTCAAAAACTCAGCAGTATATGTAATTGAAGGATGTGGTCATATGATTATGATTGAAAAAGCATTTGAAATGAGAGACAAGGTCTTAGAATTTTTAAAATAATGAAAACTTTTTCAATAGCAAAATCAAGAAGACTTAGAGGTACTCCTTATACTTCAAGAATAGAAAAACAAGGTGTTACAGCTTACACTATATATAATCATATGCTACTCCCTGCTGCATTTGGTACATTGGAAGACTCTTACCACCACTTGAAAGAGCATGTACAGGTATGGGATGTTGCCGCAGAAAGACAGGTAGAAATTTCTGGAAAGGATTCTGCAAAATTAGTTCAATTAATGACCTGTAGAGATTTATCAAAATCAAAAGATGGCAGATGTTATTATTGTCCAATTATTGACGATAATGGAGGGCTCATTAATGATCCAGTAGTGTTGAGGTTAAACGAAAAGAAATGGTGGGTTTCTCTCGCTGACTCAGATGTAATATTGTTTGCAAAAGGATTGGCAATAGGAAATAAATTTGATGTTAAAATTATTGAGCCCGATGTTAATATAATGGCAGTACAAGGTCCAAAGTCATTTAATCTGATGGAAAAAGTTTTTGGAGATAAGATTGTAAATTTAAAATTCTTTGGTTTTGACTATTTTGAATTTGGTGGCGATAAACATTTAATTGCAAGATCTGGATGGTCTAAACAAGGTGGTTATGAAATTTATGTTGAGCACAATGACTCAGGTTTAAAATTATATGATCACCTTTTTGAAATTGGAAAAGAATTTAATATTAAACCAGGATGTCCTAATTTAATTGAAAGAATTGAAAGTGGATTACTTTCATATGGAAATGATATGGATAACGGAGATAATCCATATGAGTGTGGTTTTGATAAATATATTAATATAGATAGTGATATTGATTTTTTAGGAAAAGAAAAACTAAAACAAGTTAAATCAGATGGAATTAAAAAAAAATTAATGGGAGTAAAGTTTGATACAGATAAAATTAGTCTTACAGCTTCGTTAGATCTAACCGATCAAGATAATAAGATAATTGGAGAACTGAGATCAGCCTGTTATTCGCCACATTTTAAAAAAGTTATTGGTATTGCTATGATGAAAAAAGACTACTGGAATACTGATCAAGATGTAAAAGCTAAGATAAATAGCGAAAATTTTACCGGTAAAGTTTGCGATTTACCTTTTATTTAGTATAAAAGCTCATAAACATGAACATAGCTATAGTAGGTGCGACAGGTAATGTAGG
>CACPCX010000009.1 GCA_902632545.1 uncultured Pelagibacteraceae bacterium
TAATAAATTTTTCAATTGATTTAAAATCACCTTTTTCAGCAAAATTCATGGTATAGCTCAAATTCACACCTGCTGAAAATTGCATACTTTCATTAATTACAATTAAAGGTTTGTCAGTTGCATTTTTTAATGCATCCATTGAGTCATAGTCTAGCGCACAAGCTTTTGTCGTAAATTCAACAATATTAAAATTTTTAAATCGATGTATTTCAGCAGAATTATTTTTATCCAATTTAATAGCTGATGTTCTTATTTTTCCTAAGGTTTGAATATCTGTATAAAGCTGTCTCTCTCCGTAGAAATTTTCATCTTTTGTTTTTGCCAAATTTTCTAAAAATTTATTCTTTTCAAAATTATCAATTCTTTCAATAAAATTCTTAACTCCTATCGATCTTAACATTTCAAATGGGCCCATCGCCCAGTTAAAACCTAGTCTCATAGCTTCATCAATATCATTAAACTTGTCAGTAATTCCTGGAACAAGTGAAGATGCATATTTAATTATTTTTGAAATTACAATCCAAGCATACTCACCAAACTTATCTTGTCTATTAATTAAATTATTAATATCAAAAGTATCAATTCCTAAATCTATTTTTTTTGCTGTAGAATACTCTCCTGTTTCTAAATTAATTGCTTCTAAAATTTTTTGATCTCCACTTTTATTCATTCTATAAAAGCCACCTTTACCTTTTCGACCGGTATAGCCAGTCTCAATTAATTTTTTTACTAACGGAATTTCTTTTGCAACAATTTGAAATTCATCTTTATCTGAAAGTTCCCTAATAAAGCTTTTTAATACATCTGCCATCAGGTCGATCCCAATTAAATCATACAATCCAAAAACTCCAGTTTTAGGTATACCCATCGGTCTACCAAAAATTGCATCAGCCTCTTCTATTGAAAGTTTCAATTTGAATGCTTCTGTCATAGCAACCTGCATTGCGTAAACACCTATTCTATTACCTAAAAAACCTGGGGTATCATTACAAACTATAGCTCCCTTACCAAGCTCTATTTCACAAAATTTCTTTAAAGAATTAATTTTATTTAAATCGTTATTTTCATTTTTAACAATTTCCAATAACCCCATATATCTCACTGGATTAAAAAAGTGAGTTATACAAAAATCTTTTTTTTCCTTGTCAGTAAGTTTTTCAGATAAAACCTTGATTGGGATTGATGACGTGTTTGATGAGACTATTGCTCCTTTTTTTCTATTCTTGAATATTTTTTCGTAAATATTATGTTTAATATCAATTCTTTCTACTACTGCCTCTACAACCCAGTCAGCTTCTTTTACTACATCAAAATTATCATTGATATTTCCTATATTAATATTATTGATTTTACTTCTGTCTATTAATAGAGGAGGTCTAGATTTATATATTCTTTCTCTGGCTTTCTCACTGATTTCTGTGGTTAAATCCAATAGGGTAACTGGTATATCTGCATTGCATAAATGTGCTGCTATTCCGCTACCCATGGTACCAGATCCAATAACTACAACTTTTTTAATTTCCATGAAAACTTATATATATGATTAAATTATTTGGGTAAATTATCTATTTATGCCCCTTAATCTCTCAGATCTTCTTCTTAATAATTCAGCACTAATGAGGATCAAAGTAGATAGAATGATTAAGCAGGTAGCAACAGCAAGAATTGTTGGACTTAATTGTTCTCTTAATCCTGTCCACATTTGAATTGGAATTGTCGTGTTTTCTAATCCTGCCAAAAATAAAACTACTACAACTTCATCAAAAGATGTTACGAATGCAAACAATCCTCCTGAAATGACTCCTGGTAATATTAAAGGCAGAGTAATTTTCATAAATGTATTGACGGGATTACTGCCTAAGCTGGCAGCAGCTCTAGTAACACTGTGATCGAAACCAGAAAGTGTAGCTGTAACTGTAATTACAACAAAAGGAGTTCCTAATATTATATGAGCCAAAACAATACCAGTATGAGTTGCTGCTAAGCCTACTTTTGCCATAAAGAAAAAAATTGCTACACCTGATATAATTAAGGGAACAATCATTGGTGAAATTAAAGTAGCCATAATAATACCTTTGTAAGGCATATGTCTGCTACTTAGTCCTAATGCAGCAAGAGTTCCCAAAATAATTGATCCAATTGTTGCAAAGATTGCAATTATAAAACTATTTTTTGCAGCTAGACCCCATGGGTTTTTTGTACCGTAAATCATATCTTTATACCATCTTAAAGAAAATGCATCTGGGTCAAGATTTTTCATACCCTCAGAAAAAACCAAAAATTCTTCTGCATTAAAAGATAATGGAAAAATTACAAAAAGCGGTGCAATTAAAAAGAAAAAAACAAATGTACAAATAGCGATATAGAAATAATGCCAAATTCTATATCTTGTTTCTGTATAACTTGGTAAAGCCATAATTATCCTAATTTAATATTATCTACTCCAACTAATTTGTTATAAATCCAATAAATAACTAGAACTCCCGTTAATAACATTAGTCCCATTGCAGATGCAAAACTCCAATCTAAAGTTTGTTTCATGTGAAATGCAATTTGATTACTAATTAAAGTACCTGATGCCCCGCCCACTAAAGCTGGAGTTATGTAATACCCAATAGCTAAAATAAATACTAACAAACACCCTGCTCCAATACCTGGAATTGTTAATGGAAAATATACTTTCCAGAATGCAACGAAAGGCGTTCCCCCTAATGATTTACCCGCTCTCATTAAACTTGGAGATATAGTTTTCATTACACTGTAAAGTGGAAGAACCATAAAAGGTAAAAGTATTTGTGTCATCGCAACATAAGTGCCAACTTTATTATACATCATTTCAGGTCTACTATCGTCTGCTACCAGACCTATCATAACGAAGAAATCATTTACAACTCCTTGCTGTTGAAGCAAAATCATCCAGCTCGCAGTTCTAACTAATAATGAAGTCCAAAAAGGAAGTAGAACACATATCATTAATAGATTTGAGTATTTCATTGGTAAAGTTGCTAATAAATGAGCGATTGGGTATCCCATCAGAAAGCAAAATAAAGTGACAAAGAAGGCAATTTCCAGAGTTCTTAGCCAAAGAATTCTATGAATTCTTCGATCTTCATCAACTTGAGCAATACTGCCATCTGCTCCGTAGTACATATCCATACCTTTTAGATATTTTGCCAAAGTATATGGTGGGGCAGTTCTTTTAATTGCTTGCCAGTATTCGACATTTCTCCATCTTTTATGAACCTTCATTATTTGTTCTTTAATACCTATACTTTCATCAATTTTATTTCTTTTGACTTGTCTAAAAAGTTTTTTGGTTATGGAATTAAAACCATTTTTTTCTTTATTTAGTCTTTGACCCAGTTTACCGTGTTCTTGTTTTTCAACGAGAAGCTTGAAATCATAATAAAAAGCTTTATAGACATCTTCTGATGGTAATTCTTTTCCGTCCCATTTTTCCATTTCTTTAAAGGTTTTAGGAAGCATATTCGTTATCATTTTGTCATCTATACTTCTGCTAAACATCTCTCCTATTGGAAAAACATATGTAATTATTAAAAATAAAAGTAATGGTGCTACAAGAAGAAAGGCTTTTATTTTATTTTTCTTCTCAGCTTTTTTTAAACTAACCTCTAAAGGAATTCCGTCAGTTGTTAAAATTTGTTTTGTTTCAGAGCTCATAAAAAAATAGGGCGGTTAGTTATAACCGCCCTAAATATATTATATAAATTCAGTGATTAAAACTGAATTATAGGCCTGCTTTCATTGCTTCCCACTTTTCACCGATCTCTGTTCCGTTATCTGCCCAGTAAAAAGGATCAACTAAGAAATAGTTCTTAGTGTTTGCAGGAGCTGTTGGCATTTGAGGCATCATTTCTGTTTTACCATCTTTGTACCATGGCTCATTGGCTTTGATTATATCTAAAGATGACAATCTGTAAGGAGCATAAGCAATATACTTCGCGCTACCTGCTAACATCTCAGTGTTAGTCATCATAGCTAAAGCTTTTTTAGCATTTGCTTCATCTGGTCCACCTTTAACAAGTGCAAAATATTCGTAGTCTAAACCTTGACCATCCCATACTTGTTTAATTGGAGCACCTTCACCTATTTCAGCGTTGAAGAATCTTCCGTTCCAACCAGTAGCCATTACAACTTCACCTGCAACTAATAGTTCTGGTGGTTGAGCACCAGCAGACCAGAATACACATCCACCGTTTGGATCTTGGCAAAGTTTTTTGATTTTATTCATAGCTCTGTCAACACCACCGTCAGCTTCAAGTTTTCTGTAGATTAACTCTCCGCCTTTACCCATTTTTACACCATCAGCAGCTAAAGCTATTTCTAAGTTTGTAAGAGCACTTTTATAAATTGCTCTTTTTCCTGGAAATCTTTTAGTGTTGAAGAAGTCTTTTATAGTTTTAGGTTCTTTACCACCAAATGCTCTTGTATCAAAAGCATAGTTCCAAGAATATAAAATGTTACCTACTGCACATTCACTTGGCATTGGAGCAAAGAAATCTTTACTTGCAGGAGTTCCATCTGGAGCAGCTGGGAAATCTTTGTCAAAATCAAATTTAACAAATAAACCCTCATCACATCCATTAATAGTATCAAATGCAAATACGTCTATGATATCCCAAGTTATAGCACCTGCTTCTTTTTGTGCTTTAATTTCTGATAAACCACCAGAATAATCTACCCAGTTGATATCAATTCCTAGTTTTTTAGCAGTTGGATCACCATACCCTAACTTTTGAGACTCTGTATACGCTCCACCCCATGATGCTACTGTTACAGCAAAGGCTGAAGAAGTTAAAGACACAACAAAAGAAAGAGTTAGTAATAATTTACTCATTTTTCTCATTATTCCTCCGTTTAAACGTTGATATAAATTAATTTATATAAGTAAAATTACAACAAATAGGCCCACTGAAGTCAACAGCTCATTTTAACGTTGATATATATAATTTTTAAATAAAAAATTACTTTGGATCTAATGCTCTTGCATCAGTACTATTCCATCCAATATTGATATCCTGACTTACTTTTAACTCTAAATTGGATGTGCTATTAGGAACTTTAAGAATAAATTCTGAGCTTCCCAATAGATTTAATCTTACTCTTGTATGATCACCATGATAAATTACTTCTTCAATCTTTCCTGTAAACATATTATCCATTTTGTCAGAAGGATTTATTAATGCTCTCTCAGGTCTTAATGAAACTGTAGTTTTTTCACCTTTAGACTTAACTGATATTGGATTAGCTAATATTTCTGAATTTGCTAATTTAACTTTACATTTGTCTTTATCTATGTCGACTACTTCACCATTAAAAGTATTATTTTCACCAATAAACTCAGCAACAAATGAATTAACTGGTTTTTCGTAAAGTTCTGCAGGATCTGATAGTTGTTGAACTTTCCCATCATTAAATACAGCAATTCTATTCGACATTGTTAGAGCTTCACTTTGATCATGGGTAACGTAGACAACTGTTACACCAATACTTTCATGTATATGTTTTATTTCATACTGCATACTTTCTCTTAAATTTTTGTCTAATGCTCCTAGAGGTTCATCCATTAACACTACTGCTGGATCAAAAACTAATGCTCTAGCAACTGCAACCCTCTGTTGTTGTCCACCAGAAAGTTGTGCCGGCATTCTCGACTCAAAACCATTGAGCGAGACCATTGATAATGCTTTATCAACTTTTTTATCGATCTCACTTTTTTCAACTTTTCTAACTCTTAGTGGAAAAGCTAAATTTTCATAAACAGTCATATGAGGAAATAATGCATAGTTTTGAAATACCATTCCTATTCCTCTTTTATGCGGTGGTATATTTGAGATTATATTTCCATCTAATAATATTTCACCGTGCGTTGGTGTTTCAAATCCAGCTAACATCATTAGGCACGTAGTTTTACCTGAGCCAGACGGCCCTAACATTGTAATAAATTCACCTTCTGCAATATCTAATTGAAGATCTTTAACAACAAGAACTTTACCATCATAACTTTTATCTACTTTATCAAATTTTACAAATTCAGGATTTTTAGACATAAAGTTGAATATAAAACATTTGTATAACTAGATTTCAATAGCTAATTAACTCTTTATATGAAGCTCTTTTGGAAAATTACATAATAATTCTGATCCGTTCTCAGTTACTCTAATAGCTTCTGAAGCTTCAACACCCCAATCTCCAAACTGCATAACTGCAATCATGTGAAAACAAACATTAGGTTCAAGAACTGTCATATCTCCTTTATATATGTTAAGAGTATGCTCTCCCCAATCAGGAGGATAACCAATTCCAATTGAATATCCTGTTCTAGATTTTTTTTCTATTCCATATTTATCTAAAATTTTCCAGAAAGCTTGCGCAACATCATCTGCTGTATTACCTGGTTTAATAGCTCCAATTCCTGCGTTCAAAGCCTCAATAGTTTTGTTCATAGTATCAATCTTCAATTGATTAGGTTTACCAAGCAGAACTGTTCTTGCCATTGGAGAATGATATCTTTTATAAACCCCAGATAATTCAATAATTGTGGCTTCTCCTTCTACAAATTTATCTTGAGTTGCAGTTAAATGTGAAGCTGAAGTACCTTTTCCTGTAGGAAGTAAAGTTGCAATACTTGAATATTCTCCACCAAACTCCTCAGTTCCATAAAATAAAGTTTTTTGAATTTCACCAACTGCATCACACTGTCTAACACCCGGTTTAATAACCTCCATTGCAGTTTTCATTCCTTTTTCTGAAATTTTTGCTGCAGATTTCATATAGCCAATTTCAGCATCAGATTTAACTAGCCTTGCCCAATTAACTAAACGGTCACTATCTTTAATTTTTGCGTTTGGTAATCCTTGTTTAATTTTTTCATAACAGAATGCAGTAAAATAATGTGCATCCATTTCAACACCTATATTAAGCTTATCCCATTTTCTGTCTTTTATTATTTCAACTAAATAATCATAAGGATGTTTTGGCCATTTATGAATATAATTTTCATCATAAACAATAATACTTTCGTTTTTAAGGTAGGTTGTTATATATGCACCACCTGCATCTTGTGCTCTTACGAAACATAATGGTTCATCTTCATTCACATGAACAATAGCACATTGAGCATAATAGAAGGACCATGCATCATAGCCCGTTAAATAATTCATATTATTCGTGTCATGAGAGATCAACAGTTCGATGCCTTTTTCTTGCATCATCTTTTTAACTTTTGTTAATCTTTGTTTATATTCTTCTTTGGTGAATGGCATTAATTTGCTTGGAATAATTTTCCAAATCCCTCTATTGAATTATTTTTTTTTATTTTTACAAGGGTATCCCAAATTAATGCCTGATTGCTAGATAAAACTATGGTATTTAATTTTTTTTCTAATCTATCTATAATTTCTAAAACTGGCAGAGCAGTACATGAAACAAACAAAGCGTCTGCTCCATTCAAATCTATTTTTGAGAGAACATCATATAAATAATTTTGATCAACTTTTCCAATATCATAATCATCTTGAATATCAAAATATGAATTTGAAGTAACTTCGAAACCTTCGCTTTTAAAATAATCTAAAACATCATCGTTTAATTTTTTACTGTAAGGTGTAAAAATTGAAACTTTATTAATATTTAATTTCTTTAATGCTTTAATAGCTGCAGTACTAGGGGTTGCAACCTCCGCCATAGGTTTTGCAATCTTAACCTTTTGTTCTATTGAATCGTGTCCTGCAGCAATAGTCCCTGAAGTACATCCATATACTACACAATCCAAATCTTGATCAGGCAAAATATCTTTAGTTACTTCTGTTACTTTGTTAGCCATTTTGATCAGGTTTTCTTTCGTGAGAGGGTTGTAGCATTCAATACGATTAACAAAAAAATCAATTTTCCTATTTTTAATCACATTAATAAAATCTTTTTCAATCATAAAGTCACTTGCAAGAGCAATTAAGCCAACTCTAGGATTGGCTTGGCCGATAAACTTTGGATCTATTTTTGTTGAAATCATATTTTAAAAAGTGAATATATCACAAGTTCTTTAATAATCATTAATATTAAAATAGGCATGAATATAAAAGATACTTTTGTAGCCTCCTTGGTGCCTATTTTTTTAGGCTTCGGTTTTGTAATTGCAAAACCTGCTTTTGAATCTTTCCCCCCTATACTTTTAATGGGTATAAGATTTACATTTGCTGCATCATTATTAATTTGGTGGTTTCCAATACCAAAAGGATATTTGAAAAGAATATTTGCTGCATCATTAGTGGCTAATACGTTGCAATATAGTATTACATATACTGGTTTAGATTTAATTGATGCATCTTCAGCAGTTCTTTTGGTTCAGATGGAAGTTCCGTTTGGAGTTATTTTTGCATACTTCTTATTGAAAGAAAAACCAACTATCAGAGCTTTGATAGGAATAACCATTGCCTTTGTTGGTGTTTATATTTTAACTGGATCTCCTAACTTAGATGGAAAGTTTATTGGAATTAGCCTTACAATTTTAGGGTCAGCTATATGGGCTCTTGGACAAGTTATGGTTAAACCTTTAAGCAAGGAGATAAATCCTTTGGCTCTAGTTGCTTGGTTAGCATTTTTCTCAGGGCCAATTTTAATAATGCTTTCTTCGATAATCGATGGAAATACAATTAATTATTTAACAAATGCTAAGATTGATCACTGGATCATTGCAATTTATATTGGTTTAATCATGCAACCAATTACTTATGGTTGTTTCTATTATGTTTTAAAAAACAACCCACTTTATAAAGTGCTACCCATCGTTACCATGGGAATACCCCCAACAGGTTTACTAGCTGCTATATTTCTTTTAGGTGAAAAACCAACACAAGAATTATTTATAGGTGGTGCAATAATAATAGTTGGTGTGATTTTAATTGTATTTACAAAAAATAAAAAAGAAGAGGAAATAAAATGAAAATAGGTTTTATTGGTTTAGGAAATGTAGGCGGTAAACTAGCTGGAAGCTTAATAAGAAATAATTTTGATGTTACTGTTAGAGAAATAAATGAAAGTTTAACAAATGAATTTAAAAAGCTAGGTGCTAAAGTTGCAAAGTCTCCTAAAGAATTGGCAGAACAAACTGATCTAATTATTACTTCACTTCCTTCACCTGAAGTTTCTGCAGAGGTTATGGAAAGTGAAGATGGAATTCTAAATGGTTTAACAGAAAATAAAATTTGGTTAGAAATGAGCACAACTGATGAAGATGAGGTTAAAAGACTTGGAAATAAGGTGCTATCAAAAAAAGCTATCCCACTAGATGGACCTGTTAGTGGAGGATGTCATAGAGCAGCCACAGGTAATATTGCTATATTTGTAGGAGGAGATAGAAAAGCTTTTGAAAAAATATTACCTGCCTTAACTGTAATGGGTAGAAAAGTTTTACATACCGGGGAGTTAGGTAGTGCGTCAGTTCTTAAAGTTATAACAAATTATTTGGCATCAGTTCATTTGGTAGCTTTAGGTGAGGCGTGGACTATTGCGAAAAAATCAAATTTAGATCTAAATAAAACATTTAAAGGTATAGCAGTCTCATCTGGAAATTCATTCGTTCATGAAACAGAAAGTCAGGTTATTTTAAATGGATCTTATAATATTAATTTTACAATGGATCTTGTTTTGAAAGATACCGATTTATTCGACAATTTAGCTAGGAAATTAAATGCTCCTTTAGAAATTTCTCCAAAAATAGTTGAGATATTTAAAGATGGACAAAAAAAATATGGTTCAAGAGCATGGTCATCAATGATTGTAAAAAGAATGGAAGATTTAAATAAAATTGATTTTAGAGCCAATGGATTTCCTGAGGAGCTTGTAGATAATGAACCAGAAGAAAAAGGCTATGAAATTTAATTGATATGTTAAAATTAATAATTGATATGTTAAAATTAATAAATGTTGGATAAAAGAAAATTTTACATAAACGGTAAATGGGTTAACCCATTAGAAAATAATGATTTTGAGGTTATCAATCCTTGTAACGAAGATGCTTTTGCAATTATTTCGTTAGGATCTAAAAAAGACACAGATAATGCAGTTAAGGCTGCAAAAAATGCTTTTGAAACTTGGAAAGAAACTAGCAAAATAGAGAGGTTGGATTTGCTTGAGAAATTATTAGCAGTTTATAAAAAAAGATTTAGTGAAATGGCTGAGGCTATTTCATTAGAGATGGGAGCGCCAATAGATTGGGCTTCTGATGTTCAAACTGGATCAGGACAAGCACATTTAGAAGATTTTATTTTAAGATTGAAAGAATTTAACTTCGATGAACGCTTTGATCAAAAATCTAATAATCACATTTGCTATGAACCAATTGGAGTATGTGGATTAATTACTCCATGGAACTGGCCAATAAACCAAATAGCTCTTAAAGTCGTCCCTGCATTTGCAACTGGGTGTACGATGATACTTAAACCATCTGAAATAGCTCCTATCTCTGGAATGTTATTTGCTGAAATGATTGATGAAGTTGGATTTCCTGATGGTGTATTTAATCTAGTAAATGGTGATGGCGCAGGTGTTGGAACACAAATATCAAGTCATCCTGATATTGATATGGTTTCTTTTACAGGATCAACTCGTGCTGGAAGACTTATTTCAAAAAATGCAGCAGATACAATTAAAAGAGTTTGTTTAGAGCTTGGAGGAAAAGGCGGAAATATAGTTTTTTCAGATAGTTACAAAAATGCTGTTCGAGATGGCATAAGAAACGTAATGAGTAACTCTGGCCAATCTTGTGATGCTCCTACAAGAATGCTAGTTGAAAAATCTATTTATAAAAGAGCAGTTGAGGAAGCAGTTGATGAAGCAAATAAAATAAATGTAGATCAAGCCTCAAAGAAAGGTGATCACATAGGACCTGTAATTTCTAAAACTCAATATAATAAGATCATCAATTTAATTGAAAGCGGAATTTCTGAAGGTGCAACATTAGCAGCCGGTGGTCCAGAGTTACCTAACGGATTAAATAAAGGCTATTTTATAAAACCAACGATTTTTACAAATGTTACAAACGACATGAGAATAGCAAAAGAAGAAATCTTTGGTCCTGTCCTTTCTATTATTCCGTTTGAAACTGAAGATGAAGCAGTAAATATTGTTAATGATACTTCTTATGGTTTGGGGAATTATTTACAGACAGAAGATAGAGAAAAAGCACATAGAGTTGCTAAAAAATTACGCTCAGGGTGTGTTTACATTAATGGTAATGCAGCTGATGCTGGAACTCCTTTTGGAGGTTACAGACAATCAGGAAATGGTAGAGAAGGTGGAGTTTGGGGTCTTGATGAGTATCTAGAAGTTAAAACTGTTACCGGATGGAAATAAAAATTTATGCATTTAATCCATCGTGGGATTGTAAGCAAAAAATATAAAGAAAACCTTTTAAATTCATTTAAACAATCATTTAAAAAAGGATTTGGAATAGAAACCGATATACACGCAACTAAAGATCATAAATTTATCTGTTATCATGACTTTACTTTAAAAAGAATTTTTAAAAAAAAAGAGAGTGTTAAAAACCTAAATTATCGAAAAATAAAAGAAATCAGTGTTAAGTATCAAAAGCCAATACCTCTGCTCCAAGATTTGCTTAAGATATCAAAAAATAAATTTTTCTTATTTATTGAGATTAAACCTAAATTTTCAACAAAATTGCTTAAAAAACTAATTAAAGAAACATCTAAATATTCAAAATGTGTATTTATCTCCTTTAAACATCAAAATATTTATAACCTTTTAAAATTAAATAAAAAAACAAAGGTAGGTTTATCTTTTTCACCACCTACAACCATAAAATCAATAGAAAGGAAATCAAAAATAAAAAATGTTGATTGCTTAATTCTTGATAAATCTTACATAAAAAACAAAAAAATTCAGGGCTTAAAAATTAAAAAATATTTTTATACAATTAAAAACAAAACCGAATTCATAAAATATAATAAAAAAAATAACTTAATATTTGAAAATTTATAATTTCTGCTTAAGATAATTTAATCTTCCAATTATTTCATCTCTATCCATATAATAACCTTGGAGATGTCTATTACCTGAATTAGGATCAAACTCAGTTCTGCCATGAAGCAGTCTTCTATTATTAAATGAAAAAATATCTCCTGGTTCTAACCTAAAATTAATTTGGAATTTGGAATCATGTAAAAGATTTCCAAAACGGTGGTGTGCTTTATAAACAGAGTCCATTATGTCTGGATGACAATCCAATGCATCTAAAGTTGCAATACTGTATCTAACATCATTATAGTCCCCATCTTTAGTTAGTGAAATAGCTGTACCATGGACGCTTCTTATTGCTTCTTGTGTATAATCTTTATCTCTAAATTTTAATGGTGTATTTACTAAAATATCGAAAATATCTTTTTCGTTTTTCCTTAAAAAATCGGCAACAGCGAAAGCATCAACAGCTGAGGAATCTCCTCCTTTTGCTGAATTTACTAAACAATGTAGGAATTGATAGCCTGGAGGATTTTCAAACCACGGTAAATCCATATGATTATTTAATGCATGAGCTGTATAAGCAGAATTATTCGGTTTAGGAATATTTATTACCTCAAAAGGGGTTTTAAAAAATGTTTCACGAGTATGACTTATACGATTTAAAACATTTAATGCAGAATTTTTTTCAATTGGTGAATTTTTTACAATTGCAATACCAGTATGGTGCAAAAGTTCTAACCATTTAATCAATCCAGATTCGGAATTTATTATTTCATCATGATCAATTTGAATAGATTTTAAATCTTTTTCTAAAGAGTTGTCCCAAAGCTTGTATGGTGAAATATATTTGCGTTTATGTTTTAAAGTATAACAATTTTCTCGCAACCATTTAGGATCATAATAACTTTTATGATCTCCCTCGCTCCATTCAATTTCCAATTTTCCATCTGAACTCATTGAATATGTTTTGGGATTAATACTTTGAGACACTTTTAAAATATTAAACATTCTGTGTCTCGAATCTTTATCGTGCGCAGATGGACAATTATCTCTTAGCCAAAGATAGTTAAATTTACTCTCTTCACCATCATTCCATACAATTTTTAGATATGTAGAATTTTTTTCTAATTTCGAAATCATTGTCAGTATTAATATTTATATAATTGAGTATTCAAATCAACTCAATTAATGGTTGTATTTTGAATTCAAAGCTTGTTTTTTATCTTTATTCATTATTAAATCTTCTTATTAAAACTTAACCTTAAGGAGATAATTTAATGAAGTTTTTAAAAAGATTAACTATCTCGATTTTCCTTTTATCATCTTTGGTTGTGTCCAATGCAAACGCAGGTGACTGTAAGGCTAGATTGGGAGATTTTGACTGGAGTAGTGCTAATATTCATACAGCTATTACTACTTTTATTCTTGAAAAAGGATACGGTTGTGAAGTTTCTGTAACTAAAGGAAGTACAACTCCGATTATGGCTGCTCATTATGACGGTCAATTAGATGTTATTACTGAAGTTTGGTACGACAACATCATTGGTAATTACAAACCTCACGAAGAAGCAGGTACAATTATCCATATGGGAACAAACACACCAGACTCTCAGCAAGCATTCTATGTTGATAAAGCTACTGCTGATAAATACAATTTAAAATCAGTTGAAGATATGAAAGATCCTAAAATAGCTGCGCTATTTAAAGATCCAGAAGATCCTTCAAAAGGTAGAATGACAAGCTGTATATCTGGTTGGACATGCTACACTGTTAACTTGGTTAAACAAAAAGAGTATGGTTTAGATAAATACTACACAAACTTTGATCCAGGTTCAGGAGGTGCATTGGATGCTGCAATAGCAGGTGCATTTGCTAAGAAAAAACCAATCTTTACTTATTACTGGGCACCAACTGGTTTAATGGGTAAAGTTGATCTTGTAAGATTAAAGGAGCCTAAATTTGATCAAGCATGCTGGGATGCAATGTCTGCAGTTGTAGAAGACATTAAAGCAAATGGTCCAGATGCTTATAAACCTTCTTGCGCAAGTGAGTACAGAGATATGGCATTAACTAAATCTGTTCTTGCTACTTGGGCAAAAGCTCATCCAAAAGAAAATGAGTTTATTGGGAAATATACTATTCCAACAGCTACAGTTAACAAAATGTTAGCATTCTATGAAGATGAGTCAGGTGGTGATATGGAAGCTACTGCAATAGAGTTCTTAAAATCAGAAACTATGTGGAAAGACTGGGTACCAGCTGATGTTGCTAAAAAAGTTTCAGCAGCATTATAATCACTAAGAAAAATTTATTGATAGAGCCCCTTTATGGGGCTCTTTCTTTAAATAAAGTAAAACTATGGAAGCATTAAAGAAAAATAAAAAAATATTTTTTAATATTGGTTTGTTAGCTATTTTTGTTTGGTTGTTAATAACTAGTTACAGTCAATCAAAAAGAAAACCTGACAATATAGGAGAATTATTAAATGATTTTTCATGGTTAGGAGGTAAATGGCCTAAGTGGTTAGACCTACCATTAATGAATTGGATAAATTCTGGTTTTAAAACACTTAACGAAAAATATGGATATATATTTGAGGCTATAAATAATGTTCTTCTTTATATGCTAATGCTTGTAAAAAATTTTTTAATTCAAGCTCCATGGCCATTAGTAATACTTGGTGTTATAGTATTAACGTACTTTGCAAGTGGAAGAAAAATAGGAACAACAGTATTCGTTGGTTTTTGTACATTTTTTATAGGTTTTCTTCACCCAATATTTTGGCAAAAAGCGATTGAAACAACTGCTATAATGTTAATTGGAATATTTCTTTGTGTTGTTGCGGGTATTCCACTAGGTATCGCAATGGCAAGAAGTGCCAGAACTAGAAATGTTATTCTGCCAGTTTTAGACTTGATGCAAACTATTCCAAGTTTTTGTTATTTGATTCCAGGTATTATGTTATTTGGATTAGGAGCTGTTCCTGCAATTATAGCCACATTTATTTACGCAGTTCCACCTTTAGTTAGGCTTACAGATTTAGGGATAAGATTGGTTGATACTGAAGTTATTGAAGCTGCAGATGCATTTGGCGCAAGTAAAAAACAAAAACTATGGGGTGTGCAAATGCCTTTAGCTTTGCCTAATATAATGCAGGGAATTAACCAATGCACTATGATGGCATTAGCAATGGTGGTAATTGCATCAATGATAGGTACAAGAGGTTTGGGAGATGAAGTTTTACTTGGCCTTCAACAATTAAATGTTGGAAGAGCTGCTGAAGCAGGAATTGCTATTGTACTTTTGGCAATAGTGCTTGATAGAATTACGCAATCTTACGGAGAAACTCTCCAAGAGAGAACTGCACCAAATACAAAGAAAGGTAAATAATGTCAAAAATTGAAATTAATAATGTTTACAAAATTTTTGGTAATAATCCTCAATCAGTTATGCCAATGGTAAGAGAAGGGGCAAATAAAGAGGAGGTATTAGAACAAACAGGTCATACAGTTGGTCTAGATAATGTTTCATTAAAAATAGAGGAAGGTGAGACCTTTGTTTGTATGGGTTTATCTGGATCTGGAAAGTCAACATTAATTCGACATTTAAATAGGCTAATCGATCCTACTGACGGAGAAATTATAGTAGAAGGTACAAATGTTATGTCTTTTAATAAAGAACAATTAATTGATTTTAGAAGACACAAGATGAGTATGGTTTTTCAAAGGTTTGGTTTATTTCCACACAAAACAGTGATCCAAAATGTTGGATATGGATTGGAAATGCAAGGTAAACAGCTGGAAGAAATAAATAAAACAGCTATGGAAAAAATTGAAGCTGTAGGCCTAAGTGGTTTTGAAAATCAATTTCCAAATCAATTATCAGGCGGTATGCAACAACGTGTTGGTCTTGCAAGAGCTTTAGCAACTGATAGTGATATAATGTTAATGGATGAAGCTTTTAGTGCTTTAGATCCACTAATAAGAAGTGATATGCAGAAACAATTACTTGATCTTCAATCGGAATTAAAAAAGACAATCGTATTTATTACTCATGACTTAGATGAATCTTTAAGACTTGGAGACCATATTGGAATATTGAATGCTGGAAAACTAGTTCAAGTTGGAACTCCGGTTGATATCATTATGAACCCTGCAGATGATTATGTTAAAGCATTTGTGAAAGATGTTAATAGAGCAAAAGTAATTAAAGCAAAAATAATTATGAAAAGTACTAAAGACTCAGATGATATTGATAAAACAAATTTAATTAAAGTAAATGAGGATCAATTTATTGAAGAATTTTTACCACAAATTGTATGTTCGAATTCTAATTGTGAAGTGGTCGACAAGAGTGGAAATGTAAAAGGTTATATATCTAATAAAGAATTACAGACATCACTAACAAAATCATAATTAATGATTAATCAATCATTAAAGAATAAAAAAATTATTATTTCTGCCGGTGCATCTGGTATTGGATTAGCTACAGCTAAGGTCTGTCTTTCACGCGGAGCATATGTATATCTTTGTGACATCGATAATAAATCTTTAAATAAATTAGATAAACATTCTCTTAAAAATAAAAGACTTTTTACATTTAATTGTGATGCAGCAGACGAAAGACAAGTATCAGAATTGTTTAAGAAAATACTTAAGAAAACAAAAAAAATTGATGCTTTGATAAATAATGTTGGAATTGCGGGACCGACTGGATCACTTGAAAAATTAAATTCTAAAGATTGGGAAAAAACTATTCAAGTAGATATTAATAGTCATTTTTATTTTACCAAAAGAGCTATACCTTTAATTAAAAAATCAAGAAACGGATCAATAATTAATATTTCGTCAACAGCAGGTATTCTTGGTTTTCCTTTAAGATCACCTTATGCAGCAAGTAAATGGGCAATAATTGGCGTTACCAAAACTTTAGCAATGGAACTTGGAAAATTTAATGTTAGAGTTAATGCAGTTTGCCCTGGTTCAATAAAAGGTGAGAGAATGAAAAGAGTAATAAGAGATAAAGCAAAATTTACAAAAGTTTCCTCTAAAACAGTTGAAAAAGAATTTATTTCAATGAGTTCTATGAAAAAGTGGATTCTAGAGGAAGATATAGGAAAAATGTGTGCTTTTTTAATATCAGATGACTCAAGCAAAGTATCGGGGCAAGTAATCTCTGTAGATGGGCATACAGAGAGAAACGACTAATTTGAAAATCTTTTATATTTTGGAAGCTTATCAGTTATTTTATAAAAATCTGATTTAGAACTGACAAATATATTTCGCATTGTTTTAAGACCTGTTTTTCCGTTAAACATACCTGCTGCTATCGAAATATTATCTGAATTTTTAAATTTAAAAAAAATACTAGCCCCACATTTATTACAAAAACCTCTTCTTGCGTGAATAGATGATTTAAACCATTTAAGTGTTTTTTTATTTATGAATTTAATATCCTTATCTTTAACATTAGAGTAGGCACCATATGATCCATGAGTTTTTCTACACTGAATACAATGACAATTTGAAACGTTTCTGTGTTTACCACTAGTTTTAAACTTTACTCCTTCACATAAACAACTAGCTATCAAAGTTCTCTTCATTATCTTCTTATTTTATTTTCGTATTTTTTTCTTAACTTTTGAAGATCAACTAAATACTGATCTCTTATATTTGATATCATTGCAACCGATTTACCTTTGGCTTGTTTTGCTGTCCCTGAAATAAGTCTAGATGATAGTTTTTTTGATAATTTTGGAGCTTTTAATTTTGTCCAGGGTAATTTTAAAGCAGGTCCAAATTGTTCAAGCATATGTTTCATCCCAGTTTTTCCACCTGCTAGATGAAAAGTTAAAAATGTACCCATTAAGGACCATCTTAGTCCTGGACCATCCTCAATCGCTCTGTCTAATTCCTCAGTAGTTGCATATCCTTCGTTAATAATATGTAGCCCTTCTCTCCATAAAGCTTCTTGTAACCTATCAGATAAATATCCAGGTAACTCATTTTTTACCATAATTGGATTCATGGAAATCGATTTATAAAATTTTTTAGCTTCTTTTAAAAATTTATTTTTTGTTTTTTTACCTGGCACAATTTCAACAGCAGGTAATAAATAGACAGGATTAAATGGATGTCCAATCATTGTTCTTTCAGGATTTTTACATTTAGAATAAATTCTTGAAGGTAACAGGCCTGAAGAACTTGATGAAATAATTGCATTGGGTTTAGCATATTTTCCAATTAAGCTCATCAATTTAGTTTTTAAAGTATAATTTTCACTAGCACATTCTTGAACAAAATCTGCATTTCTTAGAGTTTCTTCAATTTTAGTAAAAAATTTAAAATTTTTAAGATTAATTGATTTTTTATTAAAAAGTTTTTTTACATATGGCCAAGTTCTTTTAATTTCTGAAATTAAATTTTTTTTTAATTTAAGATCTTTGTCGTAAGCATAAACAATTTTATTATGCGCCAAACATCTAATAATCCAACCTGTACCAATTACACCAGTGCCTACTACTGCTACTTTATGAATTCTTGTCATTTCAATTTAAAAGTTCTTTAATATTTTTATCAAGTTTTTTTTCAAAATTTTTATCATTTCCAGGATTTGCTGCACAATGACCAAAAGATGAATCTACTGGTCTTAAAGAAGAATTAGGAATAAATTTTTCTTCATATTTATTATCTTCAGTTCTAAAATAAAGATCTTGATTGCAAGGCATCAAAATTGTTTTTGCTTTAATTGATTTAAGTGCTTTAGTATAATTATTTTTATAAATTGGTCCTTTGCTTATATCGTTAAGTTGCCAGGTTTTAAGCTTTGAAAGTAAATTATTTGCATCCCAATTTCTAGCATGATCATTTTCCCAATCCTTTAATAATTCTTCAGAATTTTTGTAACCAAGTTTTTTATATAATTTTTCTCTATAAAATTTTTGAGAAAAAGCCCAACCAGCATAAACTCGTCCAAACGCTCTTAAACCTTTAACCGGTTGTTTTTTATAGTTACCTTTATTCCAATTTTTATCAGCAGTAAGCGCGGCTTTAACTCCTTCTAAAAACACATAGTTATGAATTGATGTTTTAGACGAAGCACAAAAAGGCAGGATTGCTTTGACCATATTTGGATATTGTGCTGCCCATTGATAAGACTGACAACCAGCCATTGACCAACCTGTTACTAGTGCTATTTTTTTTATTTTTAATTTCTCTGTAATAAGTTTGTGTTGACAGTAAATATTATCCCATAATGTTATGGTTGGAAATTTTGCTCCAAATTGTTTTTTTATAGAATTATTTGGTGATGAAGAAAAACCATTTCCAAACATATTGATTGATACGATAAAGTATTTATTTGGATTTATAGCTCTATTTTTCCCGATAAATCCCTCGTTTCTTATGTGGCTTCCTGTGTAAAAGGTTGGAAGAACAATTACATTAGAGCAACTTTTATTTAATTTACCATAAGTTTTATATGCTAGTTCTGCAGAATTTAAAATTTTACCCGATAAAAGCTTAACGTTTCCTAATTTAAACGTCTCATAACTAGCCATGGATCAATAGAGTCTTAGGTACTCTTTTACTTCCCAATCAGTAACTGCTTGATGGTATCTTTCCCACTCATCATTTTTATAAGCAAGCAAAGATTTTTTCATGACTGATCCTATTACTTCTTCAGACAAATTATCTTTTTTCAGCGCTTCTATAGCCATTAGTAAATTTCTTGGAAGTCTTTTAATTCCAAGTTTTTTAAACTCACTATCAGTCATATCATAAAGATCTTGATCGGTTGGTTTACCAGGGTGAATTTTATTTTTAATACCTTCTACAGCTGCTGAAAGTGTCATTGAAAATGCTAAATATACATTCATTGTCATATCTGCAGCTCTATTTTCAATGCAATATCTATTTTGTGGTAATCTAAACTGAGCTGATCTGTTATTGTGTCCATATGTAATATTTGTGGGCGCCCAAGTAACTGTACCTCCTTCAAATCCACCAACTCTTGGTACCAATCCATTATATGAATTTACAGTTGAACATGTAATTGAAGTTAGTGCTTCTGCATGTTTCATAAGCCCACCAACGGCAAACAAAGACTCTTTAGACCATTTATTTCCACCATCAAAAATATTTTTTCCCTTTTTATCAACCATTGAAAAATTTATATGAGCTCCTGATCTCCAATCTCCTATCGTTGGTTTTGGCATAAATGTAATAAACATGTTATGTTTTTTTGCGACTTCCTTAAGGAGAATACGAAGAAAAACTAATCTGTCAGCCATTTCTAAAAGATTCGTATAATGGAAATCTAACTCAAATTGAGAATATGCTCCTTCAGCAACTACATCGTGCAGTTTCCAACCTAATCCGTTAAGAATATCTATTAACTCTTTTAAAAAATGCATTGAGTCTAATGAATGCTCAACATCGTAACCAAAAGCTTGCCGTCTCGGTCTAATTCCTTTTATAGGATCAGTATCAATAGCTTTTATAGGTTGACCATTTTCATCATACTTCATTGCAATAAATTCAGGTTCCACTCCAGCCATACCTTTGTATCCAGCATCTTGAGCTTTTTGCATGTTGCGTTTTAAAGCCTGTCTTGGACAAACATTATAAGGTTTATCTTCCCAAAAAAGGTCTGCAAAAATAATTGCTGTAGATGTATCCCATGGACAAATATAAACAGAATCTAAATCTGGTAACATTACCTGATCAGAGTCTGCTGGTGTTAATTCTGGAACAAAAGAAATAGAATGAACAGCAAATTGAGGACCTTTTCCTAAACATAAAGGTTCAAAATCGGACATAGGAACAGGTTTTGATTTTGGGATACCATGGAGATCAATCCAACTTGATAAAACATATTTTACACCAGCATTTTTTAATTTTTTATGAACTGCAGGTATTTTTTTTCTATTACGATCAACTGCATCTTTGAAATTTTCGTAATAGATTTTTTCGTTTTTATTCAAGTTGATTTCCTCCTAATTTACGGTTGTGGCATGTCCTCAGGATCAATTCCAGGTACAAAAGTAATGCCAGCTTTTTGTTTCCAGTCATGAGGATATGCTGCATAAAATATTACACATTTTTCATCACACTCATATGCTATGTGATTATCTTTAGGAATATAAAGTACATCCCCAGGGTTACAGACATATGATTGCCCATCACAGGTCAATCTAAAAGTTCCTTCCATACAGTAAATAATTTCATCACAAGTCAAATCCCATGGCACGGATACTTTGTTTAAAAAATTTAACCCTCCACACATCGTATTACTTACTTTACTAGTGACAAATGGTTTAATATAACTTTTGCCTGGTTCTAGAGTATGAAGTCTATGTTCTATATCTTTAAATTTATACAACTGAGGCTTATTTGACATTCTAATTCCTTTCAATTTATATTTTTAGTGGTTCATTTAATTCAACTTTGTAGCCATCAGGATCCTCACAAAATGCTATTACTCTTGTTCCATGTTTCATTGGACCTGGTTTACGAGTTATATTAACACCAAGTTTTTCAAGATCTTCACAAGCTTTATAAACATCTGGAGTTTCTATACAGACATGGCCCCATCCGTTTCCTTTGTCATAATCTTCCTTTTGATCCCAATTATGAGTAAGCTCTAAACAAGGAGATTCAGTTTCTAAACCATATCCAATAAAAGCATTTGTAAATTTTCCTTCTGGATAATCTGTTTTTCTTAAAACTTTCATACCTAGGGTTTTGCAGTAAAAATTAAAAGATGCTTCCAGATCTTTAACTCTTATCATTGTATGGGCTAATCGATATCCCTCTAGATTAATCTCTTTAGACATTTTTTTTCCTTTTTATTGATTTAGAAGACTTCATTGTAGCATCAACTATTAATTTTTGAAATGCTTGAACACCTTTTTCCCAAACGGGAGACAAAAGACCACCTTCGTGAGATGCTGGAGAACGTCTGCCCTCTTGAAGTCTTTCACACATTTCGTGATCTTCTTTATGAACACTCCACCAGATATTTTTAACCATCTTAATTTCTTCCTCGCTCATATCTTTACCATCTGTCGTGTAAATTATCCTTTTTTGAGATGTCAAGCCTGGGCTAATAGGTACATTAAGATAAACACCAATTTGATTTGGAAAGTAAGAGCCAATGATAAAATTTGGGAATAGCGACAAATATCTAGATGTTACAGATAAGGCTGTACTATTTTTAGTATCTTCCTCGGCTACATCTACTCCACTGCCATAACAGACGCCATCCACAACTGTGTAATGATCTTTAAGTGGTTGATTGGTAGTAGTTTTGTGAACAAATTGAACATGATAAGGTTCAATAAAATTTTCAATTAAAAATTTCCAATTAGTATTTATTTTTCCAAAATCTAATGTTGCTGCATATCTTAATTTAGTAAAATCAATATCATTAAACTTTGAAATAAGTGGTTTAGCGTATTGCTCGAACTTTTTTGCTTTACCATTAAAATTAATAAAAATCCAATCGTGCCAAATGTGTATTTTTATTGGTTTTAAACCGTGATCAATATAATTAAATCCTTGAGGTTTATGTTGATTTGTCCCACCAACATGAGGTGCTGCCTTTAAGTTTCCATCAAGATCATAGCTCCAAGCGTGATAAGGACAACTTATAAGTTTACCTACATTTTTTTT
This sequence comes from uncultured Pelagibacteraceae bacterium, assembly GCA_902632545.1. Taxonomy (GTDB): domain Bacteria; phylum Pseudomonadota; class Alphaproteobacteria; order Pelagibacterales; family Pelagibacteraceae; genus Pelagibacter. The sequence continues at coordinate 22,674 of CACPCX010000009.1, forward strand.
TTCATCGACAAGCTTTAGGCATCTATGACTACAAACATTGTGAAAGGCTCTTATTTCATTATTATTGTTTTTCAATAAAAGTATTGGTTTATTTGCTATAAATAGTGGAATTACATCTCCAGAATTTTTTAGTTCATGTGCAAAACCCACAAACAACCAGTCATTAGATAAAACTGTTTCACATTCTTTTTTCCAAAAATTTTCATCAATATAAGATTGAGCTGGTAAACCAAATATGGTGTTAGCATTTTTTGATTTTTTGATTTTTACTAAATTTTTTTCTTTAGACATAAGCTAGTAGAAAGTTGTTAATTATATTGAAAACCCTATTTTAGAATATGAGGATTTACAATAAAATATTTAGCTCCTGCAATAGAAATAAGGTAAATGCCAAAAAAATGTGAATATTGGAAGAAAATTTATTAAATTAAAAACCTAAAAAGTAATTATATAATGTCGATTGGGCTAAGAACTTTTACCTCTATAGGTTTGTTTAATAGATCATTAATTTTAGATCTATACTCTTTATAATGCATCGTATTCCTGTGAAAATCTAGCGCCTTAGTATCTTTATATATTTCAAATAAATGAAAAGATTCGATCTTATTTTCTGAATTTTTTTCCCCATAAAAATTATAAAGTTCATTACCTTGCTCTGATCTAGTTGGCTCTGTCATAGATAATAAAATTTCTCTAACTTCATTAACTTTATCTTCTTTGGGATAAAAACTAGCTATAACAGTTATCTTTGACATTAAAAATGTTTTACTAATTTCAATTTTTCTCTTGTCTCGGCTGGTGTCATTGGTGAATAGCCAATTTCATCTATTATTCTTATTGCTTTTTCTACTAATTGAGCATTAGTTGCCAACTTACCTTTTGATAAATACAAATTATCTTCTAATCCAACTCTTGGATTTCCTCCCATAAGAACAGTTTGAGCAACAAATGGCATTTCATTTCTTGAAATAGCGAAACCTGACCAAACACCTTCTTTAGGCATTATATCTTTCATCGCTTGCATAGCTGAAATTGTTGCAGGCGCTCCCCATGGAATTCCTAAACACATTTGAAAAAGAGGTGGATCACTTAAAAGTCCTTCTTTATATAACTGTGAACCAAACCACATATTACCTAAATCAAACGCCTCTATTTCTGGTTTCACTTTAATTTCTTGCAACTTTTTTGCAGCTTTTCTTAAATCATTTGGTGTGTTCACTGTAATAACTGAACTGTCACCAAAATTTAGTGTGCCTGCATCCAATGTGCAAATCTCGGGAAGAAATTGTTCAGCGTTTGCAATTCTTTCCATTACGTTTGCCATGTCAGTCATTGGACCAAATTCTAAAGGATTTTTTCCTTGTCCAATATCAAGGTCTCCCCCCATGCCAGTTGTTAAGTTCAAAATTACATCTGTGTCACTTGATCTAATTCTATCAATAACCTCTTTATATAATTCCAATCTTCTACTTGGAGTTCCATCATCCTCTCTAACATGAATATGAGCGATTGCAGCTCCAGCTTTTGCAGCCTCTATTGAGGCTTTGGCAATTTGTTCTGGTGTTTTTGGTAAATCGGGATGCTTGCTAGCAGTGTCACCTGATCCAGTTACTGCACACGATATAAAAACTTTATTGCTCATAAATTTTAAATTAAATATAGTTTAATTTAACAAAAATGGAAATAACCGAATTACAAAAAGATTTAGCTGCTACTTTTAGATGGACTGCAAGACTAAATATGCACGAGGGTGTTGCAAACCATTTTAGTGCGTGTCTTCCAGGCTCCTCAACTGATTTCTACGTCAATAAAGCTGGCATACATTTTAGTCAAATTAAAGCTAGTGATTTAATTTTAGTGACTAAAGAAAATATTAATGAACTAAAGAATGAGCCTAATTTAATTGACCCTACAGCAATTAGCATTCATGGTGCAATACATCAAAAAATTCCACATGCAAAATGTATTTTTCATTGTCATTCAAAGTATGCAACAGCTTTATCAACTTTAAAAGATCCTATAATGAAACCTATAGATCAAAATACTATGATTTTTTATAATAGAGTCTCAGTTTATAATGAATTTGGAGGATTAGGATTTGAGGATGAGGCTATGAAGATGGCTAGTGCTTTAGGAAACAAACAGCATATGTTACTTGCTAACCATGGAATTATTACAACAGGACAGACAGTTGCAGAAGGTTTTAATTATTTATATTATTTTGAAAAAGCAGCAGAAACTTATTTAACTGCTTTAGCCTCAAATCAAGAATTGAATGTAGTTAGCGAAGATGTTGCTGAAAAAACAGCTCAAGAAACTGCAAACTATCCAATTGATTTAGCAAAATTACATCTTGATCAAATAAAATTAATTTTAGAAAAAGAAGAACCAGATTATAAAAATTAAATGTCAATACATATAGCAAATCAAATTATTAAAAAAGAGTGGACAGACTATAATAATCATATGAACATGGCTTACTATGTTCTTATTTTTGATCGAATTTGGGAAATAATGTTACAAAAATTTAAGATGGGTGAGGATTCAGCAAAATCAGACAAAATGAGTACAATGGTTGTTGAAACACACACAACTTATAATAATGAGGTAAAGGAGGGTGAAGAGGTAGAAATTAATCTTACCTTTTTTGATCATGACAAAAAAAGATTACACTTCAAAATGGAAATGCTTGAAACAACTACAAAAAAATTATCAGCAACTTTAGAAATGCTATCTTTGTATATTGACTTAAATAAGAGAAAAGTGGCAGAATTCGAACAAGACAAAATTAAGTTAATGGATGATTTTATTAAATTAAACAAATTAAATTTTAGGGATAATGATCTTGTGATAACTGGAAAATTGAAAAAATAATGGAAATTAAGTTACTTTCTGGTGCATTAGGAGCTGAAATTAAAGGTATAGATTTAACCGATGTTTCAGATTTAAATTTTAAGAAAATAAATGATCTTCTTTTAGAACATAAAGTTATTTTCTTTAGAGATCAGCCTATTACTAAAAAACAACAAATTGCACTTGCTGAAAAGTTTGGACCTTTAGAAACTCATGCTTATGTAAAAGGATTAAACGATTACCCTGAAATTGTTAGAATAATAAAAGGTAAAGAGGAAAAAAACCAATGGGGTGAGAATTGGCACAGTGACGTAAGTTATAATGCAAAACCAACGAAAGCTGTAATTTTAAAATCACTAAAAATACCTCCTGTGGGTGGAGATACTTGTTTTTCTAATATGGAACTAGCTTGGGAAACATTAGATAATAAAATTAAAGAAAAAATAAAAGATAAAAAAGCAATTCACAGCTCTCTTGGCGCAGAATTTTTCATAGATAATTATAAGTATATGGAAGGAAATGAAAAAAGAAATTATGACTCTTATTCTAACGAACACCCAATTGTAAGAACACATCCGGAAACAGGTAAAAAAATTTTATTTGTTAATTGGACTTATACGAAACAAATTATTGGATTAGAAAAAGAGGAAAGTGATCAAATATTGAAAGAAATATTTGAGCATCAAGCAAGATTAGATTTAACTTGTAGATTTAATTGGACGGAAAATACTGTTGCAATTTGGGATAATAGAAGTGTCATTCATTATGCAATTGCAGATTTTTTTCCTGGAAGAGGTTTAGGATATGAGAGAATTATGGATAGAATTGCAATTGAAGGGGATAGACCTCAATAATCATAATGCAAGTAGTTGAAAAAATAATATCAAATTTTACCAATAACCAATCACTATATATTGGTGAGAATGTAACCATGTCTCAACACATGATACAAGCTGCAATGTTAGCAGAAAAAGCTAAATGTAAAAAAGAAGTTATTTGTTCATGTCTATTACATGATTATGGTCATTTCATTATAGAAAACCCAGATCAATTAGTTCAATCAGATTTAGATGGTGAGCATGAAAGTATAGGTTATGAATATTTAAAAAATTTTTTTAAAGAAGAAATTGTAGAGCCAATCAAATATCATGTTCTTGCTAAGCGCTATTTAGCTAGAGATAAAAAATATTTTAATAAACTATCTGAAGCTTCAAAAGTAAGCCTTAATTTACAAGGTGGAGTTTTAAATCATGAAGAATGTAAAGAATTTGAAAGAAAGAAATATTTCAAATCATCAATTCTTGTTAGAAAATTTGATGAAGCGGCAAAACGAACTGACATTAAAATAAAGTCTATTCATCAATATAAAAAATTACTAACATCAAGTCTTATATGAAGTTTGATTATTTAATAATTGGTGCTGGTTCAGCTGGCTGTGTACTTGCAAATCGATTAACTGAAAATGGCAAAAACACTGTAGCAATATTTGAAGCTGGTAAACCTAGTGATATTTGGAAAGTGAATATGCCACTTGCAATTTTATATACAATGCATGATCCCAAATATAATTACAAATATTATTCAGAGCCAGAGCCTTATTTAAATAATAGAAAATTATTTTGCCCTAGAGGAAAGATGATAGGTGGTTGCTCTGCTCATAATGGAATGGTTTTTGTTAGAGGAAATCCAAACGATTATCAAAGATGGGCTTCTTTTGGATTAACAGATTGGTCATATGAAAAGGTATTGCCTTATTTTAAAAAAATTGAGACTTGGTCTGAAGGAAAGAATGAATATAGAGGTGGAGATGGTATATTACCAGTTAATCAATCTAAAAATAAAAATCCTCTATTTAAAGCATTTATCGATTCAGCTGGAGAAGCTGGTTTTAAAATAAATAATGACATGAATGGTAAAGAACAAGAAGGTTTTGGTATGTATGATGTAACTATTCATAAGGGAGAAAGAGCTAGTGTCTCAAAATATTATTTAAATCCAGCAAAAAAAAGAAAAAATTTAAATATTTTTACCGACTCATTTGTTGAAAAAATTATTTTTGATGGAAAAAAAGCAATAGGTATTGAGGTAAAAATAAAAAATAAAGTTGAAAAAATCTATGCAAATAAAGAAATCATATTAAGTGGTGGTGCAATTAATTCTCCTCAGCTGTTAATGCTATCGGGAGTTGGACCTAGTCAACATTTGAAAGACAAAGGAATAGATGTTGTTCATAATCTTCAAGGTGTTGGTAAAAATTTGCAGGATCATTTAGAAACTTACGTTCAACAAGAGTGTAAAACATCTGACACTCTTTATTCTTATATTAATAAATTGAATATGTTGAGAATTGGTATTCAGTGGTTTTTATCAAAAACAGGACCATGCTCAACTTCATTTTTAGAAGCTGGTGGATTTTGCAAATCATCGCCTGAAAGAGAATATCCTAATATTCAATTTCATTTTTTTCCTGCGTTTGTGATTGATCATGGATTGGTAGATCCTGACAGACATGGATATCAATTGCACGCAAGTCCAAATCATCCTAAAAGTAGAGGTCATGTAACCTTAAATAGTTCAAACCCATATGACTATCCAAAAATTCAATTTAATTATTTAGAACATGAAGATGATTTAAAACAAACTATTGAATGCATTCATGTAGCAAGAAAAATCTTAAAACAATCTTCTTTAAAACCTTTTGCTGGTAAAGAGATTGGACCAGGTGAACACGCTCAGACGGATGATATATTTGAAGAATATATTAGATCTAAAGCTGAAACTGCTTATCATCCATCTTGCACTTTAAAGATGGGAATTGATGAACAAGCAGTTGTTGATGATAAACTAAAAGTACATGGTTTAGAAAATTTGAGAGTTGTTGATGCCTCTGTAATGCCTGAAATTACAAGTGGAAACTTAAATGCTCCAACATTAATGATTGCTGAAAGAGCGTCGGACTTTATTTTAAATTAATTTATTTATTACGGTTTATAGAAATCAAACAAATAATTTCAAACATTATTGAGGCTGCTACCATAGCTGTTATTTGATTTGGACTATCTTTAGTTGGCATTAAACACACTACATCACCACCAATAATATTTTTTCCTTTTAAGGACTGAAGAAGTTTTCTAACCTCGTCCATATTAAATCCTTTATATGCTGGCTCAATGTTTGCAACACCTGGTGCAACCGATGGATCTAAACAATCTAAATCAAAAGTTATATAAATTGGATTGTCCCCTATCCTATCCAAAATCATTTTTGAACATTTTTCATGGCCCCATTTTCTATACTCATCCATAGTTATTACTTGATAACCAATATCATAACTAGCTTGAAGCCAATCTAATGTTCTTGGATTTCCTCTTATACCTATTTGAGTACTTGTATGTGGATCAACGTTTCCCTGTTTAACTAAGTAAGAAGCCCAATGAGCAGCTGATTTTTTTGCTCCAAGAAAATGATCTAATTTTTCAAAACAATCAGTGTGAGCATCAAAATGAACGAAAGTTATTTTTTTACCTTTTGTGAGTTTTGAATTTTTTTTTGCTAAACTTTGAACAATTCCACCTGTTATAGAATGGTCTCCTCCTATTGATACAACTGGTTTTTCTGCTTCCTCAATTTGATTATAAAAAGCTGAAATCCTCTCAATACATTTTTCATTATTATTTGCTTCTGGAAAAGGAACATCTCCTAAATCATGAATTCTATTTTCTTTCCAAGGATCAATTTTATAATCAAAATGCGAACGTTTTAGCATTGCAGAAATATTTCTAACTGCCCTTGGACCTAGATGTTGATCTCTTTCTGTGGTCCCATTTCCTGTGCTATGTGGAACACCAACTAATGCTATATCGCAGTTCTTTGGTTCAGGATCATTTTTACATCTAAATAAAGTTGGAATACCCCACCAATAAAGGGTTTCCATCATTATCTTATCTTCATCTGAACTCATATGATGAATATGTCATAAATTTAATAAATTTAAAAACATATTCTTTTTTGATATAGGTCATCAATGAGTACTCCAAATAATAATCCTAAAGGAATAGCTTACATATTAATTGCCATGATGGTTTTTTCTGTACAGGACGGAATTATGAAACATATTTATAATTTTGTTTCACTTTATGAAGTTTACTTAGTAAGGACAGTGGTAAGTTTTGTGCTTATTTTATTATTTTTAATAATTACAAAAAAACCAATAGTATTTAAAAGCCAATATCCTCTTTTAACTTTTACCCGTGTAATACTTTTTTTCTTTGGTTTTAGTTCTTTTTATGTTTCTTTGACTGTGTTGCCGCTTGGGACTGCTACAGCTTTATTTTTTGTTACTCCATTTTTAATTACAATATTTGCTCATTTTTTTTTAAAAGAAGAAATAGGATTAAGAAGATGGTCTGCTGTGGTTGTGGGATTTATTGGTGTTTATGTGACATTAAATCCTGATTTCAATAATTTTAACTATTTAAGTTTATTACCTATTTTATGTGCGTTTTGTTATTCATTATCTATGATCATTATAAAAAAAACATCTGATAAGGATAGCGTTTATACCCAAACTTTTACATTTTATATTGGTGCAATTATTCTAAGTATAATTTTCTATTTTGTTATTGGTGACGGTCAATACAACACTTTAAATCATCCAGCTTCTCAATTTATATTTAGAGAATGGTTTGTTAATTTTAATTCCAATATTCTATTAATGACTGCAACTGGTGTTACAGCTACCATTGCTTTCTTTTTTTTATTTTCAGCTTACAGCATAGCTTCACCTTCTGTAGTTTCACCTTTTGAATATTCAATATTATTTTGGTCCCCACTAGTAGGATGGCTATATTTCGATGAAATACCTTCGTTAAACACAATAATTGGAATTTTAATAATTGTATCAAGTGGAATTTATATTTTTATGCGTGAAAAAGCACAAA
>CACPCX010000010.1 GCA_902632545.1 uncultured Pelagibacteraceae bacterium
AAGAATGTATTAATTACTAATAATAAATTTTTTCATTTCTTTTCATACAATATTGATAAAGATCAAGAAATATCTGAATTATTAAGAAATGAAATTAAAATAAATAATTATCTAAAAAAATCTTTAAAAAAAGTCAAGAGGGAAATCAAGAATAAAAATGTATTAGGTATTCATTTTAGAGGGACAAGCTACAAAAGATCAGCTGGTCATCCATTGCCAGCAACTAAAAAACAAATGTATAAGATAACAAAAGAAATCATTAAAAAAAATAAAGTTGATAAAATTTTTTTAGTAACTGAAGAACAAAATTATTTAGAATTTTTTATAAAAAAATTTGGTGATAAAGTATTTTTTCTAAAGTCATCTTATAGATCGAATAAAAATGATGCTTTTAAAATTTATCCTAGGAATTTACATAGATATAAGCTTGGTAGAGAGGCAATAATAGAGGCAATGGTTTTATCCTCATGTAAATATTTTGTTTATCTTTGCTCCAACATTAGTGCTGCATCAATTGGGTTCAATATCGAGAGTAACCAGATAAGATATGAGATAGATAATGGATTTAATTCAAAAAATATAATTATTTCTCAATTCTATTGGTATATTAAAAAAATAATGCCTAAAATATTTGGTGGATTCTAAAGTGAAGATTTTGAAAAATTTTATTAAAAAATTTCTTAATATTTTAGGATGGAAATTAGTTAAAATACGAAGAAAAAAACCCACTTCGTTTGTTAATCAAAAACCAGATTTAGAAGAAATAAAAAATATAATAAACTCAAATGGAATATTACATTTTGGCGCTCATAGAGGTAAAGAAGCAGAGGTATACAGTTGGTTTAATAAAAAAGTATTATGGGTAGAGGCAAATCCTATAATTTTTAATGATCTAATAGATCATTTAAATTTATACTTTGACCAACAAGCTTTAAATCTTTTACTAGGTGATGAAAACAAAAAAGTAGATTTTTTTATTTCCAATAAAGATGCATCTTGCTCATCTATTTTTGATTTATCTAAAGAAGTTAAAGAAGGAAATTTATGGAATAATCAAAAAGTTAAGATGATAAATAAAATTAAACTTAATATGATTAAATTTGATGATGCGGTAAAAAAATATAAAATTAATTTAAATCATTTTGATCACTGGATAGTTGATTTACAGGGTTCAGAAATTCAATTTTTAAAGGGTGCAAAAAATTCATTATCATTTTGTAAAAGTATTTTTATTGAGGTAAGTCAAAAGAACTTTTATGAAGAAGGATCAACTTCTTGGAAAGAATTAAAATCTTTTCTTATTGAAAATGGATTTACAAACTTATCAGAACCTTCATCTGATCATTGTGATATTCTTTTTAAAAGAACCTGATATGAGAAAAAAAATATTAATTTACGGTATAACAGGTCAAGATGGATCATATCTGGCTGAAAATTACCTTGAAAAAAAATTTATTGTCCATGGTATTTCAAGAAAAAAAAGTGGTTGGGATAGGAATCTAAAAAAATTAGGTATTTTAAATAAATTAAAAATATTTAAATTAGATAAAAAATATAAAAATTTAAATAAAATTTTACTAAATAACTATACTTATATATTTTTCTTAGGTGGTCAATCTAGTGTAATTGCTTCTTACAAAAAATTAGAGCAAGAAACTTATGATAGTCAAATATTACCTCTTCAAACTATCCTGGAAAATTTAAGAACTAAAAAAATTTGTAAAACTAAACTAATGTTTAGTTCATCTAGTGAAATATTTGGCTATCATAAGAAAAAGAAGCTTAATGAAGAAAGTTTAAAAAAACCTCTAAGCCCGTATGCATTATCTAAACTTATTGGTTATGAAATTGTAAAATCTTATAGAGAAATGTTTGATCTCGATGTTTTCACAATCATTTTTTTCAATCATGAGTCAGCCTTAAGAAGCGATGACTTTATATTTAAAAAGTTATTAAATTATATAAAAACAAAAAATTTTTCAAAAAAATTGGAACTTGGAAATATTGATGTAATTAGAGATTGGGGATCAAGCGAAGAGTATATGAAAATAATAATAAAGATTATGGAAAATAAAAAAATTGAGGACTATATTTTGGCCACAGGATTTTCAATAAAACTTAGAAAAATAATTGAATATTTTTTTAAAAAGAAAAATCTAGATTACAAAAAATATATTAAAATAAATAAAAAATTTTTTAGAGCTCACGAAATCAAAGAAAATTATGCTAACATAGATAAGATAAAAAAAATAATTAAAGCCTACCCAAAAATAAGACATGAAGATTTAATAGATCAATTTTATAAATATGAAATTTAATAGTTTAGATTTTGCAAAAGATACTATTCAAGAAGGTGGTAATAGAGTTAAGAAAATAAAAAAAAAATTTGATGAAAAAAAACCAATTATTTCTATAATAACTGTAGTTTTAAATGGTGAGAAATATTTAGAAGAATGTTTTAAAAGTTTGCATAAACAAAAATACCCTAATATTGAACATATAGTAATCGACGGTGGATCTACTGATAGGTCAATAGAAATTATTAAAGCTAATGAAAAGAAAATTGAGTATTGGTGTCAAAAAAAAGACCGTGGGATCTATGATGCATTTAATTTAGGAATGCAACTATGTAATGGTGATTATATAGGTTTTTTAAACTCTGATGATTTTTATTCCGATGATGCTTTTATTCATTTAGACAATTATATAAAAAAATATCCGAACAAAGATTTTATATTTGGGGCAGTAAAAAAACATTGGGGAATACTTCATGGATACAAACCATACAAAATAAAGTGGAGCTGGGGCTTTTATTCCAGTCATTCTACTGGATTTTTTATAAAATTAAACTCAGCTAAAATGGTAGGATTATATAATTTAAAATATAAATATTCTTCAGATTATGATTACTTTTATAGAATGATAGTTAAGCATAAACTTGAAGGGGTTGGTTCTAGGAAAGATGAATTATTTGGTAATTTCAGGAGAGGAGGATTTTCTAGTAAAGTAAATTTCAGAGACCACTTCTTTGAAGAAATAAATATAAGACTTGATAACAAACAAAATAAATTAATGGTCTTATTAATTGTAATATATAAATTTTTAAAACATTTTAGAAAAATTTAATGAAAATATTAATTACAGGCGTTGCTGGCTTCATTGGCACTAATACTGCACTAAATCTTTTAAAAAAAAAACATGAAATTTATGGTTTAGATAATTTTGACGACTTTAATTCAATTAAATTAAAAAAATTTAGACTGAGTAAACTAAAAAAGTATAAAAACTTTAAATTCCAAAAAATAAATATTGTTAGTAGAAAATTATTACTAAAATTTATTTCATCAAATAAGATCGATACAATTATTCATCTAGCGGGTCAAGCTGGGGTTAGATATTCCTATATAAATCCAAGTAAATATATAAGTTCAAATGTAATTGGTTTTTTGAACCTGGTACTTGCGGCAAAAATTAATAACATAAAAAAAATTCTTTATGCTTCGTCAAGCTCAGTATATGGAAATACAAATAAATTTCCACTAAAGGAAAATCAAAAACTTAATCAAATCAATATTTATGCAGTGTCAAAAATGTTAAATGAAAAAATTGCAGAAACATATAGTAAAATTTCAAATATTAAATTTATAGGACTGCGGTTTTTCACAATATATGGAGAATACGGAAGACCTGACATGTTTTTATTTAAAATGTTTAAATCATCGAGTACTAAAAAAAAATTTTATTTAAATAATAAAGGAAATCATGAAAGAGATTTTACATATATAAAAGATGTAACTTTAATTTTAGAAAAACTACTTACAAGGAGGACTAGAAAAAACGTTGTTTTAAATGTTTGTTCAAATAATCCTAAAAATATATTGAAAATTACTAAATTATTTCAAAAGCAAAATAGACTTAAAGTTAAATATATAAAAAAACATAAAGCAGATATCCTAAAAACTCATGGTGACAATACTCAGATAAAAAAAGTCTCTGGTTTTAAAAATTTTTCGAAATTTAACGATAATTTATTTAATATTTTTGATTGGTACAAAAAAAATAAGATTTATAATTTATAACTTGTTAAAAATATGAGAAAAAAAATTTATTTTACACAGTACAAAGTAAATTTAATAAGATTAGGAAATAATTATGATGGAGGATACCTAATACCAAAAGATATCATTAACAAGGTAGATTTATTATTAAGTTTTGGACTTGGAAGCGATTGGTCATTTGAAAAAAATTTCAAAAAAAAAAACAAAAAATTAAAAATTAATTGTTACGATCACACAATTATTAGAAAATTTTGGTATGAATATACTCTTATTTCGATATTTTTCTTTATAAAGAATTTTAAAAATCTTAGTAATATCTTTACTTATTTCAAATATAAAATTTTTTTTTCACAAAAAAATATAAATCACCTAAAAAAAAAAGTAGTGTTAAATCGTTATAATTCCTATGATATTTCTATAAACGAAATAATTAAAAAACATAATAATAAAAAAATTTTTTTAAAAATTGATATTGAGGGTGACGAATATCGAATATTAAATAGATTAAGATATTTTAAAAAGTTATTTGGATTTGTAATAGAATTTCACAACATAGATCTTCATTATAAAATGCTAAATGATTTTTTAAAAAAAAATAAAAATTTCAAAATTGTACATGTAAGTCCAAATAATATGGGGGGTATTAATGAAAATAATGAACCTACAGTCGTAGAAATAACATTTATAAATATAACTAAGTTTAAAAATTTTAAAAAATTGAAATCAAAATTTATTAGTAAAAATAAACTTGATTATCCAAATGATCCTAAAAAGAAAAATATTTTTTTATAGGAACAATTAAATTTTATAAAAATCAAGAGTTTCCTTTGCACATTTAGACCATGAAAAGTTAGACAAAATTGAATTAGCACCATTCACTAAATTTTTTCTTGTAACGTCTGAAAATAATACTTTCTCCAAACTACTAGATATATCTTCGACTGAGTTGGGATCAAAATAAATTGCATTTTTTCCCATAATTTCTTGAAAGACATCTATTTTACTACAAGCTATAGGACAATTATTTGATGCTGCTTCAAGTAAAGGAAGTCCAAATCCCTCATATTTTGAGGGAAAGATAAATAAATTTGCATTTTTATATAATGAAGACAAAGTATTATCATCTCCATCGATTCTTAATAGTTGGTTTTTATCCAATCTATATGTTTTTATTAAATTTTTTTCTTCATCGAAAAAATTCCCCCCGCCAAAAATTACAAGTTTAAAGTTGTCATGTATTTTTTTTGATATTGCAAATGCTCTTAATAAATTTTTAAAATTTTTGTATCTTTTTCTATCTCCTACAAACAATATATATGGGCTGTTAACAATTCTTTTTGTTGAATGAGTATTTTCCAAATTTATTCCAAGATGTGTAACAAAAATTTTTTTTTCTGGCACATCATAAAATTCAATTAGATCTTTTTTTGTATTATGTGAAATTGCAAAAACTTTGTCAGCATTTTGTAGTGATTCTTTTTTTGGTCGAAAATTACTAGGGTAACCATATTCAAAATAAAATTTTTCATGAATTAAATCGTATACTGTCAAAAATTTTTTACCCTTAAATTTTTTCGGCCAAAAATTATTATAATATGTTTTATGGTAAATATCTGGAGATTTAGAATTTACAAATTTTTCTGTAATAAACTGATTATAATAAGTTAATATTTTTTCAGTAAACTTTGGAAATTTTTTTATATATATGCCTTCGTATTGTGAATATTCATTTAAAAATTTATTATAATGGATAGGAGCTATTATATTACTTTTAAAAGTTTTATTAATTTCTTTATCTAAATTTATGAAATATCTTGAAATACCTCCTAAATTTTGATGTATAAAAATTGAGTAGTCATATAATATATTCATACTAGTTGTAACACATTGGAATTAACTTCGGTTTAGTCTCTGTGTAAATATAATAACAATTATTTTCATTATCATAAATTATATCTCTCAATCTGTAATCTTCTGAATTTAATTTTACCATTATTTACTATTGAATAATTTATTTTCATTTAGAACATAATATATTATAGATATTAGCATATTCACTCATGAAAATAATAAAATTATGCAGAAATTGTAAATCCTTAAAATTAAGATTCTTGTTTTCATTAGGTAAATTAAGTTTTACTGGTAAATTTTCAAAACGTGTTAATAAAAATATTCCAAAAGATTTTATAACATTAATAATATGCAAGAGATGTAAACTAATTCAATTAGACAGAAATTTTGATAAAAAATATCTTTATGGCCCAGATTATGGATATAGATCAGGTATAAACACAACAATGACTAAACATTTATGTTCAATTGCAAATAAAATGGATAGCTTAGTAAATTTAAAAAAAAATGATTATGTTTTAGATATAGCAAGCAATGATGGAACACTATTAAATTCTTATAAAAAAAAAAATATTATTAAAGTTGGTATTGATCCAATATTAAAAAAATATAATAATTTATATAGAAAGATTCATTACAAAATTCCTAATTTTTTCTCGTTAAAAGCGATAAAAAATAAAAAAATTACCAATAAATTTAAGATTATCACAGCATGCGCGGTTTTCTATGATATGGAAAATCCAAATAAATTTTTACAAGATATATCTAAAATAATTGAGCCAAATGAAGGTATCTTTTATTTAGAATTTCAAGATTTATTATCAATTATAAAATACAATTTATTTGACACTATTTGTCATGAACACTTAGAATATTTTTCTTTAAAAATTGTAAAAAAGATGTTGAAAAATAATGACTTAAAATTACTAGATGTTAACAAAAACAAGATAAATGGAGGGAGTTTAAGTTTAATAATTGGACACCATAAATGTCACTATAGCGTTAATAATCTCAAAATTAATAAAATTATTAAAGAGGAGAAAATTTATTCTTTAGAAAATCAAAAAACATTTGTCAAATTTTTTAAAAAAATTATTCAACTTAAAATAAGACTTAATAATTTAATAATCAAAATTAAAAAAAATAACAAAATTATACATGGCTACGGAGCATCAACAAAAGGCAATGTATTATTGCAATTTTTTAAACTTGGAAAAAAACAAATTACTTTTGTGGCTGACAGAAATCCAGCTAAGGATAATTTATTTACACCTGGAACTAAAATAAAAATTATTAGTGAGAAAAAATCTAGATCTCAAATTCCAGATTATTATCTAGTTTTACCTTGGCATTTTAAAAATGAAATTTTAAAAAGAGAGTCAAAAATTAGAAAAAAAGGTACAAAATTTATTTTCCCTTTGCCAAAATTGAAAGTTTATTAATTATGAGGGTTGCTTTCTTTGTATCGTTAGATGAAACGGGTGGAGGCTTAAACCAAACTAAAGGTTTTCTAAATAATATCTCTAAAATTAAACTAGAGCACGAAATTTTTATTGTTACAAATAATAAAAAAGAATTAAATAAAATTAATTCAAAAAATATAAATTTATTGCAATTTAAAAAAAGTTTTTTAACAAAAATTTATTTTTTATTTATTGGGTTTATTTCAAATAATAAATTTTTCTCTTTTAAAATTTCTAACCCATTTGAAAATTTCTTAAAAAAAAATAAAATTGACTTTATAATTTTTTCGAATCCATCTTTCTATTCTAATTATTGTAAAAATATCGATTATGCGATAAATATTTGGAATACTGAAATTAGCAATTATGCATTTTTTAAAGAATTTAAAAACGGAAATTATGAGTTTCAAAATAACATAATAAAAAAATCAGTAATTGATGCTTTTAGAATAATAGTTTTTACTGAACAAAATAAAAGGGACTTAATTGAATCTTATAATTGTCATTCTGAAAAAATTATAATCCAAAACTTAACACCCATATTACCAAATAAATTTAAAGATTTAAAAAATTTTGATTTTAACAATACGTACAAGAAGTTTGATTTTGATAAAAATAAGAGGTGGTTTTTTTACCCTGCGCAATTTTGGTCTCATAAAAATCATATTTATTTATTAAAAACTTTAAAAATTCTTATTAAAAATAATAATGACAAAGTTGGATTTATATTTTGTGGTAATGATAAAGGAAATTTAAATTATATAAAAAATCATGTAAAAAATTTGAAATTAGAGGATAACATTAAAATTTTAGGTTATATTAATGATGAAAAATTAATATCAATTTATAAATATTGTGCTGGAATAGTTATGCCGACTTATCTTGGTAGATCCAGCCTGCCATTGCTGGAAGCAATATTTTTTAATAAAAAAATATATTATTCAAAAAATATTTTAGATGAGAAATTAAAAAAATTTGTTACCGAGTTTGATTTAAAGGATCCAAATGATTTAGCAACTCAATTAAGTAATTTTACGAATGATGGCAACAACAATCAAACTATTTATAAAGATATAACATCTGAGTTATCATTTGAGGAAAATTATGTAAAAATTATAAACGACTATAACTTTTATTTAAATACTTGGAAAAATAATTAATATTTTAAGAGCTGTTCATTTATTAAATTTTTTAAATCTTTCTTAGGGTGCCACTTAATTTTATTTTTGATTTTACTGATATTAGTTGACATTTTTTTTATTTCGTTATTTCCAAATTTTTTTTTGTTGATCTTAATAAAATTTTTATAGTTCAAATTTTTAAGTTTGAAAGCAAATTTAATAACATCTTTTAAAAATAAAGTTTTACCTGTAGCTACTATAAAATCTTCTGATTTATTATTTATGTTTATTTTATGAATTGCCTCTACATATTCTTCAGCATAACCCCAATCTCTATAAACATTTATATTCCCCAGCTCTAATTTATTTTTTTTAATATTTTTTTTTTTCAGAAAATTTATTAATTTCATAGAAATATTATTTTTTGATCTATAAATTGACTCATGATTAAAAAATATTCCGACAGCAATTTTTAGTTTATAATATTTTCTAACATACTTAATATATTCCATTGAAATATATTTGGACAAAGCATAAGGATTCATTGGTTTTTTTTCACTATTTTCTTTTACAGTTTTTTTTGTATCTCCATATATTTGTCCTGAGCTTGCATAGAAAATCTTTGAATGTTTTGAAAATCTTATACATGCGTGCAAGACATACGTAAATAATATAAAGTTTGAATGCAAGGAAGTTTCTGGATTTTGTGTTGAAGAAAATGCTTCTGACTGACCTATAAGGAAATAAATTTCATTAAATTTTTTTTTTTTAATAAGCATATAAAGTAATTTTTGGGATATATTTTTTTTATAAATTTTTTTAACTTTATTATCTAAAAATTTACTTTTTTTTTTACTTCTTAATATGCCAGTGACATCATAATTTTTTTTTTTTAATAATCGACTTAGTAAAATACCATCTTGACCTGATATACCTAAAATTAATGCATTTTTTTTTTTCATTTTTAATTATTTTACTTTATTAATTATTTTTTAAATAATTGTAATTATATATTTCTACATTAAATGCTATATAGTTACTTGCATTTTTAGAGTAAAACAATTTACGTAATTTATTAAAGCTTCCTGTAATTGACAATATAGTATTTGCATTAAAAAGTTTTTGGTTTTGTAAAAATTAATACTTTATAAAACTTGGTCCTGGTCTATAAAAATTTCTAGGATATTTTAATCATTTTAACTTATTTAATTTTTTTTTGAAAAAAAAAACAAATATTCCACACATAATTAATCTTATATTAACTCATTTTTTTTAAGAATATTTAAATTTGACAATATTTTATCTTTATATATTTATTTATAAATATATACAAAGTTTACATGATAAGTCTTGTTAAAGATATTATAAATCCCCACAACTGGATTAAACTTATTTCTGAGCCCAAAAAAATTAAAATTGTTTTTGACAGAATTTTTTATTATCCAGGTCTTAATTTTTACAAAATCAAACCAAAATTTTTACAAAATTTATACAAGAAATATATTATTTCGTTTTTAATTAAATTGGCAAAAAAAAATAAAAATTTAAATTATTTTTTCTTTAACGAAGTCATTGATAACAACTTAGATGTAAATCATAGTTTATTAGCTTTTAATTTAGAGGAATTATTAGAGAGAAAAAAAGTAAACAAAGTATTTTCATGTTTAAAAAACAATGGAGTGTGTGTTATTAATAACGTATTAAGTGACGATGAAAGTAATAGAATAAAAAAAATATTTGATAATATTAATTTAAAGAATGATGGTAGTAACAAATTAAACATTAAAGAGTTAAATTCAAATCAGAAATCACAAGACGTTAAAGTTTTAGTAGTTAAGGATAATTTAGAAAATTTAAATGAACTTAAGTTTTTGAGTGATAATATATCAAAAAATATATTTGGCGTAAAAATTAATGCTAATCTGATTTATATGACACATGAGTCTCTCAAAATACCAGAAAAAATTTTAAAGGGTGATAATAATTTACATGTAGATAGATATTTACCAAATTTAAAATTAATTTATTTTCCTTATGATGTAGATATTGACTCAGCGCCATTTAGTTATGCACTAGGCTCTCATAAAATTAATGAAGAATATTTAAATTTTTTTAAAAATAATAGTCAAAATATTTTTGATGAAAGTAATAATGAAGCTAAACGTTTTTTATCAAAAAAAACTGAAATTACTGTAAGAGCGAATTCTTTAGTTTTAACTTTAACAAATGGTTTTCACGGAAGGACACCTTTTGAAAAAAATAAAAAAAGATCTGCTCTATTTTTAACTTATCCAGATTTTAATTTATTTAGACTATTTACCTACTGGAGTATAAATCAGAGGAAATAATTATACTACTTTGTACATGAATATCTTAAATTTAAAGTTCAAAATCTTAATTTAAAATATTTATCATTTTTAAATTTACGAATGGTGATAATATTTTATTTTACTTGTATAGTTTCTTTCTTATCTAGATCGTAATAAGAATCGCAAAACTTAAATAAATTTGGATCGTGACTTATAATTACTATAGTCATACCTTTGTTTTTTAATTGCACTAAACTATCGAAAATTTTACTTTCTGTTTTTTTATCAAGTGCGCTTGTAGCTTCATCAAGAATTAAAATTTTTGGATTTTGAAATAATGCTCTAGCTATAGCAACTCTCTGTGCTTGTCCTGTTGAAATTTTTTTTCCAGATTCCCCTATTTTTTTATCTAAATCTAAATCTTCATTTTTGATGCTATTCAGTTGTGAAATATTTATAACTTTATCTAGTTTATCTTTGTCTATTAAATCCTCATTAGTCTCAAATGATATATTTTTCTTTAAACTATCATCACTTAAAAAAATTTTTTGAGGAACATAACTTACATTTTTTTGCCAATTTTTTATATTTTCTGAAATTTCTTTTCCATTTACTTCAATGGAACCATCTGATGGATTTAGAAACCCAATAATTAAGTTTAATAAAGTAGTTTTTCCAGATCCGCTAACACCTTTAATTCCAAAAATTTTATTTGCATGAATTTTAAAATTAATATTATCAAGTATTATCTCTTTATCATAACAAAACATTAGATTTTTTATTTCTATATTTTTATTATAGTCAAAATTTGTATTTTTATTTTGATGAATTTTTCTAAATTTATTAAGCTCCAGACTTAAATTTTCAACAATTGGTATACTAGCCTTAATTCTGATAATAGAACTCATAATTTTTGTGAAAGATGGAATTATTCTCAAAAGACCTATTGCAATAAGACTTACGATTGGAATGATTTCATACCCTGTCATACCAGTACTAAAAAAATATATAATTATAATTGAAATACAAAACACAGCGAAAAATTCCAAAACATTACGCGGCAGCTGTTCACGTATAGATAAAATAGATGTTAATCCAACTATTCTATAAGTATGATCAGTAAAAATTTTTTCAAAATATTCCTTTTTATTATATAACAATATATCTTGAATACCTTCAATTGACTCTCTTGTGATCTTTAATCTTTCAGCATATCTAGCATTTAGACTTCTGCCATAACTTTTAATTTTATACTTACTTGAATAATAAAATATTAAAAAAAACATTAGTGCTACAAATATTATAGATAAACCGATAATTTGATTTGCTAAAACAAATATAGTGAGTGTGCATATAATAAACAAACTTTCAAATATAACATAATAAATACCTTGCAAAGTATGATGGACAAATATACTTGGTTGATCAATTATATTTCTAATTATGTATGCTGAGTTTTGTTTTATAGAAAAACTTAAGTTTTGTTCAGTATAACCATTGAACATTGACGAACTTATTGAAGCAATTAATCCAAAAAATATTTTGCCTTTAAAATAGCTGATAATTAAATTTGCAACATTTTTAATTAGAAAAAACGAAACTAGAAGTATTAGTACAAAAACAACTAAATTTTTATGGGATAGTCCGTCTAAAAAGTTTAAAAATTCATATTCGGAAAAAATTTTTTGGTAATTTTCTAATTTTTGTTCATCCAAAATTATTGAAATTATTGGAAAAACAAGTGCCAAACCCAATACTTCAAGAATCGTGGTTATAAAGTTAAAGATTGATATTAAATAATATCTTTTTTTTTGGGATTTGCTTAAAATTGAGAGAATACTTTGAAAATTTAATTCCTCAAATTCTTCTAATATTTTTTTTTCTTTTTTTAACATTTATTTTTTAATTTATTTTATTTTCTAAAAACTTTCTCAAAGTTAATGAGTCCATTTTATTTTTTTCCCAATTTTCAAATCGATTAAAGTATTTAAACCAAATTTTGTTCTTTTTTTGTTTTCTTACCATTCTAAATATCTTTACCAAATCCTCCGATTTCTTGTAAGTCTTTAAGAATCCTAAATATTCAAAAATTGAAACCCATTTTTTTGTTTTTTTATTGAAAGCATAATGAGGAAATTTAACAGATATTTCATTTGCATCTTCATTTGAAAAATAAAACTCAAGTGTAGGTTTTTTTAAAGATAAAAAATCTAAACATGTTGAAGTAATCATTGTAATACAAATGTCTGCTCTATTAGCTAATAGAAAAGCATGATTGTTATTTATTTCCCAATTATTAAATTTACTTTTTTTTAAAATACTATTTAAATATACTAATTCTTTGCTGTGGGGGTGAATTTTAAAAACTATTTTTGAGTTTCTAATTTGAGATGCTGCCTTGATAATAGACAAAATTATCTTTTCATAAGACTCTTTAGATAAATATTCTCTATAAGGGGGTCTAGTAGCAACGAGTATATTAAAAAATTTATTGTTTGATATCTTTTTGTAGAATTTTTTTCTCCACCAATTTTCATATCTAAAATTTTTACAATAAATAATATTTTTAGATTTTCCCAAAAAAAAATTACTGTTAGCTTTACAAGTATGCAGATAATAATGACCAAAATTTTTTTTAAATTGTCCACCTGAATTATAATTTTTATTTTGTTCTTTTGATGGAAAAATCCAAGGGCTCTCTGGAAACCTGACTATCTTACACTTTGCATTTTTCTTTTTAATAAAATTTGGTAAATATGTTCTATTATGGCTCGCTATAAAAAAAAATTGAATATCTGTATATTTGACGTCAATATCATTTAAAAAAGATTTTAAATCAGTAATCTTATCTAATAAATATTCTTCAAAATTTAATAATTTTGTTTTAGATATTTTAGTAAAAATTTTAAATAAATAATATAAGATTTTAAAAAAAAATTTATGTCTTTTTTTTTTTATATACAAATACTTATTTCTTTTATTCCATAATTCGAAAAGAACTTTATTTTTCATAAAATTTTCAAAAGTTTTTTCAAAATCGAAAATAGTTATTAACTCATAAGAACTATCAAATTTATATAAAAGAGGTAAAATCCAATCTATTTCACCATGATGTCTTTTAATATCAAGTAGAATAATTTTTTTACCCATGTTTTAATTTTTCAAGAAATTGAGCGAATAAAAAATCTTCTTTTGTATCAATGTCTATTGATCTACTCTGAGGGATAATATGATAACCATTTTTCTTTCCTGCCAATGATTTATATCTTTTAATTGTTTTAACTTTTGAAACTACCACATTAGATCTAAAAAAGGCCTTTTGCATAAGATTTCTGTTTTGTTTTTTTCCAATGCTTATTGTTGAGCCACTAAAAAATTCTACAAGATTATTTTTTGTATTAATTTTTAATGCTTTAAGAGGATGCTGTCGCGCTTCAGAAATAACAAAACAAGAATCAAGTTTTTTATTATTTAAAATTTTATTTATTGCCTTATCTATGTCTTCTGTATTTTGAAATGGTACTGTAGCTAAAAGTCGAACAATTAAATCAGGAATATAATTTTCCTTATCTTTTAAATATTGCAAAAGATGAATTATAAAATCAAGTTCATGAGATTTGTCTCCAGATAGATTTTTAGGTCTTAAAAAAGGAACCTCTGCTTTATAATTTCTTACTATTTTTGCATATTTTCTACTATCAGTGGAAACAATTAATCTATTTATAAATTTAGATTTAAGCGAAGTTTTTATTATTCTTCTAGCTAATGGCTGACCATTAAATAATTTAATATTTTTATCTTTTATTCCCTTTGAGCCACTCCTAATTCCAATGATTCCTAAAATTTTTAATTTTTTCCTCATAGTAAATTTTTAAATTTTATAAAAACTTGATTTGTTTAAGTTTTGTAGTTTTTAAACCTGAATTGGTTTTTATTCCAAATTTATGTTCTACTCGCACTCTATCGTTAAAATGTGGTGTTGATGCTTCTATAATTTCACATTTAGAGATCGCATATTCTTGATGAATAGCTCCAGAAGGAAAATGAAAAACATCCCCTTTTTTTAAGATTATACTTCGTAATTTATTTTTATTGTTTACATAAGTAATCTTCAGCTTTCCAGATATTATATAACCACACTCATTTTTTTTTCTGTGAAATTGAAGCCCACCCCGTTTTCCCTTTTTGATTACTAGTTTTTTTAAGGATATTTTTTTCGGTATTAAAGCTAGCAAAATTTCTTCACCCCAGTCTCTTTTTCCTAAGTTTTTTTTTTTTGGAATTATTATTTGTTTTCTCATCGTATATTAATTTAAAAATTCCATTTTAATCAATTCATCTTCTTTCAAGTCTTTGTTGATAACTTTATTTTTTATTTCATAAAATTGATAAGGGGGCAATCCACCTCCGGGTGATTTAAATGTAAGATTATCAAGATCTAATTTTTCACCCTTTTTAATATCTCTTTTGGCAACAATAGACTTAGCCATTTTATAAACAGGTTTTTTTTCAGACTCTAAAATTTTTTTTTCTTCACTCCCAAGCATAATTGGTATCCTCTTTATATTTCTTATGAACTTTGTAAAACCATATGGTTCTAATGAAAAAGCATGATCTGTGCCTTTAAGTGCACGATTTAAAGTTACATGTTTTTCAAATACTCTTGCTCCTAAAAGAAAGGCAATAGGTCCTGCATCTATTCCATTTTCGTGATCTGAAAGCCCTATTATATGATTAGGGAAATTTTTTTTATATGTCTCAATTACTTTTAAATTTAAGTCTGAAATTTCTGGGGGATATGATGCGCAACAATGCATAATAATCAAATCAGAATTATATTTACATATAGAGTCTCTTGCTCTTTTGACATCATCAAAACTTCCATGTCCTGTGCTTAAAAAGATTTTTTTGTTTCTTTTTGCAATTTCAATTTGTAATGGAGTGTTAAGTAAATCAGCTGATGCAATTTTAAAAGCTGGAACCCCTAAATTATCCAAAAAATCTATACTTTCAAAGTCAAATGGTGTTGCAAAAAAATCAATATCAATTTCTTTAGCATATGCTTTAATTTCATTAAACTGAATCTCATCAAACTCTAAGGCCTCTCTATGTTTGCCATAGGTTTCTCCGTAGCTATTTTTATTATCGTAGGGGGAATTATAAAATTTTTTTGTATACAATTTTTTATTGTTTCTTTTTTGAAATTTTACAGCATTAGCTCCCGCATCCTTCGACATCTTAATTAAATTTAATGCTTTTTCTAAACTTCCTTGGTGATTATGACCAATTTCAGCAATGAAAAATGGATCTGTTTTATTAATATTCATTTTTAATATATTTTTCTAGAAAGATTTCTAAATTAATTAATTTCCATTCTAAAGCTTTGGTTATTTTTTTTTTTATTTTTTTTATTCCAAGAAATTCTTTAACATATTTAAAATTACTATGATATAATTCATTTTTTAGTTGGTTAGGGTAACCTGAAAAACCTTCTTTAACTTTAATTAAACGTTTATCAAAATATCTTATAAAAATATCTTTTAAGATATTTTTTTGAATAAATTTTTTATTCTTATTATTCACATCATATTTATATTTTAATGGCAAATTTATGATCATTTTTAAAATTTCTTTCTGAATAAATATATTTCTAGGTTCTACTGAAAAATTACAACAAATTAGATCATTAGACCTATTTGCTACATTTATTGATTGAATAAAGTAATCCAAATATAATGATGATTGAATATTTTGTTCTTTACTATTCAAAAAATCATAATGATCCATAACTTGTGACCATCTTGTATCGAAAAAATTTCTATTTATCTCATTATCAAAAGACTCAAATTCTAAATCTAAATCAATAAGGCTAGAATAAGGAGAATTATTTTGATCATAATTTTTTGAATTGTTTGAAAATACTTTCAAATAAATTTGTTGCCCACCAAATAATTCATCACACCCATCTGCGGAAAAAAAAACTTTACAATTTTTTTTTTTAAATTCTTGGGATAATTGCATTCTGCTAGGTAAATCATGAGTTTGCATTGGGCTTGAAATTATATCATAAACTTTTTGAGCATTTCTTTTGTAAATATTGTCATTTGAATTAAAAACCAAAATTTTCTTTTTAAGATATTTTTCAAAAAAGTTTTTATTTTCATAAATAATTTTATCTTTTAATTTATGATTGATAGATAAATTAATATTGGGTTTCTTAATTTTTGAGAGGATTGCAGTTTGTAATGAAGAGTCAATACCACCCGAAACTATACTGCCAAATCTTTTAGTGGGTATCATTAATTTTGCTTGGCTTAAAAGTTTATGTTCAAGTAATTCAATTAAATCATATTTTTTTAGTTTATTATAATAATTGTACTCATTTTCGTTAATCCAATTTAAGGGATTCTCATATATTTTTTTAATTAATTTTTTTTTTTTAGTATCATAGGTTGCTATAACACCGTTTTGAAATAATTTAATATTTTTAAAACAGGTGTTTTCTAATGGCATATAATGT
This sequence comes from uncultured Pelagibacteraceae bacterium, assembly GCA_902632545.1. Classification (GTDB taxonomy): domain Bacteria; phylum Pseudomonadota; class Alphaproteobacteria; order Pelagibacterales; family Pelagibacteraceae; genus Pelagibacter. The sequence goes on from CACPCX010000010.1 coordinate 17,323, forward strand.
CTAGTAGCAAAATAAGATTTAAGGGTATTAATGTCTAAACTAGTTTTGTCTAAAAATTTAATTATACTTTTAGGTGTAGATGAAACAATAAAAAATTTTTCATCTTCGTAATAATATAAATTTTTTTCTCCTTGAACATCGTTTGATATTATTAATTTTTTGCTTTTTTGATCAAATATTACATACGCAAACATTCCATTAATTTTTTCTGGAATTTTTGACACATGTAGCACATCATAAAGATTAACTAAAATTTCAGTATCAGTGAAATCTTTATCTTTTTCAATATACCCTAAATTCAAATATTTTTTCTTAAGAGTTTCATAATTATAAATTTCCCCATTTAAAGAAATAGAATAATTTTTGCTTTTTGATTTAAATAAATCTTTTTTTTTATCTGGTCTTCCAGTAATCGATAAGATTGAATTAGAAATAAATAACCTTTTATTCAAAAAAAAATTATATTTCTTCAAATCTGGGCCTCTATTATGTAATTCATTTAATGCTTTAAAACACTTCGAATGATTTAAAGAATTACTTTTTTTTGAAAAGACAGTAAATATTCCACACATAAAATTAATTTTTCCTTATATAAATTATTATATTCCTAAAATTTAAATTTGAGGAAAATTAATATATAAATCTTGATTTTTTAAAAATTTTTTGAAATTCTCTGTGTCAACTTTTTCTTTATTTAATTTGAATTCATTAGAATCATCTCTTTGAATTAAATAATATACTAAAAAGTTTTTTGCATGAGTATTATTTACTCCATAACTTAAAAATATAGCCCTTCTTATTCCCTTAGTTGGTAATGAACGGTGATAAAGATTTGCTAAGAATATTACACAATCACCCTGCTCCACATAAATATTTTTACCTAAAATATTATTTATTATAAATTTAAAATATTTGCTGTGATAGATCCTTTTAAATTCAGTTCTTGTTCTTCTGAGAAAATTACATATATATCCCTTACCTATGTGGGTTCTGGGTATTACTCCTAATCCTGTTTTATTATTTTTTTCTGGAAAATAAATTGCAACTCTCAAGACGTTATAATCAGTCTTTTTGTCCCAATCTGGACCATTTCCATAAACTCTAGAAACATTATCTCTATGCCAGTTACTATCTATTTCAATATCACTTTTTTGAATAACTGAATGACTATTATGTAAAAAAACAATTTGATCTCCAAGTAGATCTCTCAAAATCTTCAATAATTTGTTATTTGATATTAAATTCCAATATTCTGGATAGTTTCCTAATGGTCTAATTATATTTTTGTTTAAATGATTAATATTTTGAAGTTCTATCAAATTTTTTATTTCTTCTTCATTAAAAAATTTTTTTAAAACTATAAAACCTTCTTTATACAGTTTTTTTTTTAATCCTTGATTAGCATCCATATAAAATGAAATTATTTACTTTATTAACGCCAATTTATACAGTAATTGAATAAAAAAACAGCATAAATATGAGAAAAATTACAACTATTTTTCATCGAGCAGTATTAAGAATTAAAAATCATGGTCTAATTGAATCAATAAAATATTTTCCAGAATTCTTAATTAAATCAAAAAAAATTGACCTTGATGCAATTAATTTAAAAGATAATATTTCATTGGATAACTTATGTTTTATATTTGGAACAGATAAAGCATTCTTAGATAGAAAAAAAACATTCTATAAACTTAACAAAGATTTTAAATTCAAAAAAAAATTTCCAAATTATGAATCTTGGATAAATGAGAGAAAATTTAAACTTTATAAATATGAGTTAGGACTTAATTACGCCAAATTTTATGAAAAATATTTTGCAAATCTAAAATATAAGAAATTAAAAATCTTAGAGATTGGAGTTGCTGCGGGACATTCATTAGCAGCCTGGTACAAATATTTTCCAAAATCCCAAATATATGGAATAGACATTAAAGATAAAACATTTCTTTTGTATAAAGGCAAAAGATTAAGATATGATATAATTGACTGCTTAGATACAAAATCAATCAAAAAATATTGTAAAAAATTCGGTAAATTTGATTTAATAATAGATGACTCTTTCCATGATCATCCTTTTTTTGAAATGAACATAAAAAATTTTTTTCCATATTTAAATAGTGGAGGAATATATTTCTTGGAAGACTTTTTAGATGTGGACAAAAAATTAAAATCTATTCGTCAATATAATTTAAAACATAAAAAAAAAATCATGTGGGGTTTTGATGTTACTATGCACGAAAAATTTAGTTTTTTTAAAAAAAAAAAAATATTTAGTGACCAAATCTTCACAAAAAAAGATTTAAGATATATCTACAAATACTTAAAAAAAGTTAATGTTCATTATCCTGGACATCCTGTAAGTTCGCTTGCAGCTATGATTAAAAAATAAAGGATAAGATGAACTTTTTTAAAGATTATAAATTCTTTATTAATATAATCAATCACAATAAGAAAGAGTTTAATTCTGTCAATTATAATAATAAAAAAAGAATTTTAGTTGAGTTCAATAATTTTTGTTCTGATCATATTGCTCTTTCTTATTGTTCAAACATTTTAAAAAGAAAATTTAAAGCTGATATTTATGCATATCCAGGACACATCCTTTTATCCTATCCCCTCAAACAAAATTTAATTAACAAGATTAAATTTATTTTAGGTAATTTTTTTAAGTTGAAATATTTTGGAGTTTACAAGTCTTTTGGGACTAAAAAAATATTTTTTCCAAAACCAAAAAGAAAAATAATAGAAAAGGCTGACAAAGCTCTCAAAATTTTTATATCTAAAGTTAAAACATTAAAAGATCTTGAAAAATTTAAGTATAAAAATGTATTAATTGGTGATTTACTTTATGACACCTATCTAAAAAATAGATACGATATAATTCCAACTATAAACCTTAAATCCAATGATTTTTTAAAATTTGCTTTTGAATTTTTAATACTATTTGAATATTGGAATGATTATATAAAAAATAATGAAGTCAAAGCAATAATTAGCTCTCACTCTGTTTATTCGATAGGAATATTAGGCAGAATTGGTCTCAAAAATAATATTGAAAGTTTTGTTTTAACTTATGATGAATTTAAAAGAATAAATAAAAAAAATCCTATGCAAGGTCAGGAAGTAAAAAGATTTAAAGAAATTTTTAAAAACTTAAACAAATCAAAAAAAATTGAACTAATTAAACAATCTAAAAATAAAATTAATAATAGACTTTTAGGTAAGTATTCAGCAGACTATGGTTATATTACGAAAAGTCCTTTCGGATTAGGTAGAAAATTAAAAATAAACAAAAAGAAAAAAAAAATTTTTGTAATAGCAACCCACGACTTTGTTGATGGACCTCATGCTTTAGGTAACTCAATTTTTCCGGACTTTTACCAATGGTTTACAAATTTATGTAATTATTCAAATAAAAGTGATGATATATGGCTAGTTAAAAATCACCCAGATTTTGGTGACGATTTTGCCAAATACATTCAGTATGAAAGAGTAGTGACTAAAAATATTTTAAAAAAATTTCCTAAAGTAAGAATTTTACATAAAAATACAACACTCAATGATTTACATAATATTAAAGTCGATGCTGTTTTTACAGTCAACGGCACAATAGCGTTTGATTTCGCTTTACTAGGAACTCCTGTAGCAAATTGTTCACTAAATAATCCATATATAAACTATAATTTTAATTTTCATTTAAAAAATGAGTCCGAACTAAAAAATTTTATATTCAATTTTGAAAAAGAAAAAAAAAAGCTAAAGATAAAAAAATATGAGTTATACCAATGTTATGGCATGCGAAATATATTTTTTACTAGAAACTGGTTTTTTAATAATTTAGACGAGACTACTAAAGAAGTAGGAAGTTACCATAAACTTCATAAACCAGTTTTTTATAACTATTGGGTTAAAAATTTTAATAATTTTGATAAAGAATATACACAAAAAAAAATTGTTGAATTTATTGAATCGAAAAGGATATTTCTACTAGACAATCAAAACTTTGGTAACTATTGAGTTAGTTTTTTTAGTTCCTTTATTGAAAGTTTTTGAGGGTTATCTAAACTATTATATGAGAACGGTTTTTTTATTACTGAGGCTTTAAACTTTTTAATATATTTTGATTTTGTGGAAATTTTACTAGGAAGAATAATAAAAAATTTTTTTGACTCTATTGTATTATAAGAATCACTTTCAGTAATCATTTCTTCGTTTATCTTTTCACCCTCTCTTATTCCGAAATATTTAATCTTAACTTTTGAAGAAATAGATTTAGCTAAATCCAATATATTATAACTTTTTAATTTAGGAACAAATATCTCATACCCAATAGAATTTTTGAGAGCAAAAAGCACAAAGTCAACTCCTTCACTTAAAGTTATGTTAAATCTTGTCATTCTCTTATCGGTGATATTAAAAAATCCATTTTCTTTGCTTTTTTTAAACAATGGAATCACAGACCCTCTTGAATTCATCACATTTCCATACCTAACAACTGAAAAAGAAATTTTTTTTTTTCCAGCAACATTATTTGCTGAGATAAAAAGTTTATCAGAACATAACTTTGTAGCTCCGTATAAGTTAATTGGAGCTGCAGCTTTATCTGTCGATAACGCTATTACTTTTTTAACGTTATTTTGTAAGGATGCTTCAATTATATTTTGAGCACCAATAATATTTGTATTTATAAACTCAAAAGGATTATACTCAGCGGTATCTACTTGCTTTAAAGCAGCTGCGTGAATAACATAATCTACCTCCTTAAAAGCAAGATTTAATCGACTTAAATCTCTAACATCTCCCAGAAAGTAACGAATACACTTGAATTTTGACTCAGGAAAAATTTTTTTCATTTCATACTGTTTAAACTCATCCCTGCTAAAAATGATCAATTTTTTTATCTTTTTGTATCTTTCAAGAACAGATTTGGTGAAAGCTTTTCCAAAGCTTCCTGTTCCGCCAGTAATTAAAATTACTTTATTATTAAGCATTATAAATTTTTATTTAATAAAATTTTTTTAATATTTTTTACAATGTAATCAACATTTTTAAGAGACATACGAGTATGCAGCGGTAATGTCAATTGATGCTTATAAAAAAAATTTGAGTTTGCATAATCGTTAATTAAAATGTTATTTCTGTAGGATAAGTGCCTATATAGTGGCTTATAATGTACTTGAGTGCCAATTTTTTTACTTTTAAGGTTTTTCATAAACACTCCTTTGTTTTTTGAGTTATTTAATTGAATAACAAACAGATGCCAAAAAATATTTTTTTCCTTAAAATTTAAAGGTTTAAAATATTTTTCAAATTTTTTAAATTTATTTAAATAAGAATTGACTATTATATTTCTTTTTTTTTTAAATTTATCAATCATTTTAATTTGTTGTAGGCCTATTAAAGCACTCATCTCACACATCCTAAAATTTAATGTTGGATAAAGCATTTTATAAGGATCATTAATTTTTGTTTTTTTTAATGCATGACTTCTCAAAAGAATTAATTTTGAATATATTTTTTTATCATTAGTAGTCACTGCTCCACCTTCCATAGTAGTTATATTTTTTACTCCATGAAATGAAAATGTAGTAATTTTTGAAAACTGACAACTGCCTACAATAACTTTTTTTTTTCTTATTATTTTTGAGCTGTTGAAACTATGACATCCATCCTCAATTATATCTATATTATTTTTAAAACATAATTTTTTAATCATAGATAAATCCATTACATTTCCTCCATAATGAATAGGTATAAATATATTTGGTTTAATTTTTTTTTTTTTAGAGATTTCTAGAATTTTTTTAAAGGAATTAAGATCAACCATTCCAGTTTTTCTATTTACATCACATAAAATAATTTTTCCTTTTAATAAACTAATGATATTTGCAGAAGCAACAAAATTTATATTTGGTATTATTGCTATTATCTTTTTTTTATTTAAAGCAAGTAAACTCATCATTAAAGCAGAAGTTCCATTGTTACAGACAACAGTATATTTTGAATTTACAAGGCGACTAATTTTTTTCTCAAATAATTTACAATATTCTCCATTAGTAATAATTTTTTTGTTTTTTAGTTTAGAAAAGATATTATTACTTATGTTGCTTAAATCCTGGGATCCGTATGAATCAATCATATTTTAATTTTTATTTATTTTTAAAATTAAATTCTATTTTTATAGTTAAATAAATACATTTATAACTCAAGACAAATTTATTTTATTTGAGTATTTTTTAGATTTTATTTTGATCTAATGCCACCTAAACACACAGGCGTTTCTAATATTTTTTCTGCCAGTTCATTATTTTTTTCAAATCTAGAGATATTAAAAAATAAGTCATTTAAAATATCAAAATACCTATCCAATAAATCTTGGGTATGGGAAATAGAACAAAATATAGAATTTGAAGCTAAATATCCTTTTTTTAACATTTCTTGAGTTATATAAGTTTTATAAACTAAATGATTTTTTGAATTAAATGAAAAATTAGGTATCGCATCAAGTCCTCTAATTTCTAGATCAATTTTATTTCCTTTAGATATTTGTTTCCATCTTTTTTTAATTGTTTTCCCTAATTTACTGATGATTTCCCATGATTTTTTTTTTTCCATTATTTCAAGTGTTGCTAGCGCAGCTGTTGGCCCAACTCTTTCTGTCCAAAAAGTACTGCTAACAAAACTTGAATTACACCACTCCATTACTTCTTTTTTTCCTATAATGGCATTTATTGCGTGTCCGTTCCCAAGAGCCTTACCAAATATGGCAATATCAGGATTTATATTATAAAATTTATGTAATCCACCCAAAGTTTTTCTAAATCCAGAAGTGCATTCATCAAATATTAAAACTATATTATTATCTGTAGCAAGCTTTCTTACTTTTTGTAAAAAATTTTTTTGTGGTTCAAAATCTCGTTGTACTTCCATTTTAATTACTCCAATTTTATGATTTAAAACTATCTTTTGTAATTGAGCAAAGTCATTATACTTAAATGGAAAAACTGTATTTTTTAACAATTTAGGAACGCCTTTTACAGGAACGTTTTTCATTAAATGTTCATTAAGATTATTTTTATTGTCAATATTGCTAGACAAATACCAATCGTGCCATCCATGATAACCACAAACAGCTACTTTATCACTACCAGCAGCAGCTCTTGCAATTCTAATTGCTACAGCATTTGCTTCTCCACCTGATCTAGTAAATCTTACCATTTCTGACCAAGGATGTAATTCGACTAACTTTTCCGCCAATTCAATTTCTTCAACAGAATTTAAAGTAGTCATCGATCCCTTTTTAATCGTTTGAATGACTTTTTTTTCCACTGCAGGGTGTGCGTAACCAAGAATATTTGTTCCCACTCCCATAAAAGATAAATCTCGTAAACAATTTCCCTCTAAATCCCAAATTCTATATCCCTTACTTTTGTTAAAATATGCAGGCCATTTATTTGGTAGAAATAAATCTGGATTTTTTGAAAACAACATAGTTCCTCCAGGAATTATGTTGTTTGCTCTTTTCCAAGTTTTTTGCCCAATGCTCATATTACTGCCTTCATTTCTTCTTATATCTATATTTCTATCAAATAATTTTTTGTTTTTTTTATAAAGTTTTATAATTTCTGATACATTAAAATTATATATATCATTAAATTGATCTAAAACATTTCTAATTACCTTTAAGTCATTTAGGTCGTCTAAAGTTAATCTTAAGAAAGAGTAATCAGACTCATATTCTAAATTAGTTTTTTTTAAAGTACTATTTTTACGAATATGAGTAGTTACATGTTCTCTTAAATCTTTATTTTTTCTAGAAGCTTTCCAGGCCAAATATAAAGATTTAAAATTAAATACTTCTACGTCTAATCCATCAGGATATGTTGGTGGCATCGTATTTGTAGAATAGTCCACATTTTCACTGAAAAATTTTGTTATCACTTGATCTACAACGGAAAAATCGATTAGAGGGCAATCAGCTGTGACACGTACTATATTTTTAGATTTAAAAAATTTTGAAGCTTGGAAATATCTATCAATAACATCATTTTCTGATCCTCTATAACATTCAATTTTCATCTTATCACAAATCTTTTTAATTCTATCGTCTGAGGAATGATTGGTTGTTGCTATGATAATCTTTTTGATATGTTTAGATTTTTTCAATCTCTTGATTAAAATTTCTAAATAAGTAAGATTTTTATATTTTTTTAATACCTTTCCTGGAAATCTTTTTGAATTATATCTTGCTTGAATTATTGTAATTAATTTCAGTTTATTTTCCACTTTCTTGGATCTATTAATTTTTTTTCATTATTAGCAAAATCATCAGGAACTAAAACTAGTTTTTTTCTAAAAGAATGTATTATTTCTCTCAATTGTTTTGCTGAGTCAAAACCTACTATTACACCATCAATATATTTTATTTTCTTTATAAAATGAAGACATGCAGTTAATTGAGTAATTTTTTTTGAATTACACCAAAATATGAATTTTTTAAATAAATTTTTACTTTTCAAATTTCCTATCTTCAATTGATTTTGAAGTAGTAAACCTTTTAAAAAACATGATCGAACATGAATTTCAATGTTTTGTTTCTTTAACTTTTTGAGCAAATCTTTTTGTAAAAATCTTTGATCAAAAATATTAAGTGGAATTTGAATTATATCAGGTTTCCAAAATCTTAATACTTGATTAATTTCATTAACTTCATAGACCGAAATACCAACTTTTGAAATTAATTTTTTTTTTTTTAATTCTAAAATATCATCTAATAATTGATTTTTCTTTTTTAAAATATCCGATGTGTCATGAATTAAAAGACCATGTAGTTTTTTAATTTTAAGATCTTTTAATGACTTTATAAGTATTTTATTAAACCATTGTTTAATATTTTTTTCTTTTCTGATAGGTAATTTAACTTTTGTTATAATCTTCTTATTTAATTTTAAATCTCCAATTCTTTTTTGACTATTGCCATAATTAATTGCTGTATCAAAAAAACTTAAAGCATTAGGCTTTAATATTTTATAAATTTTACTTAATTCTTTATTATTAATTTTTTTTTTTTTTAATCCGTACTTAAATCCTAATTGTGCAGAACCAAAAATAATTTTCATTAATACTTTATATATTTCTTTTTAAGTGGTGTTCCTGCATATAATTTTTTATGTGAAATTTTTCCAATTACTTTATTAAAATATTTAGGATGAAGCCCAAACGCTGGCCTAATAATTCTAATATTATTTTTTGAAAATTTCTCACCTTTTTTAATATCTTTAAAAATATAAATAGACCTTTTAAATTTTGTAAATTTTGCCTCTCTTTTTGAGGGACCAAAAAAAATTTTTCCATTTGCTGACCATGCCACTTCTGTCTCTTTTTTTAATGATTTCAATTCATCAAATTCACTAGAAAATGCACCATCTACACCTTTTTTTTTACTTAAAGTAAAATGTTTTTCAATTATTGTTGCCCCATTATTAACTGCTGTTATTGCTGCCCCTATGCCTAAACTATGATCTGAAAAACCAATCTCACATTTAAATATTTTTCTCATTTTTTTTATAGTAATTAAGTTTAAATCTTTTGGATTTGCTGGATAAGAGCTAGTACATTTTAGTAAAGCTAATTGTTTACAACCATTCTGGCGCAAATATTTAACTGCTTCTTTTAAGTCTTTTAATGGAGCTAATCCTGTTGACATTATCACTGGTTTTTTAGTCTGAGCAACACGTTTTAATAACGGGTAATGATTATTTTCAAATGAAGCAATTTTATACATTGGAACATTTAAATTCTCTAAAAAATTAACTGCTGACTCATCAAAAGGACTGCTAAAAAAAATCAAACTATTTTTTTTAGCCCTTTCAAAAATTTTTTTATGCCATTCCCAAGGTGTTTGGGCTTTTTTATATAGGTCAAATAAAGAATTGTTTTTCCATAGATTTTTTTTATCCTTAATAAAGAATTCTTTTCTCGCCGATTTCATTGTTATTGTTTCAGGAGTATAAGTTTGGAGTTTTATTGCATCAGCACCAGCCTTAGCTGCCAAATCTACAATTTTAAGTGCTTTTTTTAATGAACCATTATGATTACCTGACATTTCAGCAATAATAAAAGGTTTGTGTCTTGTGGATATTGTTTTCTTACTAATTCTAAACATCTATTTTATAATAATCTGGAATTTCATGTACTTTTGATCTTCTGCTTAATCTAGTAAATTCATCTTTTGGTGGAACCATATCAAAACCCAATAAAGATTTTTGTTTCTTTGTTAACTTATCAAAAATTTCCCTAGGAGTATTTTTCATAAAATCAAATGACGGTTTTATAAACCATCTTGCATAACCTAATACCAATGCCCACCTGGAATTATTGTCATATTTAGCAGAGCCACCATGCCAAAGGTTGGCATTAAAGATCAAAACACTTCCTTTTTTTGCATTAATATATTTTAGATTTTTAATTTGCTTATTGTTATTCGCATACTTTTGATATTTATGACTTTTAGGTACTATTAATGTAGTGCCATTTTTTTTATTTACATCATCAAAATACCAAATAACATTTGTAACTAAGTTGTAATTAACCCCAGGCAAATTGCTATCTAAATGTATAGGCTGTCCTTTGTTTCCTTCAAAAGGACATCTTGCAGAAATATTGTTTAAATAAAAAGGTTCATTATTTTTATAAGAGCCTTCTTTTAAAATAATTTTTAAAATTTTTGTAACTAAATTATTCTCAAACAATTTAAACCAAACTAAATCTTTATTATGAAGATTATATACAACTTTTTCATATGTTTTGTCTGCTACAGTTCTTTTTTTGAATAAATTTGCATATCGATTTGAATATTTTTTATAGTAGCCTTCTAAAAGATTTTTATACTTCTCACATTCCTTTTCAGAAATTACATTAGGTATTATTGTATAACCTTGTTTTTTAATTTCTTTGACACGATTTTTAATCATGTTTATTTCAATTTACAAAAAATTGTGATTTGTCTTCCAAGATTTAACTCGGCCAAAGATCTATAAAAATTTTTAAGTGTTGATGCCTTTCCTTGTTTCCTAAGATTTTGTTCAAAATTTACTCGTTTTTTATGACAGCTGCTTCCTAGTTTGCCATCTTTTACATAGTTATCACCAAACAATAAAAACATTTCTAATGGAAATGATGCCTCACATATCTCTATCGTAAATCCTAGTGACTCCAATAAATTTACTAAACTATCTTTAGAAAAATAGTTAAGGTGATTTGGTGGAGCAACCCACCAATCATTTAATCCATGAACATCTCTGCCAGAAGTTTGGAAATCATTAAATTCATTGGGAACATCAATCATTAAGATTCCATTAGGAAGTAAAATATCTTTTATTTGAGTAATTGATTTTATTGGATCTGCTAAATGTTCAAGAACATTAAACATTGTTACCATATTAAATTTTTTATTTTCAAAAACATTCATTCCTTCCAAACCAGCATGTTTTATTTTCAAACCCTTTTTACAGCCATAATCTACGGCTTCTTTGGCGGGGTCAAAACCATAACAGTCAAAACCTTTTTTTTTAAAATATAATAATGCTAATCCCCAGCCACATCCAATATCAAGTATTGAAGCTCCATTTTTAAGATTATCATCAACTTCTAGAAAATTATTATAAATATCGTTCCATCTTCCCTCAAAAAATTCTTGATCACCAATCTGGACCTCTAAAGATGAGTCGTTAAAATTTTTATATTCTCCTGTATAAAATTCTTCAGCATAAAATTTAGTAATTTCTTCTGCTGAAGGTGTTGGGCTAACTTGAAAGAAACCAAATTTATTTTTCTTTAGTTTATAATTATTTTTCATTTAGAATATTAATTTGACTTAACATAATCTTCAGTATTTTTCCATCCAAGATTAGCAATTACATCAATAATAGATAAGTTTTCTATAAATTTTTTAAGGTGCGTTTGATTATACTTGGTTGCAACATAATCATTAAATACTAATTTGACTTCTGACAACCCATTATAGTTATCTTCTTTAAGATATTGTTTAGCTCCAACAGGAGAAATGTATTCTTTTGCATTTAATCTATTTAATATCTTAATAATCTTGTGGGTTCTTTTTTCTTGAATATTAAAGTTACTAGAACAAATAAAACTACTTTCAATATTTATTTTATTAGAAATAAATTTAATTATTTCTATATTCATTTCTGATAAATTATTAGTTTTTAATTTTAAAAAAAAGTCCAGCAGATCATTTAAGTCATAAATAAATTTATGTTTAGAGTAAGATTGAAAAATAGTTTTTACTTGTTTTGACTTCCACTCATTTTTTTGGTTGATTGATTTATCTCTAATAATTGTTGATAATGGTGATTTTATAGTTGGAACTTTGATAGAGTACTTTTCTTTATTGATGATAACAAAATTTTTACTTTGCCAGCTATCTTTAGAAAATTGAGCATCATCTAAAAAAACGAATTTATCCGATTTAAAAATTAAATTAAAATATCCTGACCAAGGAAAATAATGGGGTTGCATTATTGAGCACTTCATCTTTTATTTACTAAAATTACCTTC
>CACPCX010000011.1 GCA_902632545.1 uncultured Pelagibacteraceae bacterium
AGGTCTCAACCAAACACCCGCATCAACAAAAACTGCATTATTTTTCTTATGCCAATCATGCATTGGAGATTTCCTTGTTGGTTTTGAATGTTTGCCAACTTCTCTTCCTACAATCGCACCAATTGATATAGGTGTATATGGAGGTCTAAAAGTAGTATGACCTACTGCTGGAACAACTTTATTTTCAATTTCTGAAACTAGCTGTAAACCATTCAAATTACTTGTTTTACCTTGGTCTGTTGCCATTCCAAGCGTAGTATATCTTTTAACATGCTCGATTGATCTATAACCTTCTCTCAGAGCTATTTCGATATCTGATACTGCTACATCGTTTTGAAAATCTAAAAATCTTTTATAATTTTTTCCTGCTGGTAATGGTACACACCAAAACTTATCGTGTTTAGAAGATTTTTTTTCAACTACGTTTGGAATGCTTACTTCGTTATCATTATCAGTAATTTTTTTTGATAACTCTCTTCCTTTTTCAAATGAAGTTTTTAGAGTTTCTTCTAAAGAGAATACTCCGTTAGCAGCTCCTAAAGTGGTCTCTTGTTGTTTTGAGGTCCCTGGAACAAATGCATCAATTTCTTCTTTAAACTTAGTTTTATTTCCTGATTGAGATGCTAAATGAATAGACGGTGTCCAAAAACCAGAAACACATATACAATCACATTTAATATTTTCTATTTTTCCAAGTTGTTTTTTGTCATCAGAAATACTCGCTACATCAGCAGATTTTACTTTTTTATATCCTTGCGCTGCAACTACAACATAAGAATTTTTTATATTTATTCCTAAACTTTTTGCCTCATCAATAATTTCTGATTCAGGATTTTTTCTTGAATCTAATACTGTTGGTTGCACTCCATGTTTTTGAAATTCAATAGCTGTTTCGTATCCACTGTCGTTATTTGTAAATATCAATGGATTTTTTCCAACTAAAACTCCATAAACTTTTAAGTATTCTTTAGCAGCAGAGGAAAGCATTACACCTGGCGTATCATTATTTCCAAAAACTATTGGTCTTTCAATAGATCCTGATGAAATTAAAACCTCTTTTGCTCGGATGTACCATAATCTTTTATTTGGGTGATATTTTTTAGTTTTTGGTAAATGATCACTTACCTTTTCCGACATTACAAGCATGTTGTGATCATAATAGCCAAAGATTTGAGACCTATTTTTTACCACAACATTTGGCATTGTTTTAAGTTCAGCAATTATTCCTTCTGCCCAATCTTTTCCTGATTGGTTTCCAATATTCACATCATCTGTTAATAAAGACCCACCAAATCTTGGCTTGTCTTCTGCTAAAATAACTTTTGCACCATTTTTTGCGGCTGCATATGCGCTAGACAAACCTGATGGTCCTGATCCAGCTATCAATAAATCACAATATTCATATTTATGCTCATATCTCTCTTTATCGTGTTTAGTAGATGCTACACCTAATCCAGCCGCTTTTCTTATAAAGGGCTCATAAATTCTATACCAAAAGCTTTTTGGCCACATAAAAGTTTTATAGTAAAATCCTGCAGGTAGAAAAATTTTTAAAAAATTATTAATTGCACCAATATCAAAATTAACACTTGGCCAACAATTTACACTTTTTGCCTCTAAACCCTCAAAAAGTTCTTGCTCAGTTGCTTTAATATTTGGCTCAGTTTCATTATTCCTATAAAGCTGAACTATGGCATAAGGTTCGTCAACTCCTGCTCCAAAGAAACCTCTTGGCCTGTGATATTTGAAACTTCTACCAACTAAATGAACACCGTTTGCAAGCAAAGCGGATGCCAAAGTATCACCCTCATATCCAAAATATTTTTTTCCATTGAATTTAAATGATAATTTTTTATCTCTATTTATTAATCCAACACTATCTAACCTGAAATCTTGAGACATTAAGCAACTTCCTCATCAGCTTTAAAAGTTTTAAATATTTCATGAGTTGCGGTATCTCTCTCTACTTTTATCCATTGTCTACATCCTGATATATGTTGCCATAACTCTAAATGTTTTCCTCTTAAACTTTTTCTATTGTAAACAAAGTCGTCCCACTCTTGATCAGAAATTTCTTTGTTCAGTTCTGGCCTTTTTACACTTGCATCTCCACCATAAGAAAATTCAATTTGCGGTCTCATTCCACAATGTGGGCATTTAATATAGAGCATTTATGATATCCAGGTTTTCGTTCCAAGTCCCTTTTCGTCAATTAAATGACCAGTATTAAATCTGTTCAAACTATATCCTGCATTTAATTCATGAACTCTATCTTGAGCAATTGTATGAGCAAACGTCCAGCCAGATGCGGGAGTTGCTTTAAAACCTCCATAACACCAACCACAATTTAAATACAAACCATCTATATGAGTTTTATCAATTATAGGAGATCCATCCATTGACATATCCATTATACCACCCCAGGTTCTAAGCATTTTTAACTTACTTAAAAAAGGCATCATCGCTATACCTTCGGTTAAAACATGTTGTAAAGTTGGTAGATTTCCTCTTTGTGCGTAACTATTATATCCATCTAGATCTCCACCCATAACCATTTCGCCTTTATCAGATTGACTAATATAAAAATGTCCAGCACCAAAAGTTACTACGCTATCTAAAACAGGTTTAACTGGTTCTGAAACACATGCTTGAAGAAGATGAGTTTCTATTGGTAAAGTCATATTTAATTTTTCAGCTAAAATATTTGTGCTTCCTGCAACACATAAACCAACTTTTTTAGCTTTAATATTTCCACGAGATGTTCGAATTCCATTTATTTTTCCAGCAGAAACATCGAAACCAATTACCTCACAATTTTGAATAATATCAACTCCCATGTCATCTGCTTGACGAGCATAACCCCATGCTACCGCATCATGTCTTGCAGTTCCTGCACTTGGTTGCATCAAGCCACCAAAAATTGGAAATCTAACATTTTCAGAAAAATCAGCCATTGGAATAATTTCTTTGACCTGTTCTCTATTCAAAAGAACAGCATCTATTCCATTTAACCTCATTGAGTTACCCCTTCTCGCATAAGTATTCATTTGCGCATCTGAGTGAGCTAGATTAATAATTCCTCGAGGAGAAAACATTACATTGTAATTTAAGTCTTGACTCATCTTTCTCCATAAATCCATTCCAAATTCACTGAATAATCCGTTTTCATCATGCATGTAATTAGATCTGATGATTGTAGTGTTTCGTCCTACGTTTCCACCTCCAATCCATCCTTTTTCGATGATTGCAACTTTTGTAATATTATGTTCTTTTGCAAGATAATATGCTGTAGCAAGACCATGGCCACCTCCTCCAATAATTACTACATCATATTCCTCTTTTGGTTCTGGGTCCTTCCATGCTAAATCCCAATTTTGATGATTAGAAAAAGCATTTTTGACTAAATTAAATATAGAATATTTCTGCATTAGTTAATTTTATAGTAAAGAATCTAAATAGTGCTTATTTTTTTTATATATATTTTTTAGAAGTTTCCAAAGAACTTAAAAAAGGATATGAAGTCTGCATGTAAACGTTTTAATTTAAAGGATTTTAAATGAGTGATGTCAAATCAGATATTCAAATAGCTAGAGAGGCTAAAATGCAACCAATAAATGATGTTTTAGCAAAAATAAATGTGCCAGATGAAAGTGCAGCATTTAGTCCGATGGGGCGACATATTGCTAAGATAAATTTAGAATATCTAGATACACTTAAAAATAAGCCTGATGGTAAATTGATTTTAGTTACAGCTATTACACCAACACCTGCTGGTGAGGGAAAAACAACAACCTCTGTTGGACTTCATGATGGATTGAATAAAATAGGAAAAAAATCAATTGTATGTTTAAGAGAGCCAAGTTTAGGTCCCTCTTTTGGAATGAAAGGTGGAGCTGCTGGAGGAGGATATGCTCAGGTAGTTCCAATGGAACAAATTAATCTTCATTTTACAGGAGACTTCCACGCAATAACATCTGCTCATAATTTATTATCAGCACTAATTGATAACCATATTTATTGGGGGAATAAATTAGACATCGATGTCAGAAGAGTTGTTTGGAAAAGAGTTATGGATATGAACGATCGATCGTTAAGATCAATAAATATTAATTTAGGTGGTGTAGCTAATGGTTTCCCAAGAGAAGATGGTTTTGATATTACTGTCGCTTCAGAAATCATGGCTATTTTTTGTTTATCAAATGATTTAGAAGATTTAGAAAAAAGAATAGGTAACATTACAATTGCTTACAATAGATCTAAGAAACCAATTTACGCAAAAGATTTAAAAGCCCAAGGACCTATGACTGTGTTATTAAAAGACGCAATAAGACCTAATGTAACCCAAACGTTAGAAAATAATCCAGCAATAATACACGGTGGACCATTTGCAAACATTGCACATGGATGTAATTCAGTAATTGCAACAAAAACTGGTCTAAAACTTGCTGATTATGTTGTGACTGAAGCAGGTTTTGGTGCTGATTTAGGAGCTGAAAAATTCTTAGATATTAAATGTAGAAAATCAAATTTAAAACCAAGTTGTGTTGTAATAGTTGCAACAATTAGAGCATTAAAAATGCATGGTGGTGTTGCAAAAGATGATCTAAAAAATGAAAATGTAGATGCTCTTAAAAAGGGGTTGGTTAATTTAGAGAGACATATTGAAAATGTTAAAAAATTTGGTTTACCAGTAGCAGTTGCTGTTAATCATTTTATTAAAGATACTGATAATGAAGTAAAAGCTTTAATTGAATTTTGTGACAGCTTAGATGTGAAAGCAAGTCTTTGTACTCACTGGTCAAATGGTGGTGAGGGAACTAAAGAACTAGCAGCACACGTTGTAGATCTATGTGAAAAAAATCAGGCTAAATTTAATTTTTTATATGAGAGTAATACTCCTCTATTTAAAAAAATAGAGACTATTGCAAAAGAAATTTATAGAGCAGATGAGGTAATTGCTGATACAAAAATAAGAGATCAACTGAAAACTTTTGAGGATGCTGGTTACGGTGAATTACCTATTTGTGTTGCAAAAACACAATATAGTTTTTCAACAGACCCAAATTTAAAAGGAGCACCAACTGGTCACGCTTTACCAATTAGAGAAATAAGACTTTCTTCTGGTGCTGAATTTATTGTAGTCGTTTGTGGAGCTATAATGACAATGCCAGGATTACCACGAGTTCCAGCAGCTGACTCCATTAAATTAAATGATAAGGGCGAAATTGAAGGACTATTCTAAATTAAGATAATTTAACCAATTCTCTAATTCTCTCATTCTAGACTTTTTATTTAACTTTTTATTTTCTTCCTCTATTTTTTTAATATGAATATTTATTTCATCCTCGTCTGTAAATGCACCTTTATCTAAAAGTCTTTTTTTTCTGAAAATAATTAAATTTATCATTTTATTATAAGTTATTTCAGGATGATATTGGAGACCCCATATATCACATTCACCTAATTTAAAATTAAGTGCTTGAACTTTGTTAATTGAATTTGAAGCTAATAAAATTGAATTTTTAGGCATAGTTACAACCTCATCAAAATTAAAAGCAGGTGTATTAAATCTTAAACTTTTGTTTTTGTATAACGGATGTTTTAAACCATTTTCATTAATTTCTATATCAAACGCAATTCCTTTCTGGGAACCATTTGTACATTTTTTTACTTCACCTCCTGCAGCAGTCACAGCTACTTGCAATCCCCAACAGATTGCTAAAATTTTTTTAATTTTTTTTTGACACTCCTTCATAAATTCAATTTGCCTTTTTATCTCTGGAGTTGCGTTGTAAATATTTAAACTACTTCCACCCCATATTAGGCCATCATAACTGCCAAGATTATTGATTATTTTTTGAATATTTTTGTCTGATGAGGGATTTGCAACATCAATTATTAAATTATCTGTAAAATAGCTAAGACTGTGTTTTAAACTTTCTGTATGTGTTTGAATACCTGCAACAGTGAACTGTTTATTTTCCTCTGTTGGATTACCTTCAACAATTAAAATTTTTTTCATTTAAATAATTCTCCAGAAATACTTTTTTTATATATTTCTTTTAAATCTTGCTTACTTATTTCTTTTGGGTTACCTCCTGTTGATGGGTCGTCGTATGCCATCAAGGATAGTTCTTCTAAATCAATATTACTACAATCCATAACTTCTGATAATTTATGTGGAATATTCAAATTATTTCTTAATTTTAAAATCCAATCTAAAAAACTATCAAAACTTTTATCTAAGTTAAGATAATCACAAATAGAAATTATCTTATTTTCAATTGAAGATTTATTAAATGTTAACACATAGGGCATAAATATTGCATTAGACAATCCATGGTGTACGTTAAATTTACCATTTACGGGGTGGCTCAATGAGTGAATTGCTCCAAGTCCTTTCTGAAATGCAGCTGAACCCATTGATGCAGCAACAAGTAAATCCATTCTAGCATTAATGTCATTTCCATTTTTAAAAGCTTTTAGTAAAGAATTTTTTATTAGTTTCATTCCCTCTATTGCTATACCGTCAGCCATTGGATGATATCCACGTGCACAGAAGGCCTCTAAATTATGAGCTAATGCGTCCATTCCTGTTGCAGCGGTTAATCTTGGAGACAAATCTATCGTAAGTAAAGGATCTAAAATTACAATTGAAGGTAACATCTTTGGGTGAAAAATAATTTTTTTTGCACCAGTATTTTTGTTAATTATCAAAGACGCTCGTCCAGCTTCCGACCCTGTGCCAGCTGTAGTAGGAACCGCAATTATTTTTGAAATTTTAGAACTATCAGCTCTTTTCCATTGATCACCAATATCTTCAAAGTCCCATAAAGGTCTTGATTGATTGCACATAAATGCTATTGCTTTTCCAACATCTAAACCACTTCCACCTCCTAAAGCTATCACACCATCACAACCCAAAGTATTATAAACTTTAACTCCTTCCTCAACGTTTTCACCAATTGGATTTCCCGTAAAATTAGAAAAAGTAGAAAGATTTTTAAAATTTTTTTTTAAACTCATTATTATATTTTTTATAATTTCTAAATTTATTAAATCTTTATCGGTTACAAATAGTGGGTTTGAAATATTTAGCTCATTACAAGCTAAGTATAAATCCTCAATTCTATTTTCTCCTATCCACATTGTAGTGGGATAATTCCAGTTAACATTCATAACAAAATATAATTTTATTTTTTTAAAAATTGTTAGTAAGATATATTTATAAATTTATTAATGATAGGAAAAATTCTATGACAAAAGTTGCAATCATCGGAGCTGGTCCTTGTGGACTTTCAATTTTAAGAGCATTTGAACATTTAGAAAAAAAAGGAGAAAAAATTCCTGAAATAGTTTGCTTTGAAAAACAAGAAAGCTGGGGTGGTTTATGGAACTACAACTGGAGAACTGGTTCAGATCAATATGGAGATCCTATTCCTAATAGTATGTATAGATACTTATGGTCTAATGGGCCTAAAGAGTGTTTAGAATTTGCTGATTATTCTTTCGATGAACATTTTGGAAAGCCAATACCTTCCTTCCCTCCAAGAGAAGTACTTCAGGACTATATTTTGGGAAGAGTAAGTAAGGGAAATATTAAAAATAAGATTAAATTTAATACTAGAGTTACAAATACTGTTTATAAAAATGATAAGTTTGAAATTAGCTACCAAGATAAAGTTAATAATAAAATTTTAAATGATACGTTTGATTATGTGGTAGTTTCTACAGGTCATTTTTCTGTGCCTTTTATTCCTGAATATGAAGGGATGAATTCTTTTCCAGGAAGAATAATGCACTCACATGATTTTAGAGATGCTGAAGAATTCAGAGGGAAAAATGTTATTGTTCTCGGTAGCAGTTATTCAGCTGAAGATGTGGCTCTACAATGCAATAAGTATGGTGCTAAAAGTGTAACTATTGGATACAGGCATAACCCGATGGGATTTAAATGGCCAAAAGGTATGAAAGAGGTTCATTACTTAGATAAGTTAGAAGGAAAAAAAGCTATATTTAAAGATGGGACAGAGCAAGATGCTGATGTAATTATTTTGTGTACAGGCTATCTTCATCATTTCCCATTTTTAGATGAAAGCTTAAAATTGAAAACTCACAACAGATTGTATCCACCAAAACTTTATAAAGGTGTTGTGTGGCAAGATAATCATAAACTTTTATACCTAGGTATGCAGGACCAATTTCACACATTTAACATGTTTGATTGTCAAGCATGGTATGCAAGAGATGTAATTATGGATAAAATTAAAATTCCTAGTGGTGAGGAAATAGATAAAGATATTAATAAGTGGGTTTCAATGGAGGAAAAATTAGAAAATCCAGATCAAATGATTGATTTCCAAACAGAATATACCAAAGAACTTCATGATATGTCTGATTATCCTAAAATTGATTTTGAATTAATCAGAAAGCATTTTAAAGAATGGGAACATCATAAAGTAGAGGATATTCTAACTTATAGAAATAAATCGTTTTCATCTCCTGTAACTGGATCAGTTGCTCCAGTGCATCATACACCATGGGAAAAAGCAATGGATGACTCGATGAAAACGTTTTTAAATCAAAAATAATATTACCAGTTAATTTCTAGCTTATGGTTATTACAAATACATTTAATTACACTAAAAAGTAGAGGAAATTCCTTTTCTTCAAATTCATTTAAAACTTTTGGTCCTATTTCGTGAGCTAAGTCAGCACCTTCTATGGTAATATCTTTCATAAATTTCTCTTTAGCCTCT
The DNA here is from genome assembly GCA_902632545.1 of uncultured Pelagibacteraceae bacterium. Taxonomy (GTDB): domain Bacteria; phylum Pseudomonadota; class Alphaproteobacteria; order Pelagibacterales; family Pelagibacteraceae; genus Pelagibacter. The sequence goes on from CACPCX010000011.1 coordinate 8,760, forward strand.
TTAAATAAATAACCTTGGCCTAAATAATATCCCATCTTACTGTTCCTACCTCCAGCCGAACTAACATACAAATCTCCTAATCCTGCTAAACCATAGGCAGACTCATCTTTGCCATTTAATTTTCTAGTTAAAGATTTCATTTCAGCGATAGCCTTGTAAGCTAAAGACGCTGCTGTATTAAGAAAATATTTTTTCTTTATTTCATTATTGAGCGATTTACTACTCAAACCCTCTGATGCTCCAATTAATATAGAGTAAATATTTTTTGTAGCCGCACACACCTCTACTCCAATTAAATCATCTGAATAATCTGTAGAATAATAATTTGTTGAAATTATTGATCCTATTTTTTTTACGACATTGATATTTTCATTTGCCAGTACAACGCTGCTATTTATTCTATTTACCAAACCATTTGCTAAACAAGGTCCTGCTACAGCAGAAATTTTGGCATTAGCAATTCCTTTTTCTTTTAGAATGTTATTTAGTTTCTCAGCTAAAGTTTCGAATTTATTATCAATTAAAGCTAAACCTTTTGTTAATAAAAGAATATCAACTGAAGTTTTATAAAATTTAGAAATTTCATTCCCTATCCACTCAATTCCTTTTGAGCTTACCCCAACAACCAAAAGATCGATATTGTTTTTAACTTCATCGTTAAATTCTGAGAATTTTAAAACTTTTATATTATTTGGTAGCTGACTTTTTAAAATAGGATGAAAATTATTTGAATTTTTAATTTCATCAATAACTTTATCTTCAAGAAATGATCCAACTAAAAAAACTTCATTTGAATTATCCGCACAAGGAACAGCAAAAGCAGATCCCATTGCACCAGCACCAATAATCACAACTTTTTTCATAAATTATACGTATCTAAAGACAAATATTGCAAAAATAGAGGACAAAAATGATGCAATCCAAAGATTAAAATCAGTTAGACCAAGCCAAGCTAAATGGATAAATGCTGCACTTAACAACGATACAAAAAGTCTATCTCCTCTAGTAGTATTTAGAGTTAGTATTCCTTTTCTAGGGTTGCCGCCTGGATCCTTTTTTTCCCAGAAATACATGACTGTAATACAAACAGCTATAAAAATAAAAAAACTTGCTGTAGGCCATGTCCAAGCCATCCATTTTATAAAATCAAAATCAAAAAGACCTTTTTCTTTTGCTTTACCAACTGTATTCCAAGTATTTGTAGCTGCATGTAAATTTGTAAAAATCATACTCTCCCCATCGCAAATCCTTTAGCAATATAATTTCTTACAAAGTAAATCACCACTGCTCCAGGTATAATAGTTAAACTTCCAGCTGCTGCTAATAAACCAAGCTCATAACCTGATGTACTTGAAGTTCTCGTCATTATAGCTGCAATTGGTTTAGCTATTGTAGCTGTAAGAGTTTTTGCCAACAATAACTCCACCCAAGAAAACATAAAACAGAAAAACATAGTTATACCTATTCCAGCTGCTATTGTAGGAATAAAAATTTTAAAGAAAAATTTAGGAAAAGAATAACCATCAACGTAGGCAGTTTCGTCTAATTCTTTAGGAACAGCAGACATAAATCCTTCTAATATCCAAACAGCAAGAGGAATATTAAAAAGACAATGAGATAGGGCGATAGCTATATGTGTATCAAATAAATTTACTGATGAGTAAAATTGGAAGAAAGGTAAAGCGAAAACAGCTGGTGGAGCCATTCTATTTGTTAAAAGCCAGAAAAATAAATGTTTATCACCTAAAAATTTATATCTTGAAAAAGCGTAGGCAGCAGGAAGTGCTGCAGACACAGAAAGTATAGTGTTAAAAACTGTGTAAGTAATAGAATTTACATAGCCCATATACCAGGTGCTATCTGTAAATATTGTTCTATAATTATCTAATGTAAAATCTTGTGGCCACAATGAATAAACATTTATAATTTCAGTAGTTGATTTAAATGACATATTTAATAACCAATAAATAGGTAACATTAAAAAAATTATGTAAAAAGTTGGTACTACCCATTTTATTTTTTTCATGTTCTTCCCTCGTTTTTCATCATTAAGCTGTAAAAAACCCAACAAATTAAAAGCACAATTAAAAAATAGATAAGTGACATAGCCGCTGCGGGTCCGAGATCAAATTGACCTAAGGCCATTTTTACTAAATCTAGTGATAGAAAATTAGTTGCATTACCAGGGCCACCTCCTGTTAAAACAAAAGGTTCTGTGTAGATCATGAAGCTATCCATAAACCTCAAAAGTATAGCTAAGGTTAAAACTTTTTTCATTTTTGGTAGTTCGATATATCTAAATATATCCCATCGACTAGCACCATCTATTTCTGCAGCTTGATAGTAGGCTGGTTGAATTGAATTTAACCCTGCGTAAGACAAAAGAACAACTAAAGAGGTCCAATGCCAAACATCCATAAGAATAGTTGTGAACCAAGCATCTCCACTTTGTTGAGTAAAATTATAATCAAATCCAAGCGAATTAAGAGAATTTCCTAAAAAACCTATATCCGGTAAAGCAAATATATTCCACATAGCGCCTACTACATTCCAAGGTATTAATAACGGCATTGACATTAAAATTAAACAAACAGGAACTCCCCAACCTTTTTTAGGCATAGTTAAAGCAATAGCTATACCTAAAGGCAACTGAATTAGAAGAATTATAAAAGTAAATATGAATTGTCTTCCTAATGATGCATGAAATCTCTCGGAATGTAAAATTTGTTTGAACCATCTTGTTCCTTCCCATGCGAAAACGTTACTTCCAAAAGTTTCTTGGAAGGAATAATTAACAACAGTCATTAGTGGCACTACAGCATTAAATGCAACAAGTACAAATACAGGAATAACAAAGAACCAGGCTTTTTGATTATAAGTTTTATTCATTATTCAACTATCCAATCATCTCCATATACATAAGTATATTTTTGTTCAAAAGTTATATGCGCACTATCACTTGGTATTTCAGTATTACCGTTGGCTAAAATTTTAATACTTCCACTGCTACACTCAGTATCAATTACTTTATGTCTACCTGTATCACTAACTCTTTTAATCTTCACTTTTATTCCATCATTAGAAAATTTAATAAATTCTGGTCTTATACCTAATTGTGTTTTGCTAAAATTTGTTTTTTTAAAACTGTTATTACTAGGTATTATCTTTCCTTCAAAGTTAATTTGACCATTTGTAATTTCACAAGGAAGAATATTCATACCTGGTGAGCCAATAAAATGTCCTACAAAAGTATGTTTTGGTTTTTCAAATAATTCTACAGGAGTGCCTGTTTGAACAATTTGTCCCTCATGCATAACCACTACTTCATCAGCAAAAGTTAAGGCTTCAATTTGATCATGAGTAACGTAAATCATAGTACGATTAATTTTTTGATGTAATTCTTTTAACTTTGACCTTAAAACCCATTTTAAATGAGGATCAATAACTGTTAGAGGTTCATCAAACATAATTACATTCACATCTGATCTCACTAATCCTCTTCCTAAAGAAATTTTTTGTTTTCCATCCGCCGTTAATCCTGCAGCTTTATTATTCAGAGTTGATGTCAATTCTAACATTTCTCCAATTTCTTTTACTTTTGAATCAATTTCTTCTTTAGAAAGACCTCTATTTTTTAGCGGAAAAGCTAAATTTTCATAAACAGTCATTGTGTCATATATAACTGGAAACTGAAATATTTGGGCAATATCTCGCTCAACTGGGTTTAACGCTGTTACTTCTTTATCATCAAATAAAATTTCTCCTTGGGTTGGTTTTAATAAACCTGAAATAATATTTAATAATGTAGTCTTTCCACAGCCAGAAGGGCCTAATAATGCGTAAGCTCCCCCATCTTTCCAATCAATATTAACGCCTCTCAATGCCCAGTCTGCATCATTACTTTGTTTTGATAAATAACTATGACTTAATTCTTTTAAGGTAATTTTAGCCATTAGTTACCAATCTATTATTTTTGTCAAAATACAAAAATTCATCCACATTCATAAATAATTTTGTGTTCTCACCAATATTTTTTTGTTGAACCCCGTTTGATAATGAAACCCAATTAAGCTTTCCACTGGTGAAATGAATTAAACTTTCTGACCCACTTAATTCAGAAATCAAAACTTTTCCATTAATTTCAACTGAATTATTTCCTTCTTTATATGTGGTAATATTGTGTGGTCTTATACCTATTATATAGTCTCCATCTTTGATCTTTATATTTGATTTCCATTGAACACTATAATCTTTTAATTTAAACATGTCTCCACTTTTGCTTATTTCTGCTATGTTCATTGGAGGATCGCTAAATACTTTGGCTGAAGTTAAATTTTCAGGTTTGTTATAAACTTTTAAAGTTTCCCCATATTGAATAATACGTCCATCTAATAATGTTGCCGTGTTTCCACCTATCATTAATGCATCTAAAGGTTCTGTTGTTGCATATACAACAATACAATCTCTATCTTCAAAAAGTTTAGGTAATTCTTCTCTAAGTTCTTCACGAAGTTTAAAATCTAAATTAGCTAATGGTTCATCTAATAATATTAAATCCGAATCTTTTACTAGCGCTCTAGCTAAAGCAGTTCTCTGCTGTTGTCCTCCAGATAATTCATCAGGTTTTTTATTTAACATTGCAGATAATTTTAATAGTTCAGCAACCTTTCCTACTCTTTCTTTTATTTCTTGAGGTTTCACACCAGTGATTTTTAATGGTGAAGCGATATTTTCAAAAACTGTAAAATTAGGATAATTGATAAATTGTTGGTAAACCATAGAGCAATTTCTTTTTTGAACTTCTTTACCAGTAACATTTTCATCATTAAACCAAATTTCACCTGAGGTAGGTTTGTCTAGACCAGCCATAATTTGCATAAGTGTTGTTTTGCCTGCAAGCGTGGAACCCAATAAAACATTGATTGTGTTTTTTTCTAATTTTAGATTAGTTGAATATATATGAGTTTCTATTCCTACTTTTTTTTCAACGTTTTTTAATTCTAAACTCATATCTGTAATTTATTTATTTTTGTAATTTAGTCTTAAAAAAAGGGGGCAATAAATGCCCCCTCTTAAATTTAGATTAACCTAGGGTTACTTCCAAGCGTCTTTATATGCTATAGTTTTACCTTGTGGTTTCTCATTCACTTTAGCTTTTGGTGAACCAGCTTTATTTAACCAATAAGAAGCTTCTCTTGGTTTATTAAGTCTTGGTCCACATCCGCCGTATGCGTTACTAGCTTTGTCAGCAGCTTCCATACGAGACATGACTAAGTCCATCTCATCTGCAAGACGATCCATAGTTTCTTGCGGTGTAAATGTACCAGAGTTAACTTCTCCGATATGTTGCCACCATAATTGTGCTAGCTTCGGATAATCTGGAACGTTGATACCTGTTGGAGACCATACATTTCTGTTGTCTGATCTATAGAACTCAATAAGTCCACCTAATTCAGGTGCTCTCTTAGTGAAGTGTTTGTGGTTAACAGTGCTTTTTCTCACGAAAGTTAAACCAACATCAGCCTTTTTAAGAGATACAGTTTTTGAAACTGCAAATTGAGCATATAACCATGCAGCTTTTCTTCTCTCAACATCAGTAGACTTAAACAAAGTCCATGATCCAACGTCTTGATATCCAAGCTTCATACCTTCTTCCCAATAAGGTCCTTTAGGTGATGGGCCCATTCTCCATAATGGCATACCGTCTGCATCAACTACTTTATTGTTAGGATTTTTTCCTACTAAAGAAGCTGTGAAAGCTGTGTACCAGAAAATTTGCTGAGCAACATTTCCTGAAGAAAGAGATGGTAAAGACTGATAGAAGTCCATTGCTGCTGCTCCCGGAGGTGCATAAGCTCTTAACCATTCATCCCATTTTCTAATTGCGTATACTGCAGCAGGACCATTAGTAGCTCCACCTCTTGAAACGTTAGCACCAACTGGATTACAAGAACCTGGCTCCATTCTAATTCCCCACTCATCTACAGGTACTCCATTAGGTAGACCTTTACTTCCTGCACCGGCCATTGATAACCATGCATCAGTCATTCTCCAACCTAAGTCAGGAGCTCTTTTACCGTAGTCCATATGACCATAAATATTAACACCATCTATCGTCTTAACATCTTCAGAAAAGAATTTAGCGATGTCTTCATAAGCAGACCAGTTTAATGGTACACCTAAGTCATAACCATATTTAGCTTTAAATTGTTTTTTGATTTCAGGTCTATCAAACCAGTCTTTTCTAAACCAATAAAGGTTAGCAAATTGTTGGTCTGGTAATTGGTAAAGATTTCCATCTGGACCTGTAGTAAATTGTAGCCCTATGAAATCATCTAAATCCAAATATGGATTAGTTACAGCTTTACCTTCGCCTTTCATCCATTCAGTTAAATTAACAGCTTGTTGCATACGCGCGTGCGTACCAATTAAGTCTGAGTCATTAACATATGCATCGTAAATACTTACGTTAGTTTGCATTTGTGTTTGAACTGCCATTACTACATCACCTTCTCCTATGATTTGGTGTTGTACTTTAATGCCGGTTATTTCTTCAAACGCTTTTGTAAGAGTCTTAGACTCATACACGTGAGTTGGTATCCCTTCAGATACTACTTTTAAAGTCATTCCTGCGAATGGCTTAGCAGCTTCATAAAACCACTTTAGTTCTTTCTCTCTTTCTTTGGCAGATAGAGCAGATAAACTAAACTCACCGTTAGACCATTTCTTAATTGCAGCCATATGACCGTCTGCAAATGCACTAGAAATAGTTACGATTGAAAACCAAACAGCAAGTGTAATAGTATTTAATTTCTTAATCATTACTTCCCCCATTTTTGGTTATTGTTACTTTTAAGTAAAGTATGATAACTCGATCAAAGAGTGGATGTCAAAAAAAAATTAAATTTAATCAATAGTTTTCACTTTCTAATTGAATATTAAGACAAAGTTTTTTTAATTGCTTTATTCCAACCATCAATAAGAATTTTTCTTTCTGTATTTTTTATTTTGGGAATAAAACTTTTATCTGTCTTCCAATTTTTTGCTATATCTTTTAAAGATTTATAAACTCCTATTTGAAGACCTGCCATAAATGCAGCACCAAGTGCGGTAGTTTCATTTACTTTGGGTCTTAAAACTTTTGCATTTATAATATTTGATAAAAACTGAGAGAACCAGTTGTTTAAAACCATTCCACCATCAACTTTAATTAACTTTGGTTTCAAACCATCATTTTTCATCGCTTCAAATAAATCATATGTTTGGTAGGCAACAGACTCGATCGTTGCTCTAATAATTTCTTTTGGACCTGTATCTCTTGTTAAGCCGGATAATAAACCACGCGCACTTGCATCCCAATAAGGGGCTCCAAGCCCAGTGAAGGCTGGCACTAAATATATTCCATTGTTAGAACTTAAAGATTTTGCAATTTTTTCAGTATCGGACGCCTTTGAAATAAATTTTATTTTATCCCTCAACCATTGAACTCCTGCTCCTGCAATGAAAATTGTACCCTCCAAAGCATAAGTCGTTTTGCCGTTAATCCTATACCCAATAGTGGTCAATAATCTATTTTTTGAATAAACTTTTTTGGTTCCTGTATTCAAAAGTACAAATGCACCGGTTCCGTATGTACTTTTTAATGATCCTGGTTCAAAACAACACTGTCCAATCGTAGCAGATTGTTGATCTCCCACCATTCCTGTGATTGGATAAGAAGTACCTGTAATAGAAGGATCAGTATAACCAAAGTCAGCAGCACAATCTTTGACTGCTGGAAGTATTTCTTTAGGAATTTTTAAAATTTTGAGTATTTGGTCATCCCATTTGTTTGTTGAGATATTAAACAACATTGTTCTACTGGCATTAGTTGCATCTGTTGCATGATCAACACCTTTAGTTAATTTCCACAATAAAAAACTATCAACTGTTCCAAACAACAATCTTTTCTTTTTAATTAAATCTTTTGCTTTAGGAATATTATCAATAATCCACTTTATTTTGGTTGCTGAGAAATAAGCATCAATTAATAAACCTGTCTTATTATAAATAATTGTCTCTTTCTTTTGTTTAATTAATTTTTTACAATATTCGGAAGATCTTCTATCTTGCCATACAATTGCATTATAAACTGACTTTCCAGTTTTTTTGTCCCACAAAATAGTTGTTTCTCGTTGATTTGTAATTCCAATAGTTAATACTTTCCCTTTAAGCTTTTTGCTTTTTTTTATTACTTCTTTTAAAACTTTTAAAGTAGATTTCCATATTTCTTCTGGATCATGCTCCACCCAACCATCTCTAGGAAAATATTGCGTAAATTCTAACTGTGAAGTAAAAATAGGTTTCCCTTTTAAATCAAATAATATTGCTCTACTAGAAGTGGTGCCTTGGTCAATTGAAATTATAAATTTTTTCATTTTTAATGATTAATTTATACCCAAATGTTTTTTTCTTTTTCCAACCCAAGTTCTAATTAGATTGTCAAAAATTAGACCAATGAACGCTACACAAATACCTAGCGTTAATCCAATGCCAGCTCCATTTTTATCTGAAAGTGCTTTTAAAATATATTGTCCTAGATCTTCTGTTCCAATAAATGCTCCAATTATTACCATAAATAAGGCAAAAACTATTGTTTGATTCAAACCAAGCATCATATGTGGAAATGCTAATGGAAATTCAATTTTTGTTAATCTTTGAAATTTGTTAACACCAGACATTGTTGCAGCTTCATGTAAGCCGACAGGAACACTTCTTAAACCTTCAATTGTGTACCTTGTTGCGGGAATTGTTGCATAAACAATTACAGCAATTAATACAGAAGTATCTGTAATTCCAAAAAGCATCATCACAGGAATTAAATATACAAATGATGGGAACGTTTGAAATATATCACAAACACCTAGCATAAACGCTGCTGATTTTTTATTTTGAAAACATAATGTTCCAACTGTAAATCCTATTAAACAAGAAATAATTACTCCAAAAGTTGCCATATATAATGTAACTAAAGCTCTATCCCACCATGGGCTTAATGCTATAAATAAAGTCAAAGCAGCAACAACTAATGCTGATCGAATTCCCCCAATTAAATATCCTGCGCCAACTGCTAGTACCAATGTAGCAACTGCAGGCATTCTTAAATATAAAGCTCTCATCGGCTGAAGCACATCTTGAATTAACCATGTATTGAATGCTTTAATATACACAAAGAAAGTATCAAAAATCCAATCAACTCCTTTATTCCAAAAATCTGCTGTTGATATTCCTTTATTATGGGGAATTTCAAACAAGTAATTAAAATTACCTTTGAAAATAAAAGTCCCAACGTATGCAAGAATTATTCCAATTACGAATGAAGCTGCAAAAAATATTACATTTTTATTTCTTTGGAAAAATGTCAAGTTACCAAAATAATCTGTTTGTTTATTTGCCCAAGCTAAAGACATTTTATCAAGAAGAATTGCAATTAAACTAATACATAATCCTGCTTCTAAAGCTAATCCAATATTAAGTTGGTTCAAAGCTAATAATAAATTAAATCCTAAACCTTTGGCACCAATGAAAGCAGATATCACTGCCATTGAAAAACAAACCATAATAACTTGGTTAACTCCAATTAAAATATCTCGTCTTGCTGTAGGAATTAATACCTTAAGCATTAGTTGCCAATTAGTACACCCACTCATTCTTCCTGCTTCAATTACTTCCGGTGGTATGGCCCTTAAGCCTAAAATTGTAAGCAATATCATTGGCGGAACTGCAACAACCATTGTAATGATTACAGCAGCATGATCCCCAACTCCAAATAAAACAAGGGCAGGAACTAATACTGCGTATTGTGGCATAGTCTGCATTACTAGAAGAATTGGGTACAAAGCTTTTTCAACACGTTTACTTTTATAAGCTGCTATACCTAGGCCTAGACCAAAAATAAATGAAAGTGGAGCTGCAACAAGTATAAAAGAAAGTGTTTGCATTGAGGGTTTCCATTGACCAAATATAGAAATATAGATCATTGTTAAACCTGCAAACAAAGCCAATCCTTTTCCACTTAATTTATAAGAAAGTATCGCTGCTCCAGCAGCAACAATTGTCCAAGGCAAACCTGGTAATTCTAACCAAGGATAAGCATCAATAAAATCCCAGCTAGTAAATGCAACAATAGTTTCTAAACCTCCAAGCAAAATCTCTCTAATTAATTCGATTAAAAAGGTCATAAATGCAGTTAAATTTCTACTTATTTGTAAAAGCAGTGGTCGAGTTTTAAATTCTTGAGTATCTTCGTTCCAAAACTCCATTGGCATCCACTCATTCATTAAGAAAAATAAAGAGTCGTTTATCCAAATAGGCAGCCATCCTAGAAGTGGAGGCAATCTCCAAAATACATCAAAGGCATAATACCTAACCTCTTTACCTAGAAAAAAGTAAACACTTTGGTTTGGATCTTTAACAAATTCAGCCTGGCCTCTTATAAACTTATAAGTTTCAGGAACATCAATTGCAAAACATAAAGCAAAAAATACAATTAACAAAAATAACCATTGAAATAATTTAGGATATTTTTTTAAATACTCCATATTTTAACTACCATTTTTTCTTCCTCCAAAAACTGTATCTATTATTTTTGAAGGTTTAATTGATCCTACAATATTATTATTTGAGTCAACTACTCCTACCAATTTTTCTTGAGTAAGTATTTTTTCTGCAACATTTTCTATAATTTCATCTTTTGATACTTTTAAATCTCCTAAATTATCTTTACTTGAAGCATCCATTACATCCTCAATAATTAAAACTTTCTCTCTTGGTACTTCTTCAGTAAACTTTCTTACATATTCAGTTGCTGGATTTAGTACGATATTGGCGGGTGTATCTAATTGTTCAATTATACCATCTTTCATGATTGCTATTCGATCAGCTAGCTTTAATGCTTCATCAAAATCATGGGTAATGAACATAATTGTTTTTTGTAATTTTTCCTGAAGTCTTAAAAATTCATCCTGCATTTCTTTTCTTATTAATGGGTCTAAAGCAGAAAAAGGTTCGTCTAAAAACCATATATCAGGTTCTACAGCTAACGATCTTGCGATCCCTACCCTTTGTTGTTGTCCGCCTGAAAGTTCTCTTGGAAAATAATTCTCTCTTCCATCGAGTCCAACTAATTTTACCATTTCCATTGCTCTACCAATACTCTCCTCGGTATTGGTGCCTTTTATCTGAAGTGGAAAAGCAATGTTTTCAACAACTGTTTTATGAGGTAATAAAGCAAAGCTTTGAAATACCATTCCCATTTTATTTCTTCTAAGCTCAATAAGCTCTTTATTATTTAGTTCTAATAAATCTTGACCTTCAATAAAAATTTTTCCACCAGTAGCATCCGTTAATCTTGAAATACATCTAAGAAGTGTTGATTTACCTGAACCAGATAAACCCATTACTACTAACATTTCTCCTTTTGCAACTTCAAAAGAAGCATTATTAACTCCAACTATACATCCTTTTTCCTGAAAGGTTTTTGCATCTACATTGCCATTAGATTCTTCAAGCATCTTTTTGGCATTTTGTCCAAAAATTTTATAAACCGACTCGCATTTGATTACAGTCTCAGACATAAATTATTTTAAAGTTATATTAAATTCTATAAAATTAAAATGTTAATAATTGTTGCCTTTCCTCATTAAAAATTTTTAATAAAATAAACTCTAGTATCAATTCCAGTACTTAAAAAACTTAAAGCTTCTCCACTTATAGTAATACTTTCATCAACACCTACATTATTTCCACTAACTGTAAAACCTGCAAAACATTTGCTTTTTTCTTCATCCCATTTGACAAAAGTCTCATCAATTTTATTTCCATTAATTGTATAAAGCTCATGTGCTCTAAAATTTAAAAAATTAGCACCCATTATTGCTCTTTGAGGAATTAGCTTTGTAGCTTTACATACTTGCTCATATACTTCGTCTGTTAATTTGTAGTGATCGGTTCCATCAAATGAAACTAATATTCCAGAGGGTAATTTAGATATTAACTCACTTAGTTTTTTTTCTTCAGCAATTCTCTCTTCCTCTAACTTCATTCTTTTTACTAAATCATCACCTTGTCCAAAAATTCCATTTAAAATACTAAAAGATACAATTACTATTAGAGTAATAAATATAAGACCAATAAATTGTCTAAGAGACTCAGGTAAATCTTTTATTTTATTAATATAATTTTCTTTAGACATTATTCTTGTAACTTGCCATTCTTCCAAATACCTGTTTTTTGTTTTCCATCAGACCAAGTAAATGTTCCTTGACCATTCATAAAACCATTCGCCCACTCTCCTTCGTAAGTAGAACCATCAGGAAATGTTAATATACCTATTCCGCTCCAGACACTATTTTTGAATTCTCCTTTATAAATATATCCATTTGGCCAAGTCTCTATACCTTGTCCTTGTTTTTTTGTTGAAACCCATTCTCCTTCATAGGTTGTTTTATCGGTATAAACCCATTTGCCATATCCATTATCACAATTACCTTCTTTACAGCCTGTACTTCGTGCAAAGACTGATGAGCAAACTAGAAAGCTTAAAAGAAAAACAAGTATAGATCTTTTCATAAACATATTTTACACGAAATTATTTAAAAAAAAATCCCCCCCAACATTGTTGGGGGAGATTTAAAATTTTAACTTTTATCCTTATTTAGTAAAAGCTTGCCAAACTGACTTGTTATCAGCTAACCATTTTTTAGCTGCATCTTCATGAGTCATTTTGTCAACATCTACTAAAGCAGCCATTGCACCAATTTGACTTGTAGAGAATGATAACTTTTTAAACATAGCTGCTGCATCAGGATGAGTTTTTGGGAAATCTTCATGGACTGCTTTTTTCAAGTATCCATCAGGAGAACCGCATTTACCATCACCACCATCTTCTGGTCTGCAACCAGCTGTATATGGAGGAAAGTCAATAAATGTAAAACCAGCACCATCTGTAAAATTAGGTGTCCAGTTGAATATAATTGTTCCTCGTCCCTCTTTTTCAGCTGCTGATAACTCTGCCCAAAGTGCATCTGCACTTCCAGCAAATTTAACCCACCATAGATCGCCTAAACCTAGAGCGTCAACCCTTTGTGGAATTAAGTCGCCATGCCAAGTTTGTGGACCTTCCAACATTCTTCCTTTTCCATCTGGAGAGTCAGGTGTTGTAAAGTTTTTTGCACAATCTGGATTTTTTAGAGCTGTCCAGTCTGGAAGACCTGGGCACAATCCTTTTTCAGTAACCCAGTTTGGATATCCCATATCCTCTAGAGTTCTTGCCTCATGATCTCCGTAATCTAACAAACCACCTTTATCAAGTGCTGTAGTAAACGATTTTCCAAAAGCAGATTCCCATACCTCGTGAGATATAGTTACATCTCCAATTCTAATTGACTCGTATACTGCTTGTGAGTCTGCATTAACGTATTTTACGTTATTTCCCATACTTTCGAAAATACCACCAATTACATAGGCCATTACAATTTGGCTTGACCAGTTGTGAGTTGGTATCACGATGGGCTTTTTGCTATCAGCGTTAGAAATTCCTGCAAAACTTACAACAGAAATAACTAGAGCAGATAGTAATGATATTATTTTTTTCATATATACCCCTCTATATTATTAATATATTAACGATTAATTATGTGCTTATTTAAAGTTATAGTCAACTCGTTTTGATTATATTAAAGTTACAAAAAATTTAAAAAATGTTGGGTACAAGTAAAGACATCAAATATCCTGGTTTAAATATTTTACCACCTGGAGTTGAAAGACATGTTGTTAATGGTGGTGGATTAACTGGTTTTCAAGTTTTTCCAGATGATGAAATAGAAATTGTTAACAATGAGGGTAATCAAATTTGTGAGATTATTTGTTTTAATAAAAATGGAAAGTCAGAACTTGGAATTTTAAATCTTAAAGAAAATAGTAAAAAAAATTACATCAAAAATATTTTACTTGGAAAAGACGAGACTATACTTGCAACAAACTATCAATTAAAAAAAAGAAACTTAAATATTGCAGACTCACATGCTGCAATAATTTTTGATCCAGATACAAATGCAGGTGAGGTTATTAAATTAAAATCAAAAGATAAATGCTATGCAATATTTGCCTCACCTGGAGACGATATGGATGTTACTAATCAAAATCCGCCAGGTGAATTAACAATATTTATTAAAAGATCAAAAGTTACAAATGATAAAGAGTTAAATGTAATTCCAGATCCTGTTTTTGAACCTGCGCACGAAGAAAATATTTTAAGGCAATCTTGTACCTCTTATGAAGTTAAAGAAGGTGACTACATTCAAATCATAAGTCCTACAGGAAGACAATGCTCTGATTTTGTGGCATTTGACACAAGAAAATTAGAAAAAGGAATTGAAAAAGGATTAGACTGGCAAACTACCAGAACTTTTATGGGGAATACTTTTCCTGGGCCAGGCTTATTTTCAAAATTTTATGATACTGATCATGAGCCACTAGTAGAGGTTGTAAGGGATACAGTTGGAAAACATGACACTTTCAACCTAGCATGTACCTCAAAATATTATGAAGATGCAGGTTATTTTGGACATCCAAATTGCTCAGACAACTTAACTGAAAGTATGTCGAAATTTGGAGTGCAAAAACAGAAAGGATGGCATGCAATCAATTTATTTTTTAATACCTCTGCTGCAGGTTTAAATTCTGTCATTTCAGATGAGTCTTATTCACGACCGGGGGATTATGTAATGTTTAGAGCTTTAAAAGATTTAACTATTGGTACAACTGCGTGCCCAAGCGATATTGATCCCTGTAATTCGTGGAATCCAACTGATATTTTTGTTAGAACGTATGACAAAAATAAAGAATTTAGTAAATCATTTGCATTTAGAATGAAAGCAGACTCAGAAAAAAAACTTACAAGAAACTCTGGTTTTTATGAAAGAACTTCTAAATTAACTAGAAATTTTGTTGATGCTAGAGGTTTTTGGCTTCCAAATGATTATACTAAACACGGTTTAGTAAACGAATATAATGCTTGTAGGAATGATGCTGTACTTATTGATTTATCATCATTAAGAAAATTTGAAATTATTGGCCCAGATGCAGAGGAACTTTTAAATTATACTCTTACAAGAAATATTAAAAAACTTTCTGTTGGACAAGTAGTGTACTCAGCAATGTGCTACGAAAATGGAATGATGTTTGATGATGGAACTCTTTTAAGATTAAGTGAAACAGGTTTTAGATGGATCTGTGGAGACGAATACGGAGGGGAATGGTTAAAGGAAATTGCAAAGAAAAAAAAATTTAATGCTTTTATTAAAAACTCAACAGATCAAATAAGTAATGTCTCTTTACAAGGTCCTAAAAGTAGAGAAATATTAAAAAAAATTATTTTTACACCGCCAACACAGCCTTCAATAGATGAACTAGGTTGGTTTAGGTTCACAATTTGCAGAATTGAAGAGCTTCAAGGTATACCGTTAATTGTTTCAAGAACAGGTTATACCGGCGAGTTAGGTTATGAAATTTGGTGTCATCCAAAACATGCACCAGAAGTTTGGGATAAACTAATGGAAGCAGGTAAAGATGATGGTTTAATACCAGCTGGGTTTGCTGCGTTAGATAAACTTAGAATAGAGGCGGGTTTAATACTCTTTGGTGCTGAATTTGATGGGGAACAAGATCCCTTTGAAGCAGGTATAGGTTTTGCAGTTCCATTAAAAACAAAAGAAGAGGATTTTATTGGTAAAGAAGAATTAATTAAAAGAAAAGCCAACCCTCAAAAGAAATTAGTGGGTTTAGAGCTTGTTGGCAAAGAAATAGCTGGGCATGGCGACTGTGTTCATATTGGAAGATCTCAAATTGGTGTGGTTACAAGTGGATGTCTATCTTCTACATTAAATAAAAATGTTGCTCTTTGTAGAATAGACTCTCAGTACTCAGAAATTGGCACTGAAGTTGAGATTGGTAAAATTGATGGACATCAAAAAAGAATAAGTGCAAAAGTGGTTGGTTTTCCTTTTTATGATCCAACTAAATCCAGAGTAAGAGCTTGAAAAAAATGCCAAAGGAGAGGAAAACACTTTTAGATTTTTGGGAAGACCAAATGAGACAATCCCATACAGCAAGTAATTATTTTTTTCGAAAGTCCCCTTCTCATTATCATATGATGTTACTTGTTATGTCTGCTCATAAAGAAAATAAAAAATTATCTGTTGAGGAACTTAAAACAAAATTATTTAAAACTTCTAGACCAAAATCTGCTTTAATAATCACAGAAGCTTGTGAGAAAGGATTCTTTCGTCTAGAAAAAACATCAACAGATCAGAGGATAAAAAATATAATTCCAAGCGAGTCTTTTATTGAAGAATTTAACGAGTACTTGAATACATTAAAAAACATAAGTTATTAGCGATAAATTTAATTTAAAACTAAATATCTAAATTATATATATAATTTTTAGTTCTATAAAAAATTATATTAATTACTAATACCAAAAAATAATGTTTTGTAATGACGACATTACCTTCTAAAGCCAAAGTAGTTATCATTGGTGGTGGAATACATGGTTTAAGTACTGCATGGAAACTTTCTGAAACATATAAAAATCCTGGTGATGTTATCGTTTTAGAAAAAAAAGATACAGCTGCAGGGGCAAGTGGAATTGCTTGTGGGGTTGTTAGAAATAATTATTTTCAACCAGCTATGAGGGAGCTTATGGCTCATTCAGTTTCAGTTTGGGAAAGTGATCCTAAAGCATTTAAGTATAATCCTGTAGGATACATGCAAATATCACCTGAAGTAATGCATGAAGATGTTGCTAGTATTTATAACCAGCAAAAAGCAATTGGATATGAATCAGTTTTTATAGAAGGCGAAAAAGATTGTTCAAATTACATGAAAGGTATTTTTGATGACTGGCAAGCTAAAGGTATTACATCTGTACTGCATGAGAAAAAAGGTGGCTATGCTTTTAATAAAGATTCAATTAAAGCTTTAGAGAATAAAGCAAATTCAAATGGTGTAAATGTTCATAAAGGTGTAACAGTAACAGGTTTCAAAAGAGGTAGTAATAGTAATGCAGTAACTGGAGTAGTAACAAATTTAGGGACTATAGAATGTGATCAGGTAGTTGTTGGAGCTGGTCCATGGGTAAGAGATTTTTGGAATATGCTTGAGCTACCAAAATCTACAGAGATCAAAGGCAAAGATGGAAAAATGCATGAAGTTGAAATGTGGAAATATTGGTTTTTACAAGAGGGTGTTCTGGGTGTTGATGCAGATTATTTAAAAACTAATGATGGTAAACAGCCTCCAGTAATACACGTAGATACAGATGCACCTTTATATTCAGATAAAGATAAAAAATTAATAACAGATGAGCTTTGGGGTATTTATTATAAACCTGATATAGAAGGCTTAGGAGTTCAAGGAGGAACTTCTCCATATATTGTTCAAAAACATTTTGATAAAGTAAATGTTGATCCATATGGAATAGAATCTCCTGAATATCAAACAACTGACAAATTTGCAGACATGTGGACATCGGCACTTGCACATATTCAAAAAAGATTTGAAGGAAAATCTGATTTGTACAGAAAAGGTCCATCTGGTGGTCTTGGTTGTTTGACCCCAGACTCTTTCCCAATATTTGATAGATTTTTTGAAAATGTTTACATGATTGCGGACGCTAACCATGGTTATAAAATGATTGGTGTTGGGCATTTGGTTGCGCAAGAAATTTTAGGTCAAGAAAGTGAGTTATTAAAACCGTTTAGATACGATCGTTACGCTAAGGGGGAACTTCACCCCACTTCGAACAGTCCGTTTCCTTGGAGTTAATTTATCTAAGTAGACAAACGTTTTTTTTTCAGTTACCTTTTTGGTCTAGAAATTCAAAAGGGGGAAAATGACTGATTTAGAAAAACATGTAAATCAACCAGGTAGAGCAAAGCTGGTTAAAAAAGTTAGAGAAAAAATCAAAGAATTAGGAATAACTTACATTTATTTTCAATTTATATCTGTTACAGGAAGAGTTGTTGGTAAAGGAATTCCAGCAGATCATTGGGAAAGAACTGCAGAAAAAGGTTTTCAATTAGTTTATGGATCGACTGCAAATTTATTTTTAGATCGTCATAATAATTATATTGGTTATGGACCAGAAGCAATGGAGTTGGTTGGAATTCCAGATCCAGAAACTTTTGTACAGTTACCATGGGATAAAAGAGTTGGAAGAGTATTTTGTACATGTTTTAGAAACCGAGAAGAAAGAGAAAATCCAGGAGGTCACCTTACATCTGATTGCAGAGGAAACTTAAGAATTTTCATGGATGAATTTCAAAAAAAACATGGACTAGAGTTAAGAGTTGGAACTGAACCTGAAATGATGTGGTTAACTAAAAATGATGATGGAACACCGACTGGTAAAGGTTTTTCCAAACCATTCTGTTATCATATTGACCAATTTGAATCATTAAGACCTGTTTTTATGAAAGTGATTGAATACTCTAATGCTATGGGCTTAGATATGATACAAGGTGATCATGAAGATGCTCCGGGACAACTAGAGCTTAACTGGACTTTCGACAATGTCTTAAGAAATGCAGATAGATTATCAACTTACAGACAAATTTGTGCACAAGTTGCTAGAGAACATGGTCTAATAGCTTGCTTTATGACAAAACCATTCATGGGTGTCTCTGCAAGTGGTTGTCATACTAATATGTCTTTATGGAAAGGTGGAAAAGTTTCTGTAAACAAGTTAGGTCATAAATCTTTGCCAGGTGTTGATGAAGTGTTTAGTTATGTTTCGGGTGGAAAAAATACGTTTATGCCAGACACTAAAGACCCACAATTGCCTGGAAAAATTGGATTGCAATCAATAGCAGGTATTATGAAACATCTTCCTGCATTAACAGCTCTTG
Organism: uncultured Pelagibacteraceae bacterium; assembly: GCA_902632545.1. Lineage (GTDB taxonomy): Bacteria > Pseudomonadota > Alphaproteobacteria > Pelagibacterales > Pelagibacteraceae > Pelagibacter. The sequence continues at coordinate 27,707 of CACPCX010000011.1, forward strand.
GATCTTCAACTGTAAATTCCTATAGAAGATTATGGGATCAAGGTTTTTGGGCTCCTGTTTATGCTGACTGGGGATATCAAAACAGAACTTGTGGATTAAGAGTTTCTGCTCCAGGAAGATTTGAATACAGATCAGTGGACTCTATGCATAATCCTTACTTGTTAGGTGCCGCTTTATTAAAGGCATGCGATGAAGGTATTAGTAAAAAAATGAAACCAGCAGCTCCAGAGTCTAGAAATATTTATGAGGCTCAAAAAGCTGGAAAAGATGTTAAAAAACTTCCTTTAAGTCTGGGTGAAGCTTTAGATAGACTTGCTGAAGATGAAGTAATTAAATCTGCAATGCCAGATGAAATGTACAAAGTCTTCCATTGGTATAAAAATGA
>CACPCX010000012.1 GCA_902632545.1 uncultured Pelagibacteraceae bacterium
CAAGAGCAAGCGAGATTAAATGGAATAGCCGTTGATGCTGTATTTGACTCAGTTTCTGTTGCTACTACTTTTAGAGATGAATTAACCAAACAAGGAATTATATTTTGTCCTATATCAGAGGCAATTCAAAATCACCCTGAATTAGTCAAAAAATATTTAGGCTCTGTAATCCCAACAAGTGACCACTTTTTTGCAACATTAAATTCAGCAGTTTTTACAGATGGTTCTTTTGTATACATTCCAGAGGGTGTTAGATGTCCAATGGAACTATCAACTTATTTTAGAATTAATGCATCAAACACAGGTCAATTTGAAAGAACATTAATTATTGCAGATAAACGAAGCTATGTTAGTTACTTAGAAGGATGTACAGCTCCAATGAGGGATGAGAATCAATTACATGCTGCCAATGTAGAATTAGTAGCACTTGATGACGCTGAAATAAAATATTCAACTGTTCAAAATTGGTATCCAGGAGATAAGGATGGAAAAGGTGGAATATATAACTTTGTTACGAAAAGAGGTTTATGCAAAGGAAAAAATTCAAAAATTTCATGGACACAAGTTGAAACAGGTTCTGCAATTACTTGGAAGTATCCTAGTTGTATTCTTAAAGGAGATAATTCTGTTGGTGAGTTCTATTCAATAGCAATTACTAACAATCATCAAAAAGCTGATACAGGTACTAAAATGATCCATCTAGGTAAAAATACTAAAAGTAAAATAATTTCTAAGGGAATATCAGCTGGTAATTCAGATATGACTTATAGAGGTTTAGTTGATATTTCATCAAAAGCCAAAAATTCAACTAATTATACTCAGTGTGATTCTTTATTAATGGGTAATAAATGTGGAGCTCACACTGTTCCTTATATAAAAAATAAAAATTCTGAATCTAATATTGCTCATGAAGCAACTACATCCAAGATTAGTGAAGAGCAGTTACATTATTGTCAACAAAGAGGATTAAATCCAGAGGAAGCTGTTGGATTGATTGTCAACGGTTTTTGCAAGGAAGTATTGCAACAATTGCCTATGGAATTTGCTGTAGAAGCCCAAAAACTTGTAGGCATCAGCCTTGAAGGGAGTGTTGGTTAATGCTTAAGATTAATAATTTAAATGCAGCAATCGATAACAAGTCTATTTTGAGAGGATTTTCTCTACATATAAATCCTGGTGAAGTTCACGCAATTATGGGTCCGAATGGATCGGGAAAAAGTACATTATCAAATATTTTATCTGGAAAAAAAGGATACGAAGTTTCAGGAGAAGTTCTTTTTGAGGAAAAAGATTTATTTGAACTTGAGACAGAAGAAAGAGCACACAAAGGTATATTTTTAGCTTTCCAATATCCTTTGGAAATTCCAGGGGTAAACACCAATATATTTTTAAAAACTTCCTTAAATGCAGTTAGAAAGGCCAGGGGAGAAAAAGAGTTAGATGCAATCGAATTTCTTAAATTGGTAAAAGAGAAATCTAAAGAGCTAAAATTTGATGAGGAAAAATTAAATAGACAATTAAATGTAGGTTTTTCTGGTGGTGAAAAAAAGAAAAATGAAATTTTACAAATGTCATTATTATCACCAAAATTATCAATTTTAGATGAGACAGATTCTGGTTTAGATATTGACGCTTTAAAGATTGTTGCAGATGGGGTTAATACATTGAGAGATAAAAAAAATTCATTTTTAATCATTACACACTATCAAAGATTACTTGATTATATAAAACCTGATTTTGTTCACGTATTGATGAATGGAAAAATTGTAAAATCTGGGGGGCCAGATTTAGCTTTAGAATTAGAAAAAAAAGGATATGAAAATTTTAATTAAATGAAAGAACAACTACAAAAAGATTTTGATAATAGTATAAAAAATTTAACTTTATCCCAAAAGGATATTGAAATAAAAAAATTTTGTCTAGATAATTTTTTAGAAAAGGGTTTTCCAAATAGAAAAGAAGAAGATTGGAAATTTTCAGATCTTAGGCAAATAATAAAAAATAATATTGGAGAACTTAGTTTTTATAATGATCTTACATCTACTAATAAAGTTGACACTTCTGTATTTGTAGACGGGTTGGAACATAATAAAATAGTTTTTATAAATGGTAGAATTGAAAAAATTGATTTTGATTATGAAAAAAAAGACCAAATAGAAATAATCGATCAGTCTGAGACCATTAATGAATTTGAAAATAGCAACTCTTTATCTGATTTGAATAATGCGTTTACAAATAAATGCTTTAAAATACTAGTTAAAAAAGGTTATCAATTAGCAAAACCACTTATAATTTACAATACAACTAATTCTAAGATTTGGTCTAAAAATATTAATTTACGACTTAATTTTGAACTAGATAAAGACAGTTCATTAAGATTAATTGATTTATTTACCGATACTTCTGAAAAAAATTTTTTAAATATTTTTTATAACTTTAAATTAAAAGAAAATGCAATTTTAAAAAATTATAAAGTAGATAAGTTTGAAAATAAGAATATCAAATATTCTTTTAACAATATTGACCAAGATAAGAATAGTATTTCTGAAACATTTATTTTATCCTCTGGATCAAATTTCTTTAAAAATGAAATTAATTGCAATTTAAAAGGAGAACACTCTTCAGCTTTTGTAAATGGTATTTTTTCATTAAATAATGATAAGCATCATGAAATTAGAACAATAATAAATCATTTAACTGCAAATACAAAAAGTTATCAATTAATTAAAAGTGTTTTAGAGGAGAGTTCTAAATCAGTGTATCAAGGAAAAATATTTGTTGACTCAGAAGCTCAGAAAACTGATGGATATCAATTGAGCAAAGCAATTTTATTAAATAAAGAATCAGAGTTTAATGCGAAGCCAGAACTAGAAATTTATGCTGATGACGTTAAGTGTTCGCATGGTTCAGCCTCAGGTAGTTTAAATGAAGACTCTATATTTTATTTAATGTCTAGAGGGTTAAGTAACCATCAATCAAGAGAGCTGTTAATTAACGGTTTCCTACTTGATGTTGTGGAGAAAATTACTGACTCGGAAATAAAAAATTTAATAAAAAATATGATTGGCATAAAGGAATGAACATCGATCAGATAAAAAAAGAATTTCCAATTTTTGATGAAAAAATTCAAAATAATGATTTAGTTTATTTAGATAGTGCTAATTCATCTCAAAAACCTAAAATAGTTGTAGATAGAATTAATGAATTTTATACAAAGCAATTTTCAAATGTTGGTAGAAGTGTGCATTATCTTGCAGTTGCTGCTACTAATTTATATGAAAATACCAGAACATCTGTTCAAAAATATATTAACGCTAAAGATAAAAATGAAATTGTTTTTACAAAGGGTGCTACCGAAGCATTAAATTTAGTTGCTAACACATTAGGTCAAAGCTACTTGCAAAAAGGTGATGAAGTATTGATTACAGAACTTGAGCATCATTCAAATTATGTGCCTTGGCATTTTTTAAGAAAATCAAAAAATATAAAAATAAATTTTGCTGAAATAAATGAACAGGGTGAAATTACTCTTGACGAAATAGAGAAGAAAATAACCTCAAAAACAAAATTAATTTCAATTACTCATTTATCTAATGTGACTGGAGCAATTTTGCCAGTTAAAGAAATAACTCAGCTTGCACATTCAAAAGGAATAATTGTAGTAGTTGATGGATGTCAGGGAGCACCCCATTTAAAACTTGATATGCAAGATTTAGATTGTGATTTCTATGCAATTTCATGTCATAAAATGTATGGACCTACAGGTTTGGGAGTTTTGTATGGTAAGAAAAAATGGTTAGAAGAATTACCTCCATACCAAGGTGGTGGAGGAATGATAAATGAAGTTAAAAAAGATAAGATTTCTTATAGTGAATTGCCCAATAAGTATGAGGCAGGGACTATGGCTACAGCACAAGTAATTGCTTTTGACCAATCAATAAAATTTTTAGAAAATATTGGTATTGAAAATGTTATGAAACATGAAGCTAATTTGGTTAAATATGGGCAAGAACTATTACAAAAAAATAATTCAGTTAAACTTATTGGAAATCCTAAAAATAAAGGAGGAGTGTTATCTTTCACTATAGAAGGGGTTCACCCGCATGATATAGCAACAATCTTAGATGAAGATGGAGTTGCAATAAGAGCTGGACATCATTGTTGTCAAATTCTTCATGATAAATTAAATATTCCTGCAAGTGCAAGAGCCTCAGTCGGTATTTATAATACAAAAGAAGATTTAGATCAGTTAAATGATTCAATAAAAAAATGTAAAAAAATATTTAACTTATAATGAATTTAAAAGAACTATATCAAGAAATTATATTAGAACACGGTAAGAACCCTAGAAATCTGAGAAAGACAGAAGGTTTCAATAAAGATGCTAAAGGTAACAACCCTCTTTGTGGCGATAACGTTCATGTTTATTTGAAACTAAATGGACAAAAAATTGTAGAGGATGCATCGTTCGAAGGTAGTGGTTGTGCTATCTCAATGGCTTCAGCTTCAATAATGACAGATTTGATTAAAGGAAAAAATGAACATGAGGCTAAAGAAATAGTTGAGGATTTTTTAGGTATGATTAAAGAAAATCCTGAATTAAAATCTGAATACTTGAGCGAAGATGAAAAAACTAAACTAATGTGTTTATCTGGTGTTAAGCAATATCCAATGAGAGTTAAATGTGCAACTTTATCTTGGCACACAATGGTTTCTGCTTTTGATGAAAAAAAAGAAGAAGTAAAAACAGAGAATTAAAATATGTCTAAAAAAGAAAAGATTATAGAAGAAATAAGAAAAATTTACGATCCAGAGTTACCTGTAAATATATACGATTTGGGTTTAATTTATGATATTGAAGTGAAGGATGAAAAGATCGTTATTATCAAAATGACTTTAACAACCCCTAACTGTCCAGTTGCAGAAAGTTTACCAAAAGAGGTAAAAGAGGGTGCAATGCAAGTCGAAGGTATTGAGGATGTTGACCTTGAGCTAGTTTGGGACCCACCATGGAACAAAGATATGATGTCGGAAGCAGCAAAATTGGAATTGAATTTGTAATGAACAATATAATTAAATTAAGTGATAACGCAGCCTCAAGAATAAAAGATATAATGGCTAACGCTGAAAAAGATTATATTGGAGTAAGAGTATCAGTAAAATCTGGTGGTTGCGCTGGAATGTCTTATGTTATGGAATATACAAAAGAATTAAATCCTAATGATGAAGTTATTGAAGATAAGGGTGTGAAAGTATTCGTTGACTCAGCTGCTATTATGTATCTGATTGGAACTGAAATGGATTATAAAAAAGAGGAATTATCATCCTCATTTGTGTTCAATAATCCTAATGAAACTGAACGTTGTGGATGTGGGGAGTCGTTTAAAGTATCGTAGGTTGTATTATCCCATTACTTGCATATCTGTATTGCAATATATGCATAACTAGTGTAATGATTCTATATGAATAAATTTGAGTTTAAAAATCTTGTTAAAAACTTAAAGAACTCTTTAAAAGAAAAAACTTTTTTTAAAGATCTACGTAAGGAAGTTGAAACTGGTGCTAACGGAACACAAGATTACGTAGTCAAAAAAGGAATTAACAAAGATACAATAGCAACAACAAGACAGTAACAATTATTAGCTACTGTAATACATTTCAAACTCTACAGGATGAGGTGCGTGTTCAAATTTATGAATTTCTTCAAATTTCAGAGCTATGTAAGCATCTATTTGATCATCAGTAAATACTCCGCCTTGAGTTAAAAATTCTCTATCTTTATCTAAACTTTCCATTGCTTCTCTTAAAGAGCCACAAACCGTTGGAATAGCCTTAACTTCTTCAGGTGGTAATTCGTATAAATCTTTATCAAATGATTCACCCGGATGTATTTTATTTTTAATTCCGTCAAGCCCTGCCATCAACATTGCTGCAAATGTTAAATAAGGATTTCCTGAAGCGTCAGGGAATCTTATTTCACATCTTGCACCTTTTTTACTTAATGTAATTGGTATTCTGCATGAGGCTGACCTATTTCTTGCTGAATAAGCAAGAAGAACCGGCGCTTCAAAACCTGGCACTAATCTTTTATAACTATTTGTTGTAGAGTTAGCAAAAGCATTAATTGCTTTAGCGTGTTTTAAAATTCCACCTATATAATGCAATGCCGTTTCGCTCAATCCAGCATAAGCGTCACCTGAAAATACAGGAGTATCACCTTTCCAAATTGATTGGTGTATGTGCATACCAGAACCATTATCTCCAGCTACTGGTTTTGGCATAAATGTTGCAGTTTTCCCAAAAGAATGAGTAACCATTTGTACAACATATTTGTATAATTGGACGTTATCAGCCTGATCAACTAAGGTTCCAAAATACATTCCAAGTTCATGCTGACTAGGAGCAACCTCGTGATGATGTTTTTCAACTTTAACACCAACTTCTTTTAAATTTTTGAGATATTCCCCACGCATATCTTGTTCACTGTCAACTGGTGGGACTGGAAAATAACCTCCTTTAACTGGAGGTCTATGACCCATGTTACCATTTTCATATTCCTTTCCAGAATTGTATGGACCTTCTTTACTATCTATTTTAAATCCACATTCATTCATATCATTCTTAATTCTCACATCATCAAAAACAAAAAATTCAGGCTCAGGTCCAAAAAAAGCTTTATCACCAACACCTGAAGCTTTTAAATATTCTTCAGCTTTTTTCGCAACACCTCTTGGATCTCTTTCATAAGGAGATCTTTTTACAGCATCAAGAATATCACAGAATAAAACTACAGTATTATGAGATGTGAAAGGGTCCATAAACATTCTTGCTGTATCAGGTTTTAAAATCATGTCAGACTCGTTAATTGCTTTCCATCCTGCAATTGATGAACCATCAAAAAAAACGCCTTCATTCAACATATCTTCATCAACTATTGAAGCATCCATTGTTAAATGTTGTAGTTTTCCTCTAGGATCAGTAAATCTTAGGTCTACAAATTCAGCCTCTTTTTCTTTGATGAATTTTAAAACTTTTGCCACGCTCATTTTGTCTCCTATGTAATTTTATTGGGTTTAAATAACAAAAAAATACTAAAAAATATTGCTTATTTAATAAATAACACCTATGCAATTTTCACATAAGTAGTGTAATTAGTCACTAAAAATATAAATTAATTGAACTTGTGAACACTATTCTAAATAAAGAGCCAGTTTTAAGAGCAGAAAAATCATTAAAACAATTTAACTCTGATCTAGAAGTAATTGTGCTTGAGCAAACTGCAAGAACAGCAACCGAAGCAGCTACAGCTTTAGGTTGTAAAGTAGGAGCAATTGTAAAAAGTTTACTTTTTAAAGCAGGGGATAGTTTTGTTTTATGTTTAGTATCAGGAGACAAAAGATGTTCGTTAAATAAATTAAAAAAAATTTTAGATGAAAAAGATGTTTCAATGGCCAACCCAGAAGATGTTAAAAAAGTTACTGGATATACAATTGGTGGAGTATCTCCTACTGGACATTTAATAAAAGTAAAAATTTTAATTGATGAAACCTTAAATAGATTTTCTTCTATTTTTGCAGCCGCAGGACATCCTAATGCAGTTTTTGAAATAAATTTTGAAAATTTAATTGTATTAACCTCTGGTGAAATAAAAGAGTTAACAGAATGAGACAGCCAAAATTAATCGACTATTTTTTATTAACAATATTGTCTCTTATATGGGCGTCAGCATTTTTTAATATCAAAATAGCAACTTATTCTTTTGGCCCAGTTACAATTGCTTTCCTTCGAGTATTTTTTGGTGCAATTCCAGTTTTACTTTTATGTTATTTCAAAAATATTAAAGTTGAAGCTTTTTCTAAAGATTGGCATTGGTTTGCAATTATAGGGTTTATCAATTTGGTGGCACCATTTTTCTTAATCGCTTATGGAGTTAAATCTGTTCAAAGTAATTTAGCTGCAATATTAATGTCAACTACACCATTAAGTTCTACTGTACTAGCTCACTTTTATATAAAAAATGAAAAATTTAATTTAATAAAAACAATTGGAATTTTGATAGGTTTTTCTGGAATAGTATACCTATTTTCAGACAATCTTTTAATTGATGAAAACAATTTTGTTTCAGCTTTATTAATTTTGCTTGGATCGACATGCTATGTAGTAGGTGGTGTTTTAACATTAAAAATAAGTAAGAAAAAAAATGAAAATGTAACTGGATCAATTTTAATTTGGGCAATAATTATTTTGTTACCACTTACATTTTTGATAGAGCAACCATTTAAAACAATACCAAGAACAGACTCACTAGTATCAGCAATCTACTTAGGAATTGTTCCAACAGGTATTGCTTGGTTGTTACGTTTTAGAATTTTAACTACTAATGGTTTAATTTTTCAATCTCAAGTTTCTTACTTGATACCAATTTTTGGAACTATCTTAGGTTATATATTTTTAAAAGAATTAATTACTACAAAAGTTTTAGTTTCTCTAATTGCAGTTTGCATTGGTATTTATTTTGTTAAAAAGGGCGGAAGTAAAAAAATTATTTAATTTTTGACATTGCTTCGATGTGTGAAGGTCCCGTTTCACAGCAACCTCCTATTATCGTTGCACCGTTTTCTTTAAATTTTTTTGCAAATTCTTGAATTTTAATGTGAGTAAGATCTTGCCTTTTTCCTAAAATTTCATTTGGATTAGATTTTTTGCCAATAAAAATTGAAGTATAGCTTTCTTTAAGTTTTGTTGTGATAAAACCATTTAATTTGAACCCAAATGGAATGTTTAAACTCTTTAATTCCTGTAAATTGTTTTCAAAATTTTCAGGAGAAACACATGAGAGCATTACTCCAAGAGTATTTTCACTAATGAGGTTTTTTATATCTTTAATTTTTTCTCCACTAGGCAAGGTTGTTCCTTCTGCAATATGTAATCCAACCAAATATGGTTTATTAAATTCTTTAATAGCTTTAATTCCACAATTTACCTCTTTAATACTACTCCAAACATCGAAGTAAAAAAAATCAACATATGGATCTAGAGCTTTTGCTTGGCTATTTAAATTTTCAATAATTTCACTCTCATCTCTATTGTCTGCTTCATATGTTAAATTTTGTGGAGGTAAGCCACCAGCTACATAAATTTTAGGAAATTTTTTTTTTGCAGCTTGAGCTATTTCACCTGCTTTTTGATTTAAGAATTCAAATTTATCCAAAAGATTATTTTCTTTTAAACGTTTCTGCCTTGTTGCAAAAGTATTTGTAACTATGATTTCTGCTCCTGCTTTTATAAAATCAATATGTATATCTAAAACAAGTTGATGATAATTTTTCTCTAATATTGCGTTAGCACTCCACAAAGTTGAATTTGACCTCATTCCTCTTGCAAGTAATTCTTGACCCATCCCTCCATCTAGAATTCTAGTTTTTTTGAAAAAATCTTTACCAATCATTATTTCTTAAAAATAATTTTTGCATTAAAAGAAAAAGATCTCCTTTCTGCATTTATATTAAAAGGATATGCAGTATGCAATAAGTAGTTTGGAAAAATTAACAAATCTCTCTCTTTAGGAACTATATTAAAAATACTTTTACTTAAAAAACCTCTCTGTCCATTTATAAAATCAATAGTCCCATTAGTTTGATCTTTTTTATTTTTTAAAAACTTATTTTTGGTCATACCTTTTGGAACTTTCAAATAGCCTACGCCTGATACATCTCCATTATGATAATGTATAGGATTATATTCATCTTTAAATTGGCTCACAACCCACAAATTTAAAATTCTAATCTCTTTAACTTTTTTAATTCCTTCATTTTTAAGAAAATTTTTAATATTTTTTTTAAGTTCTTTCTCTAAGTTTTTTTTTAAAAAACTATTTGAAATTTTAATTTCTTTTTTAATTTGGCTAGCTAATTTAGAGCTATAATCATTATTTTTTGTTAAAACTTTATTATTAATTTCTTTATTTAAGATATTAAAAAATTTTTTCGAAATTTTTGTTTTTCCTATAGATGGACCAAATGGTTTTATATTTTTCATACAGCTTAAATATCTCAAAAAAAATTATATTCAACCTTATGCTATTAATCTAAAACCCATTCTTATTGCTACAAAAATAACTAAAAAAGAAGTCATAATAGCTAATAATTTGTTTGATAAAAATTTTATATTAAGAAAACTTCCAATTTGTCCACCGATTAAAACTACAATAAACAGAGGCCAATAGTTTAAAAATTCATTAAAAACTATATCCTTTGTTAATTGTCCTGCAACACCAAATAAAGAGTTGATTAATATAAATAGAGATGCTGTACTTGTTATATGTTTTGGATAACCAGCTTTAAGAAGAAATAAAATTGGACTTAAAAATATTCCTCCACCTATTCCTACTAACCCAGATATAAACCCAATAATTGAGCCAATAAAAATAGAAATAACTTTTGAGACCTGTCGAATTACAATCTGGTCTTTGTTGAAGGTTTTACTTTTTAATAATAAAAAAATTCCTGCTATTAGTAAGATAAAGAACAGTAAAATTTCAAATAAATCTTTATTAATCGAAATAGAAGCTCCAAAAAAAGCAAAAGGTACGGATCCGACTAAATAAGGTGTGAGTAAATTTAAATTGATGTTTCTTGTTCTTATAAAATTTATTGAATTACCAGTTACAACAATAATATTACAAATTAAGGCTATAATTGGAAAGATATAGAAGGGGATATCCCAAATTAACATCAAAGCAAGATAAGTTGACCCACCACCAAAACCAATACTAGAGTATAAAATTGCTGTTATAAAAAAAAATATTGTTAATATAATCATTAGAAAAATTATGATTGTAAATATAGCTTTATTAACTGTAACAGATACTAGGACGATTGATAATGATAAATCTGGAGCAATTCTAGTAGATAAGATTAAAGAGGCAAATCATAATTTAGTAGATAGAAAAATATGCAAAGATAATAAAGAGGATATTGTATTAATTTTAAAAGAGTGGATTAATAAAAATGAAATTGATGTTGTAATCACAACTGGAGGAACAGGTTTGACTGGTAGAGATATTACTCCAGAGGCTTTAGACGAAATTGCCGATAAACATATTCCTGGTTTTGGTGAATTATTTAGAACAATTAGTTTAAAGACAGTAGGTACATCTTCAATACAATCTAGAGCTTGTGCAGTTTTGTCAAATGGTAAATACATCTTCGCATTGCCTGGATCTTCGGGTGGTGTAACTGATGCTTGGAATGGTATTTTAAGAAATCAATTAGATATAAACAATAAACCTTGTAACTTTGTTGAATTATTTCCAAGATTAAAAGAAAAATAATTATTTTTGATATTTTTCTTTCCAATCAGAGTAAGGCATACCATAAACATGTTCTCTTGCTTCTGGATCTGAAATTGAAATTCCTTTTTTTTCACCTTCTTCTCTAAACCATCTTGATAAACAATTTCTACAGAAACCAGCTAAGTTCATGAGATCAATATTTTGAACATCTTTTCTCTCATCTAAATGTTTTAATAATCTTTCAAAAGCAGCTGATTGAAGTTCTTTTTTTTCAATGTCATTCATTTTAAAATTATTAACTCCTTAAAAAATAAGCACAAGATATAGTATAGATTCAATTCATGGTAGAATATTATATCTATAAAAAATAGACTTTTTTGCAATTTACTAGTTTAATTATCCATGGCTATTAAGAAAAAGAAAATAGCAAAATCAAAGACCAACAAAAAAAAATTTAAATTGGTCAAGTCTTCTAGAAAAAAAACTAAAACGAAAAAAAAAGTTAAGACAAAAAAGTCTGCGACTAAGAATCGTTCAAAAAAGTCTAGAAAAAGTAATAAACTGAAAAAAAAAATAAAAAAGAGAGGGGTTAAAAATATGAGTGCAGAAGCTATGAAGGTGTCTTCAGTGCTAGATACATCTCACTTAAATGTTAAGTTTCCATTCAAGGCAAAATATGGAAATTACATTAATGGAAAGTTTGTTGAGCCATTATCAGGTAAGTATTTTGATAATCCAAGCCCAATTTCAAACGAGATAATCTGTTCTGTTGCACGATCAAATGAAAAAGATGTTGAAGCAGCATTAGATGCAGCACACGCAGCTTTTAAAGAGTGGGGTAAAACAGATATAACAACAAGATCTAATATTTTAAACAAAATAGCGGACAAAATTGAGGAAAATAAGGATTTGTTAGCTGTAGCTGAGTGTTTAGATAATGGTAAGCCAATTAGAGAATGTATGGCAGCTGATTTAGCTCTTGTAATTGATCACTGGAGATATTTTGCAGGAGTTATAAGAGCTGAAGAAGGTTCTGTTGCAGAGATAAGTAATTCACAATATTCTTACAATATTCCTGAGCCACTTGGAGTAGTTGGTCAAATAGTTCCATGGAATTTTCCATTATTAATGGCAACTTGGAAATTAGCACCAGCACTTGCAGCAGGCAATTGCTCGGTTCTTAAACCAGCAGAGCAAACGCCAGCATCAATAATGGTAATGATGGAGCTAATTGGTGACTTATTACCTCCTGGTGTTGTTAATATTGTAAGCGGTTTTGGATTAGAGGCAGGTAAACCTTTAGCATCATCGAAAAGAGTTGCAAAAGTTGCATTCACTGGTGAAACAACAACTGGAAGATTAATCATGCAGTATGCTGCGCAAAATATAATTCCAATAACTTTGGAATTAGGCGGAAAATCTCCAAACATTTTCTTTGAGGATATCATGGATAAAGATGATGACTTTTTAGATAAATGTGTTGAAGGTTTTGTAATGTTTAATCTAAATCAAGGTGAGGTTTGTACTTGTCCTAGTAGAGCATTAGTTCAAGAATCTATTTATGATAAATTTATGGAAAAATGTATAGCTAGAACTAAAGCAGTTGTTCAAGACAATCCTTTGAAGATGGAAACAATGATTGGAGCTCAAGCTTCAGTAGAGCAAATGGAAAAAATCAAATCTTTCTTAGACATTGGAAAGAAAGAAGGTGCCAAAGTTCTTGCTGGAGGTAGTGAAGCTAAATTAAACAGTGGCTTAGAAAAAGGTAATTATATTCAACCTACAATTTTTGAAGCTAAAAATAGCATGAGAATTTCTCAAGAAGAGATTTTTGGTCCTGTTGTTTCTGTGATTAAATTTAAAGATGAAGCGGAAGCACTAGAAATTGCTAACGACACTCTTTATGGTTTAGGTGCAGGTGTTTGGACAAGAAATGGTAACATTGCTTATAGAATGGGTAGGGCAATACAAGCAGGAATAGTATGGACAAATTGTTACCATGCTTATCCAGCTCATTCACCATTTGGAGGATACAAACAATCTGGTGTAGGAAGAGAAACTCATAAAATGATGCTTAATCATTATAGACAAAATAAGAATCTTCACGTTTCTTATGCTGAGCAAAAATTAGGCTTCTTTTAAACAATTATAATATATAATGGCCCATGATTCTAAATCATGGGCCGAACATCAAAAATGAAAGTATCTGCAACACAATCAGCTTTAAATTTATTATCTGAACTTCAAGATAAATATGGAGAAAAATTAATGTTTCATCAATCAGGAGGATGTTGTGACGGAAGTGCTCCAATGTGCTTCCCTGAGGGTGAATTTCCTCTTGGTGATAATGATGTAAAACTAGGAGAAATAGGTGGAGTTCCTTTCTATATGAATGGTGATCAGTATGAGAAATGGAAGCACACAGATCTTACAATTGATGCTGTCAATGGAATTGGTGGCATGTTTTCTTTAGATAATGGAACAGGTAAAAGATTTTTAACTAAATCTGAAATTTGTTTAGTAGTAGATAACGATCCAGAAACTAAGTAGTTTTTTTAAATCTTAATCTCAATAATAAAAGCAATATAATTATCAAAGAATAAATTAAAGGTTTAAAAAAAATAGTTTTTGAAAGCCAAATGTAATGTAGTGATCCAAAAACTGCTATTACATAGATTAATTTATGTAATTTCTTCCAATTTTGTTTTAAAATTTTAATCATTTTTTGGGATGAAGTCGTTGCAAGAGGTATTAATAATAACCAAGCAGCAAAACCTATAAACACATATTTTTTTTTAACAACATCATCAAAGATTGGCTGCCACTCAAATCTATAATCAATTCCAACATAAGTAAAAAGATGAAGGGTAGCATAAAAAAAAACAAATAATCCTAGCATTCGTCTAATTTTTATCCAAATAATTAAATTAGTGAATCTTTTCAACGGGGTCATTGCAAGTGTTAGGCAAATGAAAATTAATGTCCATTCTCCTGTAAAATGAGTAATTTCTTTTACAGGCTCAGGACCTAATTTATTATAAAATATTTTATAAACTATCAGTACAAATGGAATAATACTTAATATAAAAACACTAGGTTTAAAATATTTTATCATTAAAAATATTTTTTTAAATCCATACCAGTGTATAAATTTGCAACCTCATCACCATAACCATTAAACATTAAAGTTTTTACTCTTGGAGCCCAAACACCTTCTCCAATTATTCTTTCTGTTGCTTGCGACCATCTTGGATGATCTACATTTGGATTTACATTTGAGTAAAAACCATATTCCCTTGGTGAAGCCCACATCCAAGATGAAGTTGGCATGTTTTCGACAAATTTAATTTTAACAATTGCTTTTGCACTTTTAAAACCATACTTCCATGGGATAAAAATTCTCAGTGGTGCCCCATTTTGATTTGGTAGTTTTTTACCATACAAACCTGTCACAACAGTAGTCAATGGATGCATTGCTTCATCAATTCTCAAACCTTCGTTGTATGGCCAATTTAAAACTGGATATCTTTGACCTTTCATATTCGCAGGATCATATACGCTTTCAAATTCAACAAATTTTGCTTTATTAGTTGGATTAACTTTTGATAACAATTTACTTAAAGAGAAACCCATCCATGGAATAACCATAGACCATCCCTCAACACATCTTAATCTATATATTCTCTCTTCAGAAATAAACATTTCTGAGATTTCCTCTATAGATAATTTAATTGGTTTTTCAACTTCCCCTTCAATATCTATCTCCCATGGAGTTGTTATAAATTTTTGGGAATTTCTGTATGGATCACTCTTTGATGTTCCAAACTCATAATAATTATTATATGTGGTGATATCTTTATAACTTGTTAATTTTTCTCTATTATCTGCTAAAGATTTATTTAGAAATGGGACAGCTGACATCGCAAGAGAACTTGCTCCTAAACCTAGTGACTTTATAAAAGATCTTCTATTTTTATAAACTTTTTCTGGTGTAATTTGTGAGTATTTAATTTTTTTCATGAACTATAGGATTACCTTTTAACCAATCACTTTTATTGTCTGTATAGTGTTCTTTTTTCCATATAGGAGATCTTTTTTTTATTTCTTCAATAATATATCTAGATAAATCATATGCTTTATCTCTATGTTTGCATGCAACAGCAATTATAATACTCATTTCCCCAAGATTTAAATAACCTTTAGCATGTTCTATAAAAACAGCTTTATCCTGAATATTAAGTTTTTCATCTGCCTCATTATATATTTCCTCAAAACTTTTTATTACAAGTTCATCGTGACTATCGTAAGTAATACCAATCACACTTTTATTGTTATTTTGATTTCTTACTGTACCAGTAAAAAATATTGATGCTCCAAATTCAACTGAAGATATAAATTTTTCCGCATCATTTATTGATAGCTTCTTATCTTTACTGTCTACAATTCTTGTGTGAAGCATTAACCTCCTCCTATAGGAGGTATGATACTAATTTTTTCGTTATTTGTTATTTTATAATTGTCGCTAACTATATTGTTGTTCTCCGAACAAAAAGCTGAAGAATTAACAATTTTTTTATAATTTTCATTACCATTAAATTTTTCATCTAAATACTGAATTATTTTTTTTCGTATGTCTTTTATTGTTGATTTTTGTTCTAAATCTAATTCTAACAAATTTTGTTCACTGAAATCTCTTGCAGCACCAAATAACTCAATTTTTACTTTCATCGTATTTTTAAAAAAAATTTTTTAAAAAATCTGGTAGGCCATCAGGGTTTTTCCAAATCCCATTTTTTCCACCTTCTTTAATTAATAGTTTTACATTTTCTATCTTGAGGTATGGGTTTATTATTTTGCTTAAATCATAAATTGTAGTTAGCGCGGTATTCACACCCATTATAGCTTCCATTTCAACACCTGTTTTTGCAACTGTTGAAACTACACAAAATACCTCTAATGAATTATCAACTTCGTTCATTATTATTTTGGTAGCAGTATGATCAATCGGTAGAGGGTGACACAAAGGAATTAAATCACTAGTCTTTTTAACTCCTAATACTGCAGAAATTTCAGCTAAAGTAATAGGATCTCCTTTAGGCATTTGTTTATTTTTAATTAAATCAAACACCTCTTTACCAACATAAATTTTTCCAGAAGCTAATGCTCTACGGAAGGTTTCTTTTTTTGAGGAAACATCAACCATATTGAAAGAATTATTTTGAAAAATTTCTTTTGCCCAATCATTTAATTCTCTCTGATTTATAATATCTAGTTTACTCATTAACCACCAGTTGTAGATAAATTTTTTGTTAAACCAGTTTCACCAAGCTCTAAGTAATGTGACTCTTTTTTAAATTTCATTTGCTTAAGAATTAGATCTTGTAACTCATCAATTTGTTCATCCTTTTGTAATAAATGTCTTATACTTATCCCTGTATTTCCAAACAAACATAACCTTAAATCACCCCTAGAAGTAATTCTTAAACGATTACAAGTTTTACAAAAATCTTTAGAGTAGGGAGCTATAATTCCAAATTTGCCCTCATATTTAGGATTAATATAATTTAAAGATGGTCCTGCATCTTTGCCAAAAGTTTGAAAAATCCAATTATTTCTACTTAAATAATCTTTAAAAATTTTTGAAGAGATGTGATATTTTTTGAAATAATTTAAATTATCGCCCGTTTGCATTAATTCTATGTATCTAACATCAACTTTATTTTTTTTAATAAAATCTCCCCATTCATTAAAATCCTTTTCAGATGCATTAACATTTTTTAAAAGTACTGCATTGATTTTAATATTTTCGAAATTTAAATCTTGTAGATCTTGTATTCCTTTTAAAATTTCTATTAAACGGTCATGCCCTGTAATATTTTTAAAAACTTTTCTATCAAGACTATCAATACTTATATTTATCCCATTTAAACCACTATCAACTAACTTTTTAGCTTTTTTGTCTAAATGATAACCATTTGTAGTAATTACTATTTTTTTTATATCTGTTTCATTTTTTAAAATTTTTATTATTTCGAAAAAATCTTTTCTTACAGTTGGTTCACCTCCTGTTAGTCTAATTTTTTGCACACCTAATTTTGAAAAAACTATAGCTAAGCGTCTTATTTCATCTAAATGAAGAAACTTTCTTTGGTCACTTTTATCGACTTGGTAACCATTAGGTAAACAATATCCACATTTGAAATTACAAACATCAGTTATTGATAATCTAATGTATGGAAAAGTTCTGCCAAAATTATCTTTTAAATTATTCATCATTAAAGTATTTTACCATATTACATTGTATTTAAAAATTATATTATTTGAGTTAATCACATTATGAATATAAGTGCTGATAATAATTTAAAAAATGAAGTTGACAAAATAACAAACCTTTTTAGACAAAGAAATTTCAAAGAGGCGCTTATTTTATCAGATAATTTAATCAAGAAACAAAGTAAAATACCTTTTTTGTTTAACCTAAATGGATTAATAAATTTAAATTTAGAAAAATGGCAAAGTGCGATCAAAGTATTTAAAAAAGCATTAGATTGTGATCAACAGTATGTTGAAGCTTATAACAATATGGGTATTGCGTATAGTCATTTGGGGAATAGAGAAAAAGCTGTTGAAAATTATACTCGTGCAATTGAAATTAAAAAAGATTATGCGAATGGATATAATAATTTAGCTAGCCATTATGATGATTTAGGAAATTATGATGAAGCAGTAAAAAATTATGTTAATGCGTTAAAATTTAATCCAGAACATCAAAATGCTCAAAATAACCTTATTCATTTGATTAACTTTTTTAATCCAAAAAACCATAATAATAACTCAATTATTAAAGCAAACAGTGAAATTAAGAATATCGAAACCAGAATTTCTATACACAACGATATTTCAAATCAAAGCTTGTATGAATTTTTATCAAAATGTAACAAAATTTTAAAAAACAACATTAAAAATTTAGCTTTTTTTGATTCTCAGATACATAGGCGAAACGGACATGATCTAGGTTGTGATAGACATCACAAAGCATTTAATAAATATAGAATAATACCTGAATATTGTTTCAGTTGTTTTAAAGTTCAAATTGAGCTTAAAACTGTAACACAGTTATTAAAATTATTTTTTATTTTTGATCAGTTAAAGCTACCAAATGATAATATTAGAAAGTGTTTTGTAGAATTAAGACCTAATATTCCTGGAACTTATAAAGGCCTAATTTATTGCTCATCAAAAGAGGATGCAGATAACATTTTTAATATAACAAAACCGTTTGTAGAAAAATTAATGAGAGAAAATTTTGAAATTAAAGTGAAAAGAGGTTGCACAGAATTTGATTTAGTATTTCCTGGGTACAAAGATACAGATGACCTAAAAAAAATTACCTATGATAACAATTGGAAAAATAAAGAAGAATTAATAGATCGGGAAATTTTAAATGGAAGTAAAAAAGGCAAGAAAGTTTTTAGTAGAAGTTTGCCTGGAGCTTGCTTGGGAGATATTTTAATTATGAATAATTGGCTTAATTATGCAAAACTAATAAATGATGAAACATATAAAGATATTGCTGATGAAATATTTTTTTCTGAGTATATTTATCATGCAGTAAAAAAACGTAATGTTTAAAAAAAATTAAAATGAAAAATATACTTTCTGATCAAGATATAAAAAAATTTAAAGAGGATGGGGCTATATTTCTACAAAAAAAATTTGATATAAAATGGATTGATAAACTTCAAAAAGGTATTGAAAAAGATATAGAAAACCCAAGTCCTAGATTTAAGTCACATACAATTAAAAAAAGTGTTCCTGCATATTTGGAAGATTACTGGACTTGGCACTTGATACCTGAATTTAAGGATTTCGTTTATAATTCACCTTTTGCACAAATTGCTTCAGAGCTTATGTCTGCAAAAAAAATTAATTTAGTTATGGATAATTGGTTTCTTCGAGAGGCTGGATCAAAATCTTTTACACCATTTCATCATGACATTAGCTATTTTGATATGGATGGAACAATGTGTGTATTGTGGCTTCCATTACAAAAAACAAAAAAAGACGAAGGTGTAGTTTGGGTTAAAGGATCTCACTTGTGGAATAAATTATTTTTAAGAATTTTATTTAAAGATGGGCATAAAGTAGAAGGAGATGAGTGTATTGTGAATGGAAAAAAATATGAACTTCCACCTGATATACTAGGAAATAAAAATAAATATGAATTTTTACAATGGGATTGTGAATTAGGTGATGCAGTTATATTTGATATGAGAACTCTCCATGGATCATTAAACGAAAATATTCCCAAAAAAACCTTAAGCCGTTACACACTAAGAGTCGCAAAAGAGGGATCAAAAATTAGTTATGATGGTGATTGGACTAGCTTAAATTATAGAAAATCTATGCAAGATGCTGGATATAAAAATGGTGACCCTGTTGAAGGCAATATGTTTCCAACATTATTTGAGAGAATTTAACTTCCAGCTACCCAACTGGAAGTTAAAAAGTTTAACCGGCAGGTTTATATCCAGCCATTGATTTTGCAGCTTGTTGAGCAGCTTTATTCATATCCATTTCCTCAAGGATAACCATATCCTCAACTGTACCGCTTGCTTCAACAGCTAATTTAACACCTGCGAAATTTTCAAAAGGCATATCACCAGTTGTTACAGCGCAAAAGTCATATTGACCTCTTGTGATTGCAAAAGATTCTAATTTTCCACCCGCAGACTCAGTAAGTGCTTTGACAGCAGCTGATCTATCTTGAGTAGGGTCTTTAATAAAACCTTGAAATGCTTTAGCTGTGTATTTTCCCATTACAAAATATTTAGCCATTTAGTCCTCCTTTTTATGTGACTACTTTAATTTAAAAATTGGTAAATAAGAATGTACAAATTGTTTCACCTAAAAAAAATTTAGGCATATAAAGATAATTTAAAATTTGCAGTTAGTTTAACTATTAAGTCTATTCATTTCCTTGAGTTCTACCTCAAGTTTATCTAGTTCTTCTCCACCTGCCATCATTCCAAGCAACTCTTCTCTGCTTATATCCTCCTTTTTAAATGTTCCTAAACTTCTACCTCGATTAAGAACCGTAAAGCTATTCCCAACTGGATATGCATGGTGCACATTATGAGTAATTAAAATTACAGCTAATCCCTCAGACGCAGCTTTAACTACATATTTCAAGACCATTGAAGCTTGGTGCACACCTAGGGCAGAAGTAGGTTCGTCTAATACTAAAACTTTAGCACCAAAATATATTGCTCTAGAAATTGCCAAACATTGTCTTTCGCCTCCTGACATTGTCCCAACAGCTTGAGATGGGTCTCTGACATCTATTCCAATTTGCCCCATTCTTTCAGCAGCAATTTTATTTGCTTTTTCAATATCAAATGTTTTTAAAAAAGGAATTCCTTTAATGGGCTCTCTTCCCATAAAAAAATTTCTAGTAATACTCATTAAAGAAACAAGAGCTAGATCTTGGTAAACTGTACCAATACCCATATCCAAAGCATCTTTTGGAGAGTCAAAAATTGTTTTTTTTCCTTCGATTAAAATTTCACCTTCATCTGGTTTATAGACACCTGCAAGAGTTTTAATTAGCGTCGATTTTCCAGCACCATTATCACCAAGTAAACACATGATTTCACCTTTTTTTAACTTCATAGTGACATCTTTAAGTGCAATAACTTTTCCAAAAAACTTACTAATATTATTAAACTCAATTAAATTTTCTTTCATTATTTACTCTCAGTTACTCTTCTTCTTACATAATTATTAAATACTACTGCAATTAACATCATTGCACCTAAAAATACTTTAAACCAATCAGTGTCTACATCTGTGTAAAATATCCCCATAGATACCGTTCCAAATATTAAAGCACCAAATGCTGCTCCTATTGCTGAGCCATAACCGCCAGTTAATAAACAACCTCCTACAACAGCTGCCGCGATTGCCTCTAATTCTTTCAAGTTTCCTCTCATTGTATCTGCTGAACCAGCATCCAAAACTTGTATTGTAGCAAAGATTGTAGCGGCAACTGCAGTACCAATAAATAAACTTATTTTAACCCTTCCAACAGGAACACCTACATTAGTTGCTCCATTTTTGTCTCCACCAGAAGCAAAAATCCAATTACCATATCTAGTTTTCATTAAAATCCAGGTTGCAAATAAAGTTGCTGCAATAAACCAAATCACTGATGGAGGAATACCTGTTGCTAGAGGAGTTCCATCAGTTCTTAGTGCTATCAAGTTCATTGAGCCTAACCAAGTGAATAACCATTTAAATGTATCAGTTGCGAACATCCATGCAATTGGATCATTTTCTATTAAAACTCTTAAGCCAGGAACTTGAGTTCTTCCAGTAATTAATCGTGTTATAGCTAAAGTTGCACCTCTAAGAATAAATAACATAGCAAGAGTTACGATAAATGATGGAAGTCCGGTTCTTACTACCAAGACACCATTGAAATATCCTACTAATACTGCCATCGCAAAAGCAAAAACGATACTTATCCATAAAGGCCAGCCCCAATAAATTGCAGGTATAGCTATACAAATCCCAGCAAAACCAATCATCGATCCTATTGATAAATCAAACTCACCTCCGATCATTAACATTGCAGCTGCAATTGCAATAATACCTAAGTTTGCAGATACATCTAAAAAGTTCAGCGTACCGTACGCACTAAACATTCCGGTGTCACCTGCAACTATCCCAAAAAATATAAATACTAAAATTGCACCACCAAGAGCACCTAACTCTGGTCTGTTTAAAAGCAACTTTAATTTTGAAACTTTTTGAAGTCTTTCATCTTGACCTGAGATTTTTTTTGAAGCGATACTTTTTGCTTTTTCAGACATATAGATTTTAATCTTTATTAAAAAAAAGGCCTAGCTAAAAAATTAGCTAGGCCTTTTTAAAGTATTTTTTATCTATAACCTTGAGCTGCCCACTTAATTACTTTAGCAGCATTGTCAGGAGTTACGAAACCAGGACCAGTCATTACTACACCAGCTGGCATTGTTCCATATCTCATATACTGACCAAAGATAGCTATTGGTAAGTAACCTTGTAGGTATTGTTGTTGGTCAATTAAAAACTCTACTTTACCTGCGGCAGCAGCTTTTAACATATCTGGAGACATATCAAATGTGCCAAGTCTAACTTTACCAACTTTTCCTGCAGATTCTAAAGCTTTAAGAGCAGCTTCACCTGCAAGACCAGCACCTAAAGTAAGGATAGTGTCGTATCCACCACCTAATTTAGCAGCAACAGCTTTTTGTATTTCTGTTGGGTCATTAGAAGTACCTAAGATATCAACAGATCCACCAAAACCTTTTTTGAATCCTGCACATCTTCTGTCTAACGCAACGTTTCCAACTTCGTGGTTAACACATAGTGCTTTTTTTCCACCAGCAGCTTTCATTTTTTGTCCGCCACCTACACCAGCTTCAAACTCAGTTTGTCCAACGTGAGCACTGATACCTAGTGATGCAAAGTCATCCGAACCAGAGTTCATTGAAATTACTGGAATACCAGCAGCAATTGCAGCTTTAACTGATTTTCCTAAAGCAGCAGCATCTGGAAGAGTAATCACAATACCTTTTGGTTTTTGTGAAACTGCGTTGTCAATTAATTTGGCCATTTCAACCATGTCGAACGTACCAGGTGCAGTGTACTTGCAAGATATTCCCATATCCGCACATCCTTTATCTACACCATTCTTAGCAACAGACCAAAATGGGTCATTAGCTTGTCCGTGAGATACAACGATCACGTCTACTGCTAAAGCAGACACTGAAAGCATAATCCATGCAACAAAAGCTAAAATTGATTTGTAAATTGTTCTCATTATTTTTCCTCTTGTTTATAAAAGTTTACTTTTAAAGCGTGAAAGTTAACATAAAAAAAAGTGTATTGTAAAGAAGACAACCTTTAATTTTAAAATACTCAAAAAATATATAATACAATTAAAAGTTGTATCTAAAATTTTATCTTTAATTGTTTTTTTTGTTTTAATGAATTTAAAGCTGTATTTGCAACAATTAGAGCACGCCTTCCATCTTCAAAGCTTGATATAGGTTTCTTTTTTTTGTTTGCATATAAAGCTAATTCATCTAACTGTAATTTGTAGGCATCAACATATCTTTCAACAAAAAAATTAAGTAATGGTTTTTTTGCGATGTATTTTTTTTTGTAAAAATTTCTGTTTCATTTTGTATTTTATTTCCAGAAATAATCATTCCTTTTGAACCAAATAACTCAACTCTTTGATCATAACCAAAGCTACAATGTCTTGAATTTGTAATTATACACTGGACACCATTTTTTGATTTTAAAACACAAGTAGCAAGCTCATAATCATTAATTTTATTGAAGCTTTTATTAGAAATATTACTTGCAATTGTAAAAACTGACTCAATTTCATCTTTTTGTAAATAAAATCTAGTTAAGTCGAAGTCATGAATCATCATATCTCTGAAAATTCCTCCCGAAATTTTTAGGTAATTCATCGATGGAGGTGCAGGATCTCTACTGGTAATTATTATTTTTTCTAAATTACCTATTCTGCCTTTTTCAAGTTCTTTTTTTAAAGAATTATGTCCAGGATCATATCTCCTATTAAATCCTAGTTGTATTTTAGGATTAAATTTTTTGATTTTTTTTAGGCATTTATTTACTTTATCAATATTTAAATCTAAAGGTTTTTCACAAAAAATTACTTTTTTATATTTTACAGCTTCTTCAATTAAATTTATATGTGTTGATGTACTAGATGCGATGAATATAACATCTATATTTTTGTCCTTAAATGCAATAGAAGGATTATTGATTTTAGTAGCTTTAAATTTTCTAGAAAATTTGCTGTTTAGTTTATTATTTACATCAAAAACATATTTTAAATTAAAACTTTTATGAGAAACTAAATTCTCACCATGCATTTGACCAATTCTTCCAAGTCCAATTAATGCTACATTTTTCATATGTTTACTTATATATATAAGACTAAAATATGTCAGTAAAATTAGGTATTGCCCCTATTGCTTGGAGTAACGATGATATGCCTGAATTAGGTGGGGATACATCTTTAGAACAATGTCTATTAGAAGCAAGTCTGGCAGGATTTATTGGTGTTGAAGCTGGTGGAAAATTTCCAAAAAAATCAGAGGATTTAATTCCTAAGTTGAAACAGTTTAAATTAAATCTCTGCTCTGGCTGGTATCCAGCAAATCTAAGAAGAAATTCTGTAGATGAAGAAAAGGATAATATTCAAGAACAATTGAAATTATTTAAAGACTGTAATTCTCCTTGTATGGTATTTGCAGAAGTTTCTGACTCTATTCAAGGTGATCCAAATAAAAGACTGTCTACTAGACCAAGGATGGATTTAGATGAAGCAAAAAAATTTTATAATAAAATATCTGAAATAGGAAAATATTTAGAGGATGAGGAAATGCCACTTGCGTACCATCATCATATGGGAACTGTTATTGAGACGGAAGAAGACACTATTAGGCTATTAGAAAATACACATGATAGTGTAAAACTTACCTTAGATACTGGTCATATGCTTTTTGCACAAGGAGATTCTCTGAACATATTAAAAAATTTTTATAAAAGAATTATTCATATCCATTGCAAGGACATAAGAGAACATGTTTTAGAAAAGACTTTAAAAGAGGATTTAAGTTTTAGAGATGCATTTTTAGAGGGTGCTTTTACTGTACCTGGTGATGGATGTATAGATTACAAACCTATTTTCGATGTTTTAAAAGACAAAGATTATTCCGGATGGCTCGTAGTTGAAGCCGAACAAGATCCTGCAAAAGCAAATCCATTTGAATATGCGAAAATTGGATATAAATACTTAACAGAAACTTTAAAGAGTAGTGGTATAAAAATTTATAAAGATTAATTACCTGTAAATCGAGGTTAGCTCATTATTTCCAGCAGCAACACAAGGGGATTTAAAGCAAGTACCAACGATCCATTCTGAACCAGGTTCTGGTAAGAAGTTTGAGGACATTACAAAAATAACCCCCATCTCAACAGCTTGACCAGCTTTACCCTCAGCTTTAAT
>CACPCX010000013.1 GCA_902632545.1 uncultured Pelagibacteraceae bacterium
CTGTATGTATCTTTTCAGGTGTTCATATCGTTTATAATTATGATAAATGGCCAATAAATTTTGACAAATCATACGTCTTTCCATATTTAGAAAAAGGTAGTAGTTATCTGATAAAAGAATTTCCTAATGAAAAAACATATCAAGATTCTAAAGAAAAAATTACAGAGCTATAATCCAAGACTAAATGAAGAATGTGGAGTTTTTGGTATTAGCAATACAAAGGATGCTTCAGCTCTAACTGCGCTAGGGCTTCATGCTCTACAACACAGAGGTCAAGAAGGTTGTGGAATAGTTACTTTTGATGGAGAAAAATATTATTCTGAAAAGAGATTTGGTTTAGTTGGTGATAATTTCAACAAAGAAAAAGTACTTAATAATCTTAAAGGAAATTATGCGATTGGCCATAACAGATACAGCACAACTGGAAACAATATATTAAGAAATATACAGCCTTTTTTTGCTGACACCAATGCAGGTGGTATTGGAGTTGCGCATAATGGAAATCTTACTAATTCAATTGCTTTGAGAAATAAATTAGTTGAAGAAGGAGCTATATTTTACACTACTTCAGACACTGAAACGATTGTTCAATTAATTGCTAAATCGAAAAGACCAAAAAAAATTGACAAAGTAATTGATGCAATTTTTCAAATTCAAGGCGGCTATGCATTAGTCATGTTAACGCAAAACTCATTAATTGGTGTTAGAGATCCTTATGGTATTAGACCATTAGTTATTGGTAAACTTGGGAATAGTTATGTTTTAGCATCAGAAACATGTGCATTTGATATCATTGGTGCAAAATTTTTAAGAGAAGTTGAAAATGGTGAGATAGTTTTAATTGAAAATAATGAACTAAAAAGTATTAAACCATTCCCTAATAAAAAAGTTAGACCGTGTGTATTTGAGTACATTTATTTTTCAAGACCAGACAGTCTAATAGCGGGGAAAACAGCATATGAACATAGAAAAAATATTGGAAGAGAACTTGCGAAAGAAAATGAGACTGATGCAGACATAGTTGTTCCAGTTCCAGATTCTGGGAATGCAGCTGCTATGGGTTTTGCACAAGAATTAAAAATGAATTTTGAACATGGATTAATTAGAAATCACTACGTTGGAAGAACTTTTATCGAACCAAGCCAAAAAATTAGGAGCTTAGGGGTAAAACTAAAACTAAATGCTAATCAAACAACAATTAAAGATAAAAAAATAATTCTAATTGACGACTCTCTTGTTAGAGGAACAACATCATATAAAATTGTAAAAATGTTATATGATGCTGGTGCAAAAGAAGTTCATGTTAAAATTGCATGTCCAGAGATAAGATTTCCTGACTTTTATGGAGTAGATACACCCACCAAAAAAGAATTATTAGCAGCCAATAAAACCAATGATGAGATTTGTGAATATATAGGAGCTAAATCTCTAAAGTTTTTATCAATAAATGGATTATATAAAGCACTTGATTTTAAAAAAAGAAATGAAAGTTATCCTCAATTAACAGATCATTATTTTACTGGAGACTATCCTGTTGAATTAGTGGACGAATTAGGAGAAAATAAGATTACACAACTTTCTTTATTAAGTTCGGTGTCAAAAGTTTAATATGAAAAAAGTTAATTTTACTCAAATGAAAGATGGTAACAAAGAAGATTATCAACTTTTAGAAAAATATGAAAAAAAATTTGAGAGAGATACCGCTAAAAGAATATTAAAATATCTTTCTGAGCAAACCACAACATTAGAGGGTTATAAAATTACAAGATTAGAGCATTCATTACAGGCAGCAACTAGAGCAT
This sequence comes from uncultured Pelagibacteraceae bacterium, assembly GCA_902632545.1. Taxonomy (GTDB): domain Bacteria; phylum Pseudomonadota; class Alphaproteobacteria; order Pelagibacterales; family Pelagibacteraceae; genus Pelagibacter. The sequence continues at coordinate 1,803 of CACPCX010000013.1, forward strand.
TTAAATCTGGAGAAAGTGAGGAAATGGTAGTAGCAACACTTTTGCATGATATAGGTGATGACTTGGCTCCAATGAACCATTCACAATATGCTGCATCAATAATTAGACCTTACGTATCTGAAAAAACATATTGGATAATTAAACATCATGGCCTATTTCAAACATATTATAGTGCTCATCACTTAGGTGGTGATAGAAATGCAAGAGACCAATTTAAAGATCATAAATATTATCAAGCAACAGTAGATTTTTGTGAGAAGTATGATCAATCCTCATTTGATCCAAATTATAAATCTATGAGTTTAGAGGATTTCTCTCCTATGGTTGAAAGAATATTTGCGAGAGATCCTTATTATTTTGTTTAAATAACTCAATAAATTACTATTTAAGTATTTATGATTCAAACAAAAGAACAAATAATAGACTATTTTAAATCCGGTATTAAGGAGACGAATTATTTCAAAATTGGAATAGAACATGAAAAGTTTCTTTTTTATAATAATAAAAGAATTGATTATCCAAAAATAAAAGAAATGTTTGAGGCTCTTCAAGGCTTTGGTTGGAAGCCAGTCTTTGAAAAAGAAAATATAATTGGATTAAATAAAGGAGGTAAAAATATTACTCTTGAACCAGGTAATCAAATTGAACTTTCTGGAGATAAATTAAATCATATGCACGAAGCATGTGCTGAGTCTCAAGATTATTTGTTTGAACTTGAGCAAGTAACAAAGAAATTAGATATTAAAATTGTAAGTTCTGGCTTTGATCCATTTTCTAAATTAGAGGAGATTCCTAACAATCCTAAAGAAAGATATAAACTAATGACAAAAAGTATGCCTTTAGGGGGTGAGCTAAGTTTAGATATGATGTACAGAACATGCGGAACTCAATTGAATTTAGATTATAAATCCGAAGATGATTTTAAAAAGAAGTTTCTTATAACAAATTCAATAGTTCCTATTACAATAGCTCTATTTGCTAATTCATCTATAGTTGAAAAAAAAAATAGCAATTATTTATCTTATAGATCAAAAGTATGGCAAAGCACTTCAAGAGGTGGACTTCCAAAATTATTTTTTGAAAATTTAAATTTTGAAAAATACGCTGAATTTGTAATAGATTTTCCAATTCTTTTTATACAACATGAAGATAAATATATATCTGGATCTAATTATACATTTAATGATTTTATGAATGGTGAAATCAATGAAATTGAAAATAGACTACCGACAGAAAACGACTTAACTATTCATTTGAGTACGATATTTACAGAAAATAGGTTAAAAAAATATATAGAATTAAGATCTATGGATACTTGTGGATGGGATTGTCTGTGCTCTGGACCAGCTTTTTTTATTGGAATGCTTTACGGCAATTTAGATGAGGTGCATGAATTAATTAAAAAATGGGATAAAAATAAAATTATTAATGCCTATCTTGAAGCACCAAGAAAGGGTTTTAATACAGAACTAATGGGCAAAGATTTGCATTATTGGGCTTCTACTTTGTTAGATCTTTCGGGTAAAGGTCTTAATAATAGAGATATGTTAAATAAAAAAGGAAAAAACGAAACCCTATTTTTAAATCATTTAAAAAAGGTCATTTTTAATAAATCAACAAATGCAGATTATATGATTGATAAATTTTCAAATAACGAAAATTTAGAAGAATTGTATGACCAGTAAAATTATTGCAATACAAGGAAACGATCCTTCAAAATTAAATCCTAAAACTGATACTAGTGTTTTTTTAGCAAATGAAATTCAGAGTAAAAAATATAAAATTTTCTATTATAGCCCAAAAAATCTTTCGATTATAAATTCAAAAGTTATAGCTAAAGGTTTTTTTATTAAATTTAATTATAAAAATAAAAAGTTTTTTAAAATATTAAAAAAACAAACGTTAGATCTTGCAAAATGTAAGTTTATTTTAATTCGCCAAGATCCCCCTTTTAATCTTGAATATATTTCAACTACTTACATTCTAGATAGAATCAAAAGTAAAGTTAAAATAATAAATAATCCAACCTCTATAAGAAATATATCGGAAAAATTATACTCAGCAAAATATCAAAGGTTTATGCCTAGTACGATTTTCACTCGTGATTTAAATGAAATTAAGAGTTTTATAAAAAAATATAAAAAAATAATACTGAAACCTATTCATGGTTTTAGTGGTAATGATATTCATTTACTCAATAAATTCGATGTAAAATTACTTAATAGATTCATAAAAAAGCATGACCATATTATGTGTCAGAAATTTCTTCCTAAAATAAGTAAAGGAGATAAAAGAGTTTTTATTATTAATGGAAAAATATGTGGTGCAATTTCAAGAGTTCCAAAAAAAGGCTCATTTTTAAGTAATATGAGTAAAGGTGCAAAACCAATTAATATTAAATTAACAAATATTGAAAACAAAATTTCAAAACTTGTTGCAAAAGATTTAAAAAAAGAAAATATTTTTTTTGCAGGAATAGATTTTATTGATCAAAAGCTAAATGGAGATATCAATGTAACATCTCCAACTGGGCTTAAATCTTTTTTTGATATTTCGGGTAAAAATTTAGCAAAAACTTTTTGGAAAGAACTTAAAGCGTGAATAATTTAACAAATCAACAAAAAGGTTCATTAATGGCATTTGTTGCAATTATGTTTATTACTCCTGATTCTTTACTTATTAGATTATCCAACATTGATACATGGGGAATGCTTTTTTATAGAGGAGCAATACCATTTTTAGTTGTTCTTATTGGTCTTATTTTTTTTTATAAAAATAATTTTTTTAAAGCTTTATTCAAAATTGGTTACCCTGGTATTTTTTATGTAATTAGTTTTTCTATTTGTAATATTACTTTTATTATTTCAATACAAAATACTAATGTAGCCAACACATTATTAATGGTTGCACTTGCCCCGATGCTGTCAGCAATATTAGGAGCTATTTTCTTAAAAGAAAAACCAGATAATAAGACTTGGATCGCTATAATAATTACCTTCATTGCATGTGTTTATATTTTTTACGATTCTTTGAGCTTAGGTAATTTTTATGGAGATTTATTTGGCTTAATTACTTCATTTGGATTAGCTTGTAATGCTAATATTGCAAGATATGCTAAATCAACTGATTTAGTGCCTGCTGCCGTGATTGGTAAATCTTGTGTTGCAATATTTGCCTTTTTCTTTGTCAAAGATTTCTCTTTAGTGGGAAATGACCTTTATTATATACCATTAATGTGCGTAATGTGTGTAGCTATACCATTTGTTTTAGTGACTATAGCGCCTAGATTTATAACAGCAGCCGAAGTAAATCTTTTTTTTCTTCTAGAAACAATACTTGGACCATTATGGGTTTGGATGGTCATAAAAGAACAACCCTCTAATGAGACAATTTATGGGGGTGTGATCATCATTGTTACGATAGCAATTCATTCTTTACTAGCCATAAAAAAAACACAAACCAAAACTACTTAGCCAACAATTATTTAAATTTATAATTATAAATGCAAAAAGAAGTAAAAAGATCTTGGGCTCTATTTATTGGAATAGGTGTAATGATGATTGCTCATGGATTGCAAATGCAATTAATGGGCATAAGAGCAGTTCTTGAGGATTTTAGCGTTTTTACAACAGGTATATTCATGTCTGGATATTTTGTTGGTTACTTCGTTGGTTCAAAAACCACTCCAAATTTTGTTTCAAAAGTTGGTCATATAAGAGTATTTGCTGCATTTGCGTCACTTGCATCTTTAAGTGCATTAGTGGCAGTAGTTTATGTTAATCCATTTATGTGGACAATAAGTAGGTTTATAACAGGTATAAGTTTAGTCAGTTGTTACGTTGTCACAGAAAGTTGGTTAAATGACAGGGCTACAAATAAAAATAGAGGACAATTATTATCTGCGTATATGATGGTTCTATATTTTGGATTAGCTTTAGGTATGTTGTTACTGAATGTTAGTAAGCCAGATGATTATGAACCATTCATTTTGGTTTCGGTATTACTTTCAGTTGCTCTTGTTCCTATTCTTTTAACAAAAAGACCTGCTCCTAAATTTAAAAAAATAGAAACAATAAGTATTAAAGAGCTTTATAAAATTTCTCCTCTTGGAACATTAAGTTCTTTCTTTACTGGAGTTATTCATGCAGCATTCTTTTCATTGATTTCAGTCTACGCAACACTTGCAAAATTTACTTTACTTGAAACATCTATACTATTATTCATTTCGACAATAGCAGGCGTAATCGGTCAGGGACCAATTGGGTATTTTTCAGATACTTTTGATAGAAGAAAAGTAATAGTAATAACAACTTTTGGTAGTTCAATTTTAGCATTTATTTCGATTCTAACTTCCAATGATCCTATTCAAAATATTTATTATTTACACGGATTTAGTTTTAAAAAAGTTTTATTTTTTATTGCTGTAGGACTTTATTCAAGTTTATGTCTTCCTTTATTTTCATTAAACCTCGCACATACAAATGATTTTGTTCCAAAATCAAAATTTGTAGCAGCTGGAGGTGGTTTACAATTTATATTTGGTATTGGAGCAATTAGTGGACCTATTTTATGTTCTATCTTCATGGAATGGTTTGGTTTAAACGGTTTATTTATTTTTTTAATTTTTGCTCATACAATAATTGGTGGATTTGGTTTATATAGGATGAGAATTAGAGAGACTGTTGAAAATCCAGACTCAACGTTTACACCTGTTCCAGCAACAATAACACCAGCTGGATTAGAATTAGATCCTGATACAAAACCAATTGAGGAACCAAATCTTCAACAACAAAATTATTAATTTTTATTATTCAATCTATCTATATAAGTAGACATTTTAGATAGAACTTGTTTTTTTGTTAGCTGATCTGACCTGATTAAAATAGAGTCTTTGACTCTTTTTAGTGGACTGTGTTTTCTGTTTTTGTCAGTTAAAGTACGTTTTTTTAGTGACTTTTTTACTTCTTTTAATGGTAGCTTTTTTTTAATATCTAGCCATCTTCTATAACTTGCAACATCTAAACTACATTTAAAATAAAATGCTAAATCATATTTGGGATGTTTTGACAATATTTTACTTGCGATATCTCTACCTTCAACACAAATTCTTTTATTTTTTCTAATTATGGAAATTTGTACTTTGTTTATAGTTTCTCTAATTTCTTTTATTTTTGCCAAATCAGCTACATGATTGCTAATTTGCTCTGAATGTAATTTTTGTTTTGAAATTTTAGCATAAGAAACATTTTTAAATTTATTTTTTATAAAAGTAATTTGGTTTTTAGGTTTATGTTTGATTATTAACTTGCTAGCATATCTATATAAAAGTCCTGAATTTATTAGAAGTAATTTGTACTTTTTAGATATAAGTTTTGATGCTGTGCTTTTGCCACTTGCAGATTCCCCATCACAAGCAATGATTAGTTTTTTTTGTCTGGTCATTTAATCTTATGCATATATAGAATTTGATATGACTTGTCTAATCTAACAAATTAATTTTATCCCCTATGCTAATTTTTGAAGACGATAATATTTGACATCTAAGTCCACCTTTTCTCATAAATTCTTTAAGAATATTTTTTTGATCAAGCATTTCTGTTAAATGTCGACACGGACGACATAATTCTATCCCTTCTAGTTCAACATTTCCTACCTTTAATTTTTTTCCAATTAAATCATTTAATTGAATGCCTTTTGTAACAACATTCCTTCTAAAATTGATGTAAGGTATATTTAGTCCAAATTTAATATTATATTCATCAATATTCTCAGACTCTATTAAAGATAATTGGTTGTAAGGATCATTAAAATCATGAAAATGTCTATCGCCTACTATTCCTTTATTTGCTAAAACCTCAATTGAATTTACTTCCTTGATTGGTTGATTATTGTTAGCGGCAATTCCTAATTTAAATACTTCAGCCATAAATTATTGAAGAAATAGTTGAGCTCATATAATCTTTTAAATAATATGACTTATCTATCATCAAATCAACTTAAACAATACGTAGATCAAGGGTACATATCCCCTATTGAAGTTTTGTCTAGTAATGAAGCATTAGAGGCAAGAGAAGAAATAGAATTGATAGAAAAAAAAATGCCAAATGAAATAGATAAGTCGGGAAGATATAATGTTCATTTAATTTCACCAAAACTTGATTCGATCGTTCATAATTCAAAAATTTTAGATGCTGTAGAAAGTATTATTGGAAAAAACATCTTAGTTTGTAGCACCACTTTATTTATTAAAAACCCTAACGAACAAGGTTTTGTAAGCTATCACCAAGATGCAAAGTATATAGGATTAGAACCTCACAATTGGGTTACAGCATGGGTAGCATTAACAGATTCAAATGAAAACAACGGATGTATGAAAATGTGGCCTAAATCACATATAAATATTAAAGATCACAATGAAAAATTTAATGAAGGGAATTTACTTACCAGAGGACAAACAGTAGAGAATGTTCCTGAAGACGAGGTTAAATCTATAGAACTAAAAGCTGGTCAAATGTCTTTGCATCATCCAAGAGTAGTACATGGATCGGGAATAAATAAAAGTAATGATAGAAGAATAGGATTTGTTATCCAAAGTTATATAGGCACAAATGTAAAACAGACATTAGGTAAAAATAGTGTTCAAGTTGCAAGAGGAGAGGACAAACATAATCATCATGAAATTATAAATAGAACTAACGCTTTAATGAGTGAAGAAAGTATTTTACTTCGAAAAAAAGAAAATGATTATTTGCAGGAAATTTTTTATAAAGGTTCAAAACAAAAAGGTTCTTATTAATTATTAAATATGGGAGATTTAAATAAAGCACCGAATGATTTTTTTGATAATTGGAATAAGATTCAATCAATGTCATATAAAAATGTCATTGAACTACTGGTGAAGAGAAGTAGCGAAAAAAAGATATTAGCTTTAATTCAATTTGAATTAGATCAATTTTCAGAAAATATTCAAAAAGATTTAGTTATTTCTGAAACTAGCTCTTTCTATCAAGAAATATCTAATCTTTTTAGAGACTCTAACTGGTGGTCAACCGCTACAGTAACAGATGCTTGTAAATATTATTTAAACTGTGCAAGAAATAATATTTCTTACTTTGAAAACTATGTAGAAGCAGATAGTGATTTGTCTCAAATTCAAAAAAATGAAATATTTGCGCTGTATCAATTATGTACTTTATTTGTTTCTTGGAATGCTATTAATGAAAAACAGATCAGAGAAATTATAGATATTAGAAAAAGTTTATTTTTTAGATAAAATTCATTAATATGAATAAAGAAAATACAAGTAAACTCTGGAAAATTATTCAGGAAGCTGGCGATTATTTGGTGGGGCAATTACCTGACCATCCAAATCACCCTAAAGGAAGAAATCCTTACGCTCATGTTGCTATATGTGTGAAAAGCAAATTTAATGCAAGTTATAAAGATATTCCTGATGAACAGTATGATGAAGTTATAAAGTATATTAATTTTTTAAAAGAAAATCCTAGTTAGCTTTAATTGTATTTAACAATTCATCAACATCACTATCTTTAGTATTCCAAGCAGCAACTAACCTTACCACTTTTCCATCTAATTCCTCTTCATTCATTTTGTAACCTTCGGAATTAAGATGTTCTATTTTTTCTCTTGGAAATTTTGCAAATACTTCATTTGCCTCTGTTGGATAAGCAATTTCAATATCATTATGCTTGCTTAAACCATCACTTAATTTTTTACCCATTGCATTAGCATGCTTTGCGTTTCTCAACCAAACATCATTTGAAATGTATGCATCTAATTGAGCAGAGACAAAACGCATTTTAGATAATAAATGCCCTGCTCTTTTCATTAAAAATGCAATGTCCCCTACTAATTCTCTCTTAAAAAAGATTATTGCTTCAGCTGCTAGACATCCATTTTTAGTTGCTCCAAATGACAATACGTCGACTCCAGATTTCCATGTCATTTCAGCAGGACTTACATCTAAAGATACCAATGCGTTAGCAAATCTGGCTCCATCCATATGTAAATTTAAATTATGTTTATGAGTGATTTCTCCAATTTTTTTGATTTCATCTAATTGATAAACTTCACCTGTTTCACAAACCTGAGTAATACTAACTGATGAAGGTTGCGTATGATGAACAATTCCTTTTCCACCTATCGATTGATTCAACTCCTCTGCAGTTATTTTTCCCATTACCCCATTTAACGTAACTAACTTTCCTCCTCCTGTATAAAATTCAGGTGCACCACATTCATCAGTATTTATATGGGACATCTTATGACAATAAATGTTTCCATAAGAAGGTGTCATTGTAGATAATGCTAAAGCATTTGCAGCTGTTCCTGAGGCAGTAGGAAAAACAATTACTTCTTTTTCAAATATTTCTGAAAATTTGTCTTGTAATTCTGTTGATATCGGATCATTACCATAAGGAGTGCTATCTCCTTCATTGGCTTTTAAAATAGCATCTAATACCTCGGGACAGGCACCAGCAACATTATCAGAAGCGAATTTAACTCGCTCTCTTTTTGTTTTAATTTTTGCCATAGTTATTGTTTTGGAAAGTAATCTTTAAGTTCACCCTCTCGGTAAACATCTGCAGTACAACAATGTAAACCACCACCAAAAGCGTAGGCATCTCTAAGTTCTACTGGTATAACTTCCATTCCTAATTTATCTAATTGTTCAGCTTGGTATTTTTCGCTTTTTTCCACACATACAGTTTTAGGATCTAAAACTAAAACATTCATTGATAGCCAAGTTGATGAATAACATAATGGAGGTGGTTCGTTATGTGCTGGTTGTGCACTATCTACAATTTCCCAACCATTATCTTCAAAAAGTTTTCTTTGTTCCTTAGGAAGTCTTCTTTGTGGGTTATTGATAATTAAACCCTCTTTAATAGGGGTAAAAGTTGCATCAATATGAATTGGATAAGGATCACCCGGGAAGTTAACTGCATGAACTCTATGATCTTTATAATGTCTTTTAAGCCAATCAATTCCTTTTAAATTTGTTGTAAATCCATGTTGCACAACCAAGTCTTTACCAAATCTTAATACGTCCGCTGCATCAAATAATGGTTCTTCTTCAGTGGTTACAAAATATTTTTTTTCAGTCCACTCTAATCTTTTTTGAACACCAATTTTATCTGATAGATAATCTTTTCTATAATCTGCATCAGTTAACCTTGGCTTTGGAGCAGACTCGTGTCTCATGTTAGGATCTTGATTATAATAATCTTTTAGAAGTGGTCGGTAACATAAATATTCAAACCAACGACAACGATAACTCATTGTAGCCTCTAAAATTTCGTTTCCCACAGTTAACAAAACATCTCTTGGAGGCATGCAGCCAAACATGGTTTCAGCTTCCCAATCAGGTGTAGATGTTTTTTGATTAAAATCTATTGGTGTCGGTCGATCAACTTTAATGCCTCTTTTTTCAAGCATGTTTGAAAAGTTATCTAATAATTCATTTGCTTTATCGACAGTATCTTTTGTTCTTGGTCCAAACTGACCTCGCATATCGCTGTCTTCTGGAACTTTTGCATCCAAAGCAGGCTCTGGTGCAGGAATACAAGTTCCATCCGCTCTACCAACAATTACATGTTTTAACGGATCCCATTCGTTCCAACTATTAACTATAGTTTTGTTATCACTCATAAAGATTAGTTTTTTATAATATTATGCTCAGGGCCGAAAGGAAATTTTGTAATATTTTCTACTCCATCTTTACCAATCACTAAAATATCGTGTTCTCTATATCCACCTGCACCAGGATTGCCTTCTGGAATCATTATCATTGGCTCCATAGAAACCACCATGTTTTCCTCAAGAATAGTATCAATGTCTTCTCTTAATTCTAAACCTGCTTCTCTTCCATAAAAGTGCGAAAGCATACCAAATGAATGTCCATAACCAAAAGTTCGATACTGAAGATAACCAAGTTCAGCAAATAATTCATTTAATTCGTGACAAATATCAGAACACTTTACGCCTGGTTTGATTAATTCTAATCCACGTTTGTGCACTTTAACATTTGCTTCCCAAGCTTTAAGTGAAGCATCATCAGCATGATGTAAAAATAAAGTTCGCTCAAGTGCAGTGTAGTATCCTGAAATCATTGGAAAAGTATTTAAAGACAAAATATCTCCTTTAACTAATTTTCTATTAGTTTTTGGATTGTGAGCTCCATCTGTATTGATACCAGATTGAAACCATACCCAAGTATCCATATACTCTGCACCAGGATAGCTTCTGACAATCTCTCTTTCCATTCTATCTCTTGCTGCTATTGCCACTTCAATCTCTGTATTATTTTCTCTAATATTTTTAACTATTTCTTCACCACCAATGTCTGCAATTCTTGCGCCATTTCTAATTATCTCAATTTCTTCATCAGATTTAATCATTCTAAGTTTCATTAGGTCTTTTGAAACATCGCTAAATACAGAGAAAGTAAAGATAGATCCTATTTTTTCTCGCATATCTATTGTGACATGATCATTTTCAATTCCAATATTTTTTGGAGGTTCATCTCTTCCAATAATTGAAACAATGGCTCTTAAAAAATTATCTCTTTTCCAATCAGTATAAATAACGTTATCACAATGAGATCTACGCCATGGTTGACTTGCATCAATGTTGGCTGAAATTGTTGAGATTTTATTTTGAGTGATCACACATCCGTATGGTCTACCAAAAGAACAATAAATAAAACCTGTGTAATATGCAACATTATGCATTGAAGTTAAGATAACCATATCAAGACCATTTTGGTCCATCACTAATCTAAGTTTACTTACTCGATCGTTATATTCTTTATCAGTAAATGGTAATTTTACTTTTTCACCATTTTTAAGTTCAAAAAAATCTGGCCGTTCCATATTAATTTAATGCTATGTATCTTTTGTTCCATCTCATTATTAAGCTGTAATAAAATATAGACACAAAAAGAAAAAAACCACCAATTATGGTATTAGTAGATGGTACTTCATTAATACCAAATATTGGTAACCATACCCAAAAAATTCCACCCACAACTTCAGTTAAAGATAATAGTGTCAATTCTGCTGCCGGTATTGCTTTAGATCCAATTGAATATAAAATTAAACCAAAACAAACTAGTGTTCCATGCAAAGAGAATAAAGCTCCATTATAGCTAGAGGAAAAAAAGACTAAGTTATTTGATAAAATCATAATAGTTGCAAACACAAAACAGAAGAAACCTGCAAAAGCCACAGTTGTAAATTTTGGTGTTTCCTTTCTCCATCTCAGTGTCACAGAAAATATTGAGAAACCAATTGAAGAAGTTAAACCAAATACAAAACCAATCAATGATTGTTCTCCTGTGTTACCAAGAGCCATAATAATTATACCAATAGTTGCAATTATTATTGATACCCAAACATTAAGGGAAATTTTTTCTCTTAAAAATAAAAATGCTAATAATGCAGTGAAAAAAGGCATTGCTGCTAAACAAAGCAGAGTAACTGCGGCACTTGTATTGGTAATTGAATAAATAAAAGTAATCATAGCGATCCCCAAACCAGATCCGCCAATTATTCCAGATAAACCTATTTTATAATAGTTTTTATAAAAATTTTTCCCTTCCTCAAAAAATAAATAAAGATTCAATAAAATAAAAATTGTTAAACCTCTGCCAAAAATATACTGCCAAGGTGCCAATTGAGGATTATCCATATATCGGACAACTAGTGGACCAAAAGACCACAACAAACCTGCAAAAAGGACAACGGGAATAGCAATTCTTGGATTTCTTAGCTCTAACATATTGAGAAATCTAATTCTAAAAAGATTTTTCTACAACAAAAATACGTTTCTAAATTAAAGTTTGATTAGAGTAGTTCGAGAAAAAACAATCAACTATATCCCCTTTTTTAAATTTTGATTTACCATTTGGCAACAAAACCCAAATATTAGAATTTACAAAAGATCTAATCCTAAAAGACTCCTGTCCTTCTAAAATTTCAACTTCTAATTTTCCATCTTTAGTTGTACTTAGTTTGCTTTTAACAAATCTAGTAAATATCTTTTTTTTTATAAATTTATTTTTTAATTTAGCTTTAATCGACCTTTCAGGATTTAAACCTAAAATGCTCTGTATATAAGGAAATACAAAAAATCTAAAACATGCTGCAGTGGAAATTGGGTTTCCAGGCAAACCAAATATGACTTTTGATTTTCCTTTAAATTTTGCAAACAATATTGGTTTACCAGGTCTTATTGAAATATTTTTAAATGAGTGGGATAATCTAAATTTACTTATTACTTTCGGAATAAAATCAAACTTACCTTTTGAGACTGCCCCTGAGGTAATTACTATATTAGTTTTAGATGCGAAAATTTTTAATAGTTTTTTATGAAATTTATCTACATCATTGTCTCTTAAAATTCCTAAATTTTTAAAATTAAATAAAAAGTTATTATTTAAGCTTTTTAAATAATGATGATTTGAATTTCTAATTTTCCACTTATCAATATGGCTTTTTTCTGAAATCTCATTTCCAGAGGTAAAAAAAGCGACATTTATTTTTTTTTTTACTTTAATCTTTTCAATACCAAGTGCTTTTAAAGCCTTAATGTGACTAGAGTTTATTAAAGTATTTTTCTTAATCAATAAATCTTTGAATTTATAATCAGATCCTTTCAATCTTACATTCTCGAATTTTTTGTAGGATTTTTTAATCAAAATATATCTGTTTTTTCCCTCTTTAAGTAAAGTACCGTCTTCGATAGGTATTATTGAATTACTACCTTTTGGCACAATAGCTCCAGTCATAATTTCTATAGCTTCGTCTTTTTTTAAAATTTTTTTATATGGTTTTGATCCAGCTGAAATGGATCCTATAATTTTAAATTTTTTAAAGTTTTTATGTGAAATGCCTTTAGTGTCGTTAAATTTAACAGCAAAACCATCTAATGAAGAATTATTTTCAGAAGGATAATTATTTTTTGCATAAACATTAGATGAGCAAATCCTATTTAAACAACTCATACTTTTAATTATTTCATTGGAAATTTTTATTTGTGATTTTTTTAAAATTTTAAGTGCTTCGTTATATGATTTCATTTATAAATATAATACATTTAACATAGAAAATTTTAATGAATTTAGAAATATTAAAAATTGCATCAAATACTAATAATTTTAAAGATATTAAAAAATATACTCATTATTCTAAATCTAAAAATCCATTATGTGGTGATGAGATACACATAAAATTAGTAATAAATAATCAAAAAATTACCGATTTTGGTTATCAAGGTAAATCTTGCATTTATTGTCAAGCCACAGCGAGTATTTTATCTAATAAATTAATAAACTTTGAAACTATAAAAATTAGAAATTTATGTGACTATGCAAACGCTTATTTTAACGAAAGTAAAACTAATTTAGAGAAAGAGTGGAGATTTCTAGCTAAATTATTAAGTCAAAAAAACGCACCAAGAAAACAATGTATTCTTTTACCTTTTAATGCGTTAGAAAAAATTGTATCAAAATTATAAAATGGGAAATTTAAAACAATCAATCTTCGGTGGAGTATTCTCAATAATTACTATTGGAATTTTAACTTTACTAACTTACAAAACAGATTTCGGTATTTTTCTGATTGCTTCTTTTGGCTCGTCAATGGTACTGCTTTTTGGCTATCCAGAAAGTCCGTTTGCTCAGCCTAAAAATGTTTTTTTTGGGCATCTTCTAACTGCTATTGTTGGAATGATTTTCTTACACTTTATTCCACTCCCTTTATATATCATAATTCCACTTGCTGTTGGTTTTGGGGTTGGTTTAATGATACTATTTAATGTTACTCATCCTCCAGCAGGAGGAAACCCAATAATTGTTATTATTGGGGGTGTTTCTATAGAATACTTATTAAGTCCAGTCATCTCAGGATCAATAATAATAATAATTTTTGCAATAATTTTAAACCGCCTAATCTTGAGGAAAAAATATCCAAGTTAAATTATTTATTTGCTAGCAACTCGATTAGTGTGTTAGATATCCCTAATTTTTATTAAAATAGTTAATTAAAGGAGTATTAATGAAAATACTATGTGTATTATATGATGATCCTAAAGGTGGTATGCCTGAAACCTATCCACTTTCGGATCTTCCAAAACTAGAAAAGTATCCAGATGGTATGACACTGCCATCTCCAAAGGGAAGAGATTTTACACCTGGAGAATTGCTTGGTTGTGTTTCTGGTGAATTGGGTCTGAGAAAATTTTTAGAGAGTAACGGACATGAATTAATTGTAACAAATAGCAAAGATGGTGATGGATGTGAAGCAGACAAACATATAGTTGATGCAGATATAGTAATCTCTCAACCGTTTTTTCCGTACTATTTAACAAAAGAAAAAATAGAAAAAGCAAAAAATCTTAAAATGGCAATTACTGCAGGTATTGGTTCAGACCATGTAGATTTGCAAGCTGCAATGGATCACAAAATTGATGTTGTAGAAGTTACCTTCTGTAATTCAAGATCTGTTGCTGAACATATTGTTATGATGATTGTATCTATGGTAAGAGATTATCATAATCAACACAGAATTGTTAACGAAGGTGGATGGAATATTGCTGATGCAGTTCAAAGATCATATGATGTAGAAGGTATGCACATTGGAACAGTTGCAGCTGGTAGAATTGGTTTGGATGCTTTAAGAAAAATGAAGCCATTCGATGTCCATTTACATTATTTTGATAGACACAGACTTCCTGAAAGCGTTGAGAAAGAGTTAAATCTTACTTTTCATGAATCTGTTGAGTCAATGGTAAAAGTTTGTGATGTTGTAACTATCAACTGCCCACTTCACCCTGAAACAGAAAATTTGTTTGACGAAGCTATGATTAGTAAAATGAAAAAAGGAGCTTACATAGTTAACACTGCTAGAGGTAAAATTTGTAATCGAGAAGCCATTGCTAAAGCTCTAGAAAGTGGTCAGTTAAGTGGTTATGCTGGTGATGTGTGGTTCCCACAACCTGCACCAAATGATCATATATGGAGAAGCATGCCTCATCATGGTATGACTCCTCATACATCTGGTACCTCTTTATCAGCTCAAGCAAGATATGCTGATGGAGTAAGGGAAATTTTAGAATGTTTCTTTGAAGGTAGAGAGATAAGAAATCAATACCTAATTGTTCAAAATGGACAATTAGCTGGTATGGGTGCTCACTCTTACAGTAAAGGATCTGCTACAAGCGGCTCAGAAGAAGCTGCAAAATATAAGAAAAAATAAATTTAATTTAAAAAAAAAAGCGGTTTATATTCGTATAAATCGCTTTTTTTATGAATAAAGTTAACTGGAAATTTGATAATACATATTCAAAACTTTCTAAGTCATTTAGAGAGTTAATAAAACCTACGCCAGTCCATAATCCAGAAATTGTAATTTTTAATCATCAACTTGCTGAAGATATTAATTTAGATATTTCAAAGTTAAATAATAAAGAATTATCAAATATTTTTTCTGGAAATGATTTACCAAAAAACTCCAAAACCTTAGCACAAGCATATGCAGGTCATCAATTTGGTCACTTTACTATGTTGGGTGATGGTAGGGCAATTTTGTTAGGTGAACACTTAGATACTAAAAAAAATCGTTATGATATTCAATTTAAAGGCTCCGGTAGAACCTCTTTTTCTAGAGGAGGTGATGGACGTGCAGCTTTGGGACCAATGCTAAGAGAATATGTAATTAGTGAAGCTATGCATGCATTAAATATTCCAACAACGAGAAGTCTTGCTGTAGTCAAAACTGGAGAAAAAGTTGTAAGAGAAAATCTTTTAGAGGGTGCTATTTTAACTAGAATTGCATCTAGTCATATTAGAGTAGGTACATTTCAATTTATTGCAGCAACTCAAAATATTGAAAATTTAAATACATTGATAGACTATACAATTAACAGACATTATCCTGAATTAAACATATCTAAGTTTAAAGCTTTTGATCTATTAAATATGGTCATAGAAAGACAATGTAATTTAGTAATAAACTGGATGAGAGTTGGATTTATTCATGGTGTAATGAACACCGATAATATGTCAATATCTGGTGAAACCATAGATTATGGTCCCTGTGCATTTATGGATCACTACGATCCAAAAACTGTTTTTAGCTCAATTGATAAATATGGAAGATATGCTTTTTCTAATCAGCCACCAATTACTAAATGGAATTTGGCAAGATTTGCTGAATGTATTGTTCCTTTAATTGATAAAAGCGAGGATTATGCAATTAAATTAGCAACAGATTTAATTGATAATTTTCAAAATGTTTATGAGGATAAATGGTTGAAGATGATGAAAAATAAACTTGGTTTATTTGGTGAAGAAAAAAATGATAAAAAATTAATAACTGATTTATTAGATTGGATGGAAAAAAACAAAGCAGATTATACAAATACATTTTGTTATTTAATGGGTGAAAATTCTAATGATGATATTTACAAAAAAAATAATTTTCTTGAATGGAAACATAAATGGGAAATGAGATCAAAATCAAATAATTCATCTAAAGAAAATCAAATCAAACTTATGAAGAAAAATAACCCTATTATTATACCTCGAAATCATAAAGTAGAAGAGGCATTAACTGAAGCCGAAAAGGGAAATTTAGAAAAAATAACAAAAATATTAAGTTTTTTAAAAGACCCTTATAGTAATAAAGAAATAACTAGCGAATATAAAATTCCTAATCCAGAAAGTAATAAAAAATATCAAACTTATTGTGGAACTTAAAATTATAACACATAAGGCTCTGGTCTAGCTGCTTTACCTAAAACTCTCTCAACAGCAAAATCACTTATATCTATTGTTTGATAAGATCCTGTTGTGATTAATTCCGTTAAAGCTCTACCAATTCCTGGTGCTTGCATTAGTCCCCTGCCAGTAAAACCAGATGCCATATAAACATTTTCAAATTTTGGATGTTTACCAACTACTGCATTATTATCTAATCTATTACAATCATAGTAACCTGCCCATCCACCAGTTAACTTTAGTTCTTCAAAAGCAGGTATTCTCTTCGCTAAAGCTGGCCAAACTAATTCCTCAAAATCATTCCAAGCAGGTTCTAAATCTTCTGCATCGAATACAGAAATAGGTGAGCCCGCTAAATATTCACCACCTTCTGGTCTCCAATACACACCCGTTGTTAAGTCTCCGCTTAATGGCATCTCTTTTATATATGTTGGACATTTAACTCTAAAAACCGTATGCTTTTGAGGAACAACTGGAATATCATCTAATAATTCTTTTGTCCAACAACCAGCAGCAGAAACAATTGTTTTGGCATTTATTTCCGAAATGCTTTTTACTTCACCTTTAACAAATTCAGCTCCAAGCTCTATTGCTTTACTTTTTAGGGCGCTATGAAACATGAATGGATCAATCCATCCTTCACTTTGATTATCTGTATAAGTTGCTGTCTCAATCCCCTCACTATTAACATAAGGGAAAACTTTTGATAATTCTGATCCTTTAATATTTTTTGTTCCTGCATCACATTCTTTGTGATTTTCTAGTGCCCTATATTGTTCTTCAGCATGTTCAGGACCAAACATTAAAAGATATCCATTGGTTACCATACTAGCTGTAGGATTAGGATTTTTTTTTGTTTTTAATAATTCTGGTATTTGAAAAATAAATTCTCTTGCAAATTTTCCTAACAAAATATTTTCTTTTTGGAAAAATTGTCTTCTAAAGCCACCTAGAGACAATGGAAATGAAGCTGTCTTATAAGTAGGATCTCTCTCAATAACTTTAACTTTTCTACCCTCTTTTGATAAAAAATAAGCTGTTGCCGCCCCAATTATTCCACCACCAATTACTACAACATCATCCATATCTAATTTAATATAATCAAGCTTGTATTCAGGATTAGTGCAAAGCTACACCAAAGTAAATATGGAATCATTAAATAGGCACTCAACATCTTGACGCGTTTAAACCTTAAAATAAGATTAATTATTACTGCTATTAGTAAGATTAATACTAAAAGTGCTAAAACCATATTATGGAAAACAAAGAAAACTACACTCCAAGTTGTATTAAACACTAAATGAATAAAATAAATATAAACAGTATTCATATCTCTATTTTTTGTATGCCAGTAAAGCCATATAGCAACTGTCATCAATATATACAAAATGGTCCAAACAGGTCCAAATATCCAATCTGGTGGATTAAATGTTGGTTTATTAAGTAATGAGTACCATGGCTCTTTAAATGTAATGGTGGCCAAACCTCCAATAAATGAAGCAGAGAATGTAATAGCAAGAAACAATATAAATGTTAAAAATTTATTTTTAAACATGTTAGATATATACATAACAATAAATGAGTAAAAAAACTATTTGGATTACAGGCGGTAGTACCGGAATTGGTAAAGCCTTAGCAATTAAGTTTGAAAGTAAAGGATGGAATGTTGCCGTATCTGCAAGAAGAGCTGAATTACTAAATGAGCTATCAAATTCTTATGAGAATATTTCAAGTTTTCCTTTAGATGTAACAAACAAAGAAAAGTGCAAAGAAGTATTTAATGAAATTAAAAACAAATATGAAAATATTGATATTTGTTTTTTTTCAACAGGAACGTGGGACCCCAAAAAAGAAAAAGATATTGATGTCGAACAAATGGAAGATGTCTTTAAAGTAAACTTTTTTGGAACTGTGAATAGTATTAAAGCAGTTGAACAATACTTTAGAGATAAAAAAAACGGTATAATTACTATTGTTTCATCAATTGCAGGATATAGGGGATTACCTAATTCAACTGGATATGGACCATCTAAATCTGCATTAAATAACTTAGCTGAAAGTTTGTACTTTGATTTTAAAAGGTACAATGTTCGTGTTTGTTTAGTATCACCAGGATTTATTCAAACACCTATGACGGATAAGAATGATTTTAAAATGCCGTTTTTAAAAACTCCTGAATATGCAGCAGATAAAATTTATGAAGGATTGGTTAACAAAAATGTTTTTGAGATACATTTTCCAAAATCATTAACACTTATTTTAAAAACATTAAGCTTTCTACCAAGTAAAATCTACTTTAGTCTTATTGGCAAAATGACTAAATACCAAAAAAAAAATTAATTTATTCTATGCTTTTTGTTGTGAGCAGATATCTTTAATAACTGGTACATTTGCACAATCTCCACATTTTGTTTGCTGAACAATACAACCGTTATCAAGAACTTTAACATCTACTACTCTATCACATTTAGAGCAAATAGATGTAATTGTTAATCCACACTTTTTACAACTATAGTTTTGTGTTTGCATATTTAAAACGTAATTATTTTAAATATAAAAACAATAAAATTGTCAGCGAATGATAATCATTCTCAAATTTTTTTTGATAATGATTATTATTCTCTCTAAAAATATAGTATAAAAAAAATTAATCTTTTACGAAAACAACTGTTAGCTCTGCAACTTTAAAACCAAATTTCGTCATTGTAGCTTTATTAATTGCAACTCTGTCATCTTGTTTGAAGATCCAATCATCAAAAGTTATTTTCAATTCCTTACCTTTCACAGGAACTAATAAAACATATTCAAATTTAAAAGCTGGCCCATAAGAAAAACCCTTTGCTTTACCTACAACGTCTCCCGCTGTTCCTTCGTAATTATGGTCATCAATTTTATTTATTATCCATTCTCGGTCTTGAACTTCACCATCATCCCAATTAAATCTTTCTTTAAGAATTAATTGTTTTCCATCCCAGGTACCATTTAAATCTGCAGAAAATTGTCTTGTA
>CACPCX010000014.1 GCA_902632545.1 uncultured Pelagibacteraceae bacterium
TTGGATATTTCATGATCTGGATTATTTTCAACTAATGGCATGCCATTGTCTGCACTTTCTCCAATTTGTGGGTCTATAGGAATTTCTCCTAAAAATTCCTTATTGAATTCCTCTGCAGTTTTTTTTACACCACCTTCACCAAAGATTTTATATTTTTTTCCATCATCCCCGGAAAAAAAACTCATGTTATCAACTAATCCTAAAATTTTAACACCAAGCTTATCAAACATTTTAATTCCTCTCTTAACATCTAAAAGAGCTACCTCTTGTGGTGTACTTACAATTATTGCTCCATCAATTTTTATTTCTTGTGAGAATGTAAGTTGAGTATCACCAGTTCCTGGGGGCATATCTACGATAATAAAATCTAAATCTTTCCAATTTACTTTCTGAGTAAAGGTTTTAATTGCACTTGTTACCATTGGGCCTCGCCATATCATTGGAGTTTGTTGGTCTGTTAAAAAACCAATTGACATGCATTGAATGTCATATTTAATAATTGGATCTAACTTTTGACCATCACTTTTTGGTTTTTCATGAATATCAAACATTTTAGGAATTGATGGACCGTAAATATCTGCATCTAAAAGACCAACTTTGCACCCAACTTTCTTTAAAGCTAAAGCAAGATTCGTTGCAAATGTTGATTTTCCAACACCACCTTTAGCACTAGAGATAGCCAAGGTAAATTTTGTTCCTAGTATAGGATTTTTAATGAATTTTTTAGGTTCTAACTTGCTCTTCATTGCGGCACTAAGTTCAGGTTTTTTATCAGACATGAAACTATCATTACTTGTTTTTTGCAATAAAGACACTATATACTTTGGCATGTCAGACAATTTCAAAGGCCAAAGTCCTTGGGGAGCACCTCCTGGTAGTGGTGGAAGTGGTAATGGATCAGGAAGAGGCCCTACACCTCCAAATATTGATGAGTTAATTAGAGATTTGCAAGATAAAATAAAAAGATTTTTACCAGGTGGAAAAACTTCAGGAGGAAAATCAATTAGTTTAATTTTATTAGTCTTAGCTTTTGTATGGTTAGCAAGTGGTCTTTATAGAGTGCTTCCAGATGAACAAGGGGTGGTATTAAGATTTGGTAAGTTTGTAAAAACAACTCAACCTGGTTTGAACTATCACATACCTTTTCCAGTAGAAACTGTTCAAACGCCTAAGGTTACAAAAGTAAATAGAATGGATATTGGTTTTAGATCTGAGAGAGACAGTGGTTTTTCAACAGGTGGTGGAGTAGCAGATGTACCGCAAGAAAGTTTAATGTTAACTGGAGATGAAAACATCGTTAATATAGATTTTTCTGTATTTTGGGTAATTAAAGATGCTGGTAATTTCCTATTTAAAATTCAGGATCCTGAAGGAACTGTCAAAGCTGCAGCTGAAACTGCTATGAGAGAAGTCATAGCAAAAAGTGCGATTCAACCAATTTTAACAGAAGGAAGATCTAAAATTGAGGTCGAAACACAAGCCATAATCCAAACTATTTTGGATGATTACGAAAGTGGTATTCAAATTACGCAGGTGCAAACTCAAAAAGCAGACCCACCTGATCAAGTAATTGATGCATTTAGAGATGTGCAAGCTGCAAGAGCAGACATGGAAAGATCAAAAAACGAAGCTGAAGCCTATGCAAATGATGTAATCCCAAGAGCACGAGGAGAAGCGCAAAAAATTTTACAAGCAGCAGAAGCTTACAAAAAAGAGGTGGTAGCTAAAGCAGAGGGTGAAGCAAGCAGATTTATAGCGATTTACAATGAGTACAAAAATGCGAAAGCAGTTACTCAAGAAAGAATGTATTTAGAAACTATGGAAAAAGTTTTAGCAGACATAGATAAAGTAATTATTGAAAAAAATGCAGGTTCGGGTGTAGTTCCATACTTACCTTTACCTGAATTAAAAAAGAAAGCGACAAATTAAAATGAGAGCTGGAAAAATATTAGCTGTAATATTAGTTGCAATAGGAGTTGTAGCGTATTTATCTGTCATAATTGTTAAAGAAGTTAACCAAGCAATCATTCTTCAATTTGGTGATCCTAAAAGAATTATAATGAAACCAGGTTTAAACTTTAAAATTCCTTTCATTCAAAACGTTGTTTATTTAGATAAAAGAATATTAAATTTAGATGCGCCACCTGAGGAGGTTATTGCATCAGACCAAAAACGTTTAATAGTTGATGCATTTGCAAGATTTCAAATTGTTGACCCATTAAAATTTTATATTTCTGTTGGAAATGAAAGAGTTGCAAGATCAAGGTTGTCCACAATTATAAATTCAAGAATTAGAAATGTATTAGGTCAAGAAGAATTACAAACATTATTATCTAAAGATAGATCCAAGCAAATGGCTTTAATTAAAGAAGGCGTAAATAATGAAGCGCAAAACTTTGGGATTAATATTGTAGACGTTAGAATTAAAAGAGCAGATCTTCCTCAAGCAAATAGTGATGCAATTTATAGAAGAATGCAAACTGAGAGGGAAAGAGAAGCAAAAGAATTCAGAGCAAAAGGTGCTGAGATGGCTGTTACGATCACATCAACTGCAGACAAAGAAGTTACTGTAATTTTAGCAGATGCTCAAAAACAATCAGAGATTATGAAGGGAGAAGGTGATGGAGAGAGAAATAAAATATTTGCTGACGCATTTGGTCAAGATCCAGAATTTTTTGCTTTCTATAGAGCTATGCAGGCATATGAAAAAGCTCTTATTGGGGGTGAAACCTCTCTAATTTTATCACCTGATAGTGAATTTTTTAAATTTTTTGGAAATATAAAACCTGAAATCCAACAATAATTCTTTAATGCGTGAGCTAGTTATAGCTTTTGGTCTTTTCTTATTTATTGAAGGAATTTTATACGCCTTATTTCCAGCAAAAATGAAAAGTATGTTAAAAAAATTAGACCTTGTAAAAGATAGTCAACTTAGATCAGGTGGACTTATTTTTGCATTAATAGGTTTTATAATTATTTATTACATTAAGAGCTAATATGAGAAAAATTAAAGTTATATTTTTTACAATAGTTTTATCATTCATTTTTTCATTTAATGTAAATTCTAAAACAGTCCCCGCTTCTTTTGCAGATCTTGCTGAAAAATTAATGCCATCGGTGGTAAATATTTCCACTACAACAACGGTAGTAACTAACACAAACCCTTTTCCTTTTCAATTTCCTCCAGGATCTCCTTTTGAAGATATGTTTAAAGAATTTGGGACACCTGAAGAAAGACGATCAGCTGCACTAGGTTCTGGTTTTATAATTGATGAGAAAGGAATTGTAGTAACAAACAATCATGTTATCCAAGATGCTGATGATATCATTGTTAGAGTAAATGGGGATCAAGAATTCAAAGCAAAAGTTTTAGGTGCCGATCCTTTAATGGATATTGCTGTTTTACAATTAGAAACAGAAGAAAAGTTTATCCCTGTATCATTTGGAGACTCTGATAAAGCAAGAATTGGAGATTGGGTGATAGCAATTGGAAATCCATTTGGTCTTGGCGGAACTGTAACTGCTGGAATTATTTCGGCCAGAAATAGATCAATTGGTTTATCAAGATATGAAGATTTTATTCAAACAGATGCATCTATCAATTCTGGAAATTCAGGTGGGCCTTTGTTTGATATGGACGGAAATGTAATTGGAATTAATACCGCGATTCTTGGTCGTAATGGATCGATTGGTATTGGATTTTCAATTCCATCTAACAGTGCTCAAATTGTAATTGAGCAATTAATTAAATTTGGTGAAACAAAAAGAGGTTGGCTGGGTGTTAGAATTCAAGACGTAACAAAAGAAATTGCTGAAGTTGAAAAATTAGATAAAGCACGAGGAGCATTAGTTGCTAGTGTTGCTGAAAATAGTCCTTCAGAAAAAGCAGGAATACAAGCTGGTGATATTATTTTAGAATTTAATGGTGAAAAAATAAATCAAATGAAAGAACTTCCAGCAATTGTAGCAAGAACAGAAGTAGGAAAAAAAGTTGAAGTTAAAATTTGGAGAGCAAAAAAAGAAATAATCAAAAATGTAATTTTAGGAAGGCTAGAAACTTCAGACGATTTTAAAATAAGTAAAAATCAAGAAATACAAGAACCGAACAACGAAGAAATAATTGAAAGTTTAAAAATAGCTGTAAGGCTTTTAACTAAAGAGGATATAAAAAATAGAAAATTACCAAACCAGACAACAGGACTTGTTATAACAAAAATTGCAAATAATAGTCCTCTAGCAAATTCAATAGATCTTAATAGTATTATTGTTGAGGCTCAGAAGAAAAAAATTATATCTGCAGATGATTTAAGAAATATTACAAAGGAAGTTTTAAAATCAAATCAAAAAACAATCTTACTTGCAATTTATAACAATCAAAATCAACGAAGATATATTGGTGTTAAGCTAGAATAATCATGGATTTAAAATCCAAGATTATACTAATATCAGGCCCAACAGCATCAGGAAAATCAAGCTTTGCGATTAAAGTCGCAAAAAAAGTTGATGGTGAGATCATTAATGCAGATAGCATGCAAGTATTTAAACAACTAAAAATTTTATCAGCTAGACCAGACCTAAAACAATATCATAAAATCAAACATCATTTATATGGTTTTCATAATGTAACAAGAAACTTTTCTACAGGTGAATGGCTTAAACTCGTTATTAAAAAAATTAAAGAAGTAAAAAAAAGAAATAAAACACCTATCCTTGTTGGAGGCACAGGTTTATACTTTAAAGCGTTAACAGATGGTTTAGTTAAGATACCAAATATTTCATTGAAATTAAGAAATCAAATTAGAGATTTACAAAAAAAACTTGGTCAAAAAAAATTTTATGAAAAACTTTTAATATTAGATCCATCCTCAATAGGAAAAATAAACCCTACTGATACTCAAAGATCTATTAGAGCGTACGAAGTAAAAAAATTTACGCAAAAATCTCTGCATGAATGGTTTAATAACACTAAATCAAACTTTGTAGAAGGTGATTTTTTTAAAGTTTACATTGATTACCCAAGACATGAATTAATTGAGCGTATCAATCTTAGAATAAGTGAGATGTTAGAAAATGGAGCGATAAAAGAAGTAAAAAGATTTGTTAAGCTAAGAGTTGGAAAAGATAAAAGTGCTAACAAGGCCATAGGAGTTAAAGAAATTAGAGAATATTTAAAAAAACAAAAAGATCTGAATGAGACTAAAGAAAAAATAGCCATAAAAACAAGACAATACGCCAAAAGACAAAGCACTTGGGCCAGAGGTAACATGAGTAGTTGGATGAAATTAAAGCCACAAGACATAAATAAATTTTTAAAAAAAATTTAAAATTATCATTCTTAAACTTGACCAATGAGTACAACTTCAGCTAGATTGCCTAATGCCAAAATTATTAACTGGAGCAGAAATTGTATTTAAATGTCTTGAAGACCAAAAGGTAAAACATATTTTTGGTTATCCAGGTGGCGCAGTTTTACCAATTTACGATGAATTAAAAAATCATCCTTCTATAAAACATATTTTAGTTAGACACGAGCAAGGTGCTGGTCACGCAGCCGAAGGTTATGCGAGATCATCTGGAAAACCAGGTGTAGTTTTAGTTACATCAGGCCCTGGAGCTACTAATGTTGTTACAGCTTTAACTGATGCTTATATGGATTCGGTTCCATTAGTTTGTATTTCTGGTCAAGTTCCAACACACTTAATTGGAACAGATGCTTTTCAAGAATGTGATACAACTGGAATTACAAGACCTTGTACGAAACATAACTGGTTAGTTAAAGACATAAATGATCTTTCAAAAGTCATGCATGAAGCTTTTAGAGTTGCAACAACAGGAAGACCTGGACCAGTTTTAATTGATATTCCAAAAGATATTCAGTTTGCAAAGACTAAATATAAAAAACCAGATAAAAAAACAAAACTAAATGGAAAATCAAATAATAAATTTTCTCAAGATCAGATTGATGAATTAGTAAAATTATTAAGTAAATCTAAAAAACCAATAATTTATAGCGGGGGAGGAGTAATTAACTCAGGACCAAAAGCAAGTCAGGCTTTAAGAGAGTTTGTTGAGCTAACTGGTTTTCCAATAACCTCTACACTTCAAGGTTTGGGTGCATACCCAGGAGATGATAATCAATTTTTAGGAATGCTCGGTATGCACGGTACTTTTGAAGCAAATAATGCTATGCATGATTGTGATCTTTTAATTAATATTGGTGCAAGATTTGATGATCGTATTACAGGAAAAATAGATGAGTTTTCACCAAATTCAAAAAAAGTTCATATAGATATTGATCCATCATCAATTAATAAAATTATTAAGGTTGATCTTGCAATAGTTGGTGATGTTACAACTGTAATAAGTAAAATTAATAAGACAATAACTAAAAGAAAAAATGGCAATAGCAAATCAAATAAATCAAATTTAGCAAAGTGGTGGGAACAGATTGAAAAATGGAGGGAAAAAGACTCTCTTAATTTTGTTAACAGCAATGAAAATATTAAACCACAACATGCCGTTCAAAGACTTTATGAATTAACTAAGAATAAAGACACTTATGTTACTACTGAGGTTGGTCAACATCAAATGTGGGCTGCTCAGCATTACAAATTTAATAAACCAAATAGATGGATGACATCTGGTGGTTTAGGAACTATGGGGTATGGATTGCCAGCAGCGGTTGGTGTTCAAATTGCTCATCCTGAAAAATTAGTAATTGATATTGCTGGGGAAGCTTCGGTTTTAATGACTATGCAAGAAATGTCTACAGCAGTTCAATACAATCTACCTATAAAAATATTTATTTTAAACAATCAATACATGGGAATGGTTAGACAATGGCAAGAGTTACTTCATGAAAAAAATTATTCTGAAAGTTATTCTGAGGCATTACCAGATTTTATGAAAATGGCAGAAGCTTACGGATGTAAAGGAATTAAAGCAGATAATCCTGCAGAGCTTGATGAGAAAATTCAAGAAATGGTTGATTATGATGGACCAGTAATTTTTGATTGTCATGTAGATCCTAATGAAAATTGCTTTCCAATGATCCCATCTGGAAAACCTCATAACCAAATGATTTTGGGTCCAAATGATCAAGAAGAAAATAAAATTAAAGGAAAAGGCAAAGCCTTAGTATAATAATAATGCCGAAATCAAAATCAGCTTATAGCGTACCTACAAAAAAACAAAAACCAGATACATACATTTTTGTTGTTTGGGTAGATAATGAAGCAGGAGTTCTTGCAAGAGTGGTTGGATTGTTTTCAGGAAGAGGATACAATATTGAGTCATTAGCAGTCGCAGAAGTTGATGCGATTAAAAATATTTCAAGAATAACGATTGTTACCACTGGAACACCCCAAGTAATTGATCAAATCAGACTTCAATTAACTAAATTAGTACCTGTTCATAAAGTTGCTGAGTTTAAAAGAGAAGACAAGGACGTAATATTTAAGGAAATGGCTTTATTTAAAGTTGTAGGAAAAAGAACTAAAATTGAAAAATGTTTAAATGCTTGTAAAAAATTTAATCCCGTAATATTAGATGAAACAAAAACTTCAGCAGTAATTCAAATAACTGCGCTGAGAAGAGAGATTGATGTAATGAATAAAAAATTAAAGCCTTTGGGACTTATAAGTACTTCGAGAACAGGGGCAGTAGCTATGACCAGAGGTGCTAAAATATTTAATTAAGTTAATAGGAGAGTTGATATGAAAATGTTTTATGAAAAAGATGCAGATGTAAATCTGATAAAAAGCAAAAAAGTTGCTATTTTTGGTTATGGAAGTCAAGGGCATGCTCATGCATTAAACTTAAAAGACAGTGGAGTTAAAGAAATAGTTGTAGCCCTAAGAGAAGGTTCATCTAGCGCGGCAAAAGCAGAGTCAAAAGGATTAAAAGTGATGAATTTATCAGATGCTGCTGAATGGGCCGATGTTGTGATGATTTTAACTCCAGATGAGTTGCAAGCAGAAATTTACAAAAATCATATTGAACAAAGAGCAAGAGAGGGAACAAGTATTGCTTTTGCTCATGGGTTAAACGTACATTATGACTTAATCAAAGCAAGAAAAGATCTGGATGTTTTTATGGTTGCCCCAAAAGGACCTGGTCATTTAGTCAGAAGTGAATATGAAAAAGGAGGTGGTGTACCTTGTTTATTTGCAGTGCATCAAAACGGTTCAGGAAAAGCAAGAGACTTAGCTTTATCATATGCTTCGGCAGTTGGTGGAGGTAGGTCGGGAATTATCGAGACTACATTTAAAGATGAAGTTGAAACAGATTTATTTGGTGAACAGACTGTATTATGTGGAGGTTTAGTGGAGTTAATTAAAAATGGTTATGAAACTTTAGTCGAAGCGGGTTATGAACCTGAGATGGCATATTTTGAAACAGTTCATGAAGTTAAATTGATTGTTGATTTAATTTATGAAGGTGGAATTGCAAACATGAATTATTCTATCTCCAATACTGCTGAATATGGTGAATATCAATCAGGACCAAGAGTAGTTAATAAAGAAGAAACGGTCAAAAGAACTTTCTTGCAACTAGAGCAAAATTAGCTGAGCACCCCGTAGAAAAGGTTGGTGCAGAATTGAGAGCTATGATGCCTTGGATTGGTAAGAAAAAATTAGTTGATAGCGATAAAAGTTAAATTTTATCAGTAAATTATTGCTACAATAATTCGATTATTTCACCTATACTTTTTTAAATAAATTTAATAACGAGGGGAATAATGAAGACTAAAAATATATTGAGAATACTATTGTCATTGGTACTAGTATTTGGATTTTCTTCAGCATGGGCAAAAACTATTAAATGGTCTATGCAAGGAGACAGTCTGACACTAGATCCGCATGCACAAAACGAAGGTCCAACTACTCAGGTTTCAAGACAAGTATATGAAGCACTTGTTCAAAGAGGCCTTGATATGAAAATAGGACCTGCTTTAGCAACAAAATGGAAAGCGACTGATCCAAATAATTGGGAATTTACATTAAGAAAAGGTGTAAAATTTTCTGATGGTTCTGATATGACTTCAGAAGATGTTGTGTTTAGTATATTAAGAGCGAAACAAAGAACATCAGATTTTAAAGAATATATTAGCACAATTTCAGGAGTTAAAGCTATTGGTGATCACACTGTTGTAATTACAACAAGTAAACCTAATCCAATTCTCTTAAACCAACTTTCAAACATATTTATAATGTCAAAAGCATGGTCAGAGAAAAATTTTGCAATGGCTCCACAAAATTGGGACGCAGGGCAGGAAACATTTTCAGCCACAAATGCTTTAGGAACTGGACCTTTTAAAATTACCTTAAGAGAGCCAAACACTAAAACTGTGTTTAAAAGAAATAAACACTGGTGGGGTGAGATGAAAGATAAAAAAGTAACTCAAATTGAATTACTTCCAATTAAAAATGCAGCAACTAGAGTTGCAGCTTTGTTATCTGGAGAAATTGATATAGTTACAGATGCACCTGTTCAGGATTTAAAAAGAATTGGTTCTTCTTCAGGTCACAAAGTTGAAAGTACAGCACAAATGCGTACAATTTTCTTAGGAATGGATCAAGCAGCTGACAAGTTAAGAACAGGTAACACAGGTGATAACCCATTTAAGAAAAAAGAAGTAAGACAAGCGCTTTATCAAGCAATTGATATAGACGCGATCAAGAAAAAAGTTATGAGAGGTTTAAGTGAACCAGCAGGAATTATAACTTTCCCAGGTGTAAATGGTTACACTAAAGATCTTGATAAAAGATTACCTTACGATGTTAATGCTGCAAAAAAACTTTTAGCTGATGCAGGTTATCCTAATGGTTTTGATGTTGAGTTAAGATGTCCAAATGACAGATATGTAAACGATGAAGCAATTTGCACAGCTGTTGTTGGAATGTTAGGTAAAATTGGTGTCAACGTTAACTTGTTTGCACAAACTAAGAGCAAACATTTCAAAGAGCTGAAAGATAACCAAGGTGATTTTTATATGCTTGGTTGGGGCGTGCCTACTCTAGATAGTCATTATGTATTTCATTACTTATACGAATCAGGTGCAAGCTGGAATAAAGTAAATTTTAGTAACTCAGAAGTAGATGCTGCTATCAGAGTTATGGAAGGTGAAGTTGACTTAGATAAAAGAAATGCTGCAATTGCAAAAGCTTGGAAAATTGTAAAAGATGATATTTCTTATCTTCCTTTACATCACCAAGTAATTTCTTGGGCATCTAAGAGTAATGTAAGTGTGCCTATCAGACCGAATAACGAACCATTATTCAGAACTGCTAGTTTTAACTAATTAAAAATTATTACAAGCCCTTTAAATATTTAGAGGGCTTGTAAGTTTAAACCTTCAAGAATTGATTAAATATTTTTTTAAAAGACTGTTTCAATCAGCCTTGGTAATGCTTGTTGTTGCCTTTGTATCTTTCTCTTTGTTTAATTTTGTTGGAGATCCAATTAATAACATGGTTGGAGAGGAAACTTCAGATGAAGAAAGAGCTGAATTGAGAGAAACATTGGGATTAATGGATCCAATTCATGTTCAGTTTACAAGGTTTGTTATAAATGCTTCTCAAGGTGAATTTGGGATATCCTACCAATTAAGGAGACCTGTTTCTGATCTAATCGTTGAGAGATTGCCAGCAACTATCGAACTTGTAGTTATTTCTGCATTAATTGCGCTTGTTTCAGGTACTTTATTAGGAGTTTATACTGGAATTAATAGAAAAGGATTTTTAAGCGATATCATCTTAGCTGTTTCCTTGTTAGGAGTATCACTCCCCACATTTGTAATTGGTATTTTGTTTATTTATTTATTTGCAGTTATTTTGGGAGTGTTACCTTCTTTTGGTAGAGGTGAAGTAGTTGATTTAGGTTTTTGGACTACAGGTTTTCTGACAATATCTGGACTTAAAGCAATTATACTTCCCTCAGTTACACTAAGCCTTTTTCAAATGACTTATATTATCAGATTAGTTAGAGCTGAGATGATGGAAATTTTACAAACTGATTATATTAAGTTTGCACGTGCACGAGGCATTGATGAAAAAAGTATTAAATATAAACATGCATTAAAAAATGGATTAATACCAGTTATTACTATTGCAGGAATAAATATTGGAACTTTAATTGCATTTTCTATTATAACTGAAACAGTATTCCAGTGGCCAGGGATGGGTTTCTTATTTATTCAAGCAGTACAATTTGTAGATATACCAATTATGTCTGCATATTTAGTTTTTATTGCTTTTGTGTTTGTAATGATAAATTTTATAGTTGATATTTTATACTATTTTATTGATCCAAGGATTAGAGTCAAAGGAGATGTAGCAAGTGGATAATAATTCTTTAACAACATGGGGCAGGGTAAAAGATAGTGATATTTATCATAGCTTTATTAAGTCACCAACTGCAATAGTATCATCAGCAATATTATTTTTAATATTTTTCTGCTCTTTTTTTGTTGAATTTATAACACCTTATAATCCTTTTGATCCATCTTCTTTATCGCTTATGGATGCTTTCACTCCACCTTCTTGGACAGAAGATGGACTTGCTAAATTTATTTTAGGCACAGATGGTCAGGGTAGAGATATGTTATCAACAATTTTATATGGATCTAGGATTTCACTAATAGTAGGATTTTCAGCAATTATATTTAGTTTAGTGCTTGGTGTTGGGCTGGGTTTAACAGCTGGATTTTTTGGTGGAAAATATGAAATGATAGTAATGAGATTAACCGATGTTCAGCTAACTGTTCCAAGTATTTTAATGGCTCTTTTGGTTGATGGTATAGCAAGAGGATTGATATCAAGAGAAATGCATGATGAAATGGCAATCTACGTTTTGATATTTGCAATTGGAATTTCAGAATGGCCACAATTTGCAAGAGTATCTAGAGCTGCAACATTAGTTGAAAAAAACAAGGATTATGTTTCTGCTTCAACAATTATTGGAGTTTCAAATTTAATAATTATGTTTAAGCATATTTTGCCAAATATTTTAAGACCTGTATTAGTTATAGGAACAATTGGGTTGGCACTGGCAATTATAGCAGAGTCAACTTTAAGTTTTTTAGGTGTTGGTGTTCCACCAACAACACCTTCTTTGGGCACCTTAATAAGATTGGGTAATGATTTCTTATTCTCAGGGGAATGGTGGATTACTTTTTTTCCAGCAATATTCTTAGTTATTTTGGCATTTTCAATTAATTTGTTAGGAGATT
The DNA here is from genome assembly GCA_902632545.1 of uncultured Pelagibacteraceae bacterium. GTDB lineage: Bacteria > Pseudomonadota > Alphaproteobacteria > Pelagibacterales > Pelagibacteraceae > Pelagibacter. Next base: position 12,233 of record CACPCX010000014.1, read on the forward strand.
GGATGAGAGATACGCTTAATCCAAAATTAAAAAAATGAGTTTTTTAAAAATTAATAATTTAAGCGTCGATTACCAGATGAGAAAAGAAACTGTTAATGCGGCTAAAAACATAAATATTGAGGTAAATAAAGGTGAAATATTAGGTTTAGTAGGAGAGTCTGGATCTGGAAAAAGTACTGTAGGAAATGCAATAATAAATCTGATTGATGAACCAGGTAAAGTATCAAGTGGATCTATCGTCTTGGGTGATCTAAATATTCATGAAAATTCTGAACGTATAGTTAACTATAGAGGAAATAAAATTGGGCTGATATTTCAAGATCCACAAACATCTTTAAATCCAATTCTTACAATAGGTGAACAATTAATTGAAACAATTCAAACTCATCTACAATTGAGCAAGGAAGAAGCAAAAAATAAATCTATTAATTTATTAAAAGAAGTGGGAATAAAAGACGCTGATAAAAGATTTGATAATTATCCTCATCAATTTTCAGGTGGAATGAGACAGAGAGTAGTAATTTCATTAGCATTATGTTGTGAACCAGAATTATTAATTGCAGATGAACCAACTACAGCTTTAGATGTCTCAATTCAATCACAAATTCTACAGCTTATAAAAAAATTAACAAAGGAAAGAAATCTTGCAGTAATTTTAATTACACATGACATGGGGGTAATAGCTGAAACCACCGATCGTGTTGCTGTAATGAAAAGTGGAGATTTAGTTGAAATAGGAATTACTAAAGAGATTTTAACCAATCCACAAAATAATTATACTAAAAGTTTAGTAAGCTCTGTTCCGCCAACAAATAAAAAAATTTCAAGATTTGTAATTATAGATAATAAAAATAAAGGTAATAAACCAAATAATATAAAAATTTTAAATAGATGGCAAAAAAGAAAAATTACAAGTCAAAATTTAGTACAGGTAGAAAATCTCAGTAAAAGTTTTGATGATAATTTTTTTACAGAAAATTCTAAAAATTTTGTAATGGCAGTTAATAATATTTCATTTGAAATAAAAGAGGGAGAAACTTTTGGTTTGGTTGGCGAAAGTGGAAGTGGTAAATCAACAATCGCTAAAATGATTGTAAATTTATTTAAACCTTCTTCAGGTGATATATTTTTTGATAAAGTTAATATAACAAAAATTCAGAAAAAATCTGAATTGATGAAATTTAGAAAACAAATACAAATGATATTTCAAGATCCTTATTCTTCTTTGAATGGTAGACTTAGAGTTAAAGATATAATTGCAGAGCCAATTAAGCTTCATAATCCATCAATTTCTAATTCTGAATTAAATAGTTATATTTTTGATTTATTGGAGTCGGTTGAATTAATTCAAAATTCTGCAGATAGATATCCTCATGAATTTTCAGGGGGTCAAAGACAAAGAATTTCGATTGCAAGAGCCTTAGCAACGCAACCAAGACTTTTGGTTTGTGACGAACCAACCTCTGCTTTGGATGTAAGTATTCAAGCTCAGATTTTAAATTTATTAAAAGATCTACAAGAGCAACTAAATTTAACAATTTTATTTATTAGTCACGATTTACCAGTCGTAAGACAAATGTGCGATAGGATTGGTGTTTTAAAAGACGGCAAATTGTGTGAAGTTTCTAATACGGAGAATTTATTTTTGGGTCCTCAAAACGAATATACAAAGGAACTTCTACGCTTGATGCCAAAAATTGAGTCTATTTATAATTAATTTTTAAAGTATCCCAAATTGGTCCATTTAAGACGTAAGATTTACTAATTATTTTGCAATCTCTCTTATAGATTGTATTATAGATTTTCAGAAAACTTAGGATATGAGCGATAAAGATAAGGTATATATTTTTGATACTACTATGAGAGATGGCGAGCAATCGCCTGGTGCATCTATGAGTGTTGAGGAAAAAATTCAAATATCAAGAGTATTTGATGAAATGGGAATTGATATTATTGAAGCTGGTTTTCCAATAACTTCCCCTGGAGATTTCGAAGCTGTAAGCGCAATAAGCAAAGGTTTAAAAAATTCAATTCCTTGTGGTTTAGCTAGAGCTAAAAAAAAAGATATTGACGCTTGTTATGAGTCACTAAAATTTGCAAAGAGATTTAGAATTCATACTTTTATTTCTACTAGCCCAGTTCACATGAAACACAAACTTAATATGACTGATGAACAGGTCATAGACGCAGTAAAAGAAAGTGTGACTTATGCAAAAAAATTTACAGACGACGTTGAATGGTCTTGTGAGGATGGAACAAGAACAACTTTAGATTTTATGTGTAAAACAATTGAACTTGCAATTAATTGTGGAGCAACAACTATTAATATTCCTGATACAGTGGGATATTCTATTCCTGAAGAATTTGCAAAAACGATTACACATATAAAAAATAATGTTCCTAATATTGATAAGGCGATAATTTCTGCACACTGCCATAATGATTTAGGATTAGCAGTTGCAAATGCGTTAGCTGGATTATCAGCGGGAGTAAGACAAATAGAATGTACTATAAATGGAATTGGAGAAAGAGCAGGAAATGCAGCTCTTGAAGAAATTGTAATGGCAATTAAAACAAGAAATGACTTAATGCCATACGATACTGGAATTAAAACAGAATTAATTAGTAAAGCGTCTAAAATGGTTTCTAATGCCACAGGGTTTCCTGTTCAATTCAATAAAGCAATTGTTGGTAAAAACGCATTTGCTCACGAGTCTGGAATTCATCAAGATGGAATGTTAAAGAATAGGGAAACATATGAGATTATGTCTCCAGAAAGTGTTGGTGTTAAAAAAACTTCATTAGTGATGGGAAAACATTCAGGAAGACATGCATTTAAAGATAAATTAAGTGACTTAGGATACGCAGATGTAACAGATGACGTTATTCAAGAAGCTTTTGGAAAATTTAAAGTTTTAGCTGATAAGAAAAAACAGATATATGATGAGGACATAATTGCGTTGGTTGATGATAGCTTAATTGTCGATAATAAAATAAATGCTATTAATTTAAAATCATTAAAAGTTTTTGCAGGCACTGGAGAACCTCAAAGAGCTGAAATGACCCTAGATGTTTTTGGAGATATTAAAAAAACTACTCAAACTGGAGATGGACCAGTTGATGCAATTTTCAAATGTATAAAAGAACTTTATGAGCATGATGTTAAACTATCTCTATATCAAGTGCATGCTGTTACTGAAGGTACAGATGCACAAGCTACTGTCAGTGTAAAAATTGAGGAGAACGATAGAACAACTGTGGGTCAATCTGCTGATACAGATACATTGGTAGCCTCTGCAAAAGCTTATTTAAATGCATTAAATAAAATGCTTATTAAAAGAGAAAAAAAATCTCTTTCTGAAAATATTGAACATCAAAAGGTAAAAGGGGGAGTTTAAATGGGATTATTTGATAGTGTAAAAAAAATATGGAGTCAAGATATGGCAATTGATCTAGGAACAGCTAACACTTTAGTAGTATTAAAAGGGCAAGGTGTGGTTTTAAATGAACCTTCAGTTGTTGCGATAGTTGATCAAGGTGGAAAAAAGAATGTATTGGCTGTTGGAGATGAAGCAAAGACAATGCTAGGAAGAACACCAGGAAATATAAGTGCAATTAGACCTCTAAGAGATGGAGTAATTGCAGACTTTATAGTTACGGAGGAAATGATCAAACATTTTATTAAAAAAGTCCATAAAGGAAGTACATTTGCAAATCCCAGAATTTTAATTTGTGTGCCAACTGGTTCAACTCCAGTTGAAAGAAAAGCTATTCAAGATAGTGCTTTAGCAGCAGGTGCAAGAAGAGTTCAATTAATTGAAGAACCAATTGCAGCAGCTATTGGAGCAAATCTTCCAATTTCTGAAGCCACTGGTTCAATGATTGTGGATATTGGAGGTGGAACAAGTGAAATTGCAGTTATGTCATTAGGTGGATTAGTTTATTCTAAATCTTTAAGAGTTGCTGGTGACTCAATGGATACAGCGATAGTAGATTATATGAGAAAAGAATATAATTTGCTCATTGGAGATACTACTGCTGAAAAAATAAAAAAAGAAATGGGCACAGCAGTCCCAACAGGAACAAATACTTATCCAGTTAAAGGAAGAGATTTAAGATCAGGTACCCCTAAGGAAGTTAATATTACTGAGGAAGATACTGCTGAAGCACTAAATGATATTATGAAACAAATGGTTAGTGCAATAAAAGACGCGTTAGAAAATACACCTCCTGAATTATCAGCAGATTTGGTTGATATGGGCTTAACTTTAACAGGTGGTGGTGCTCTGTTAAAAAATATTGATAAAAGGTTTTCTAAAGAAACAGGTTTGCCAGTTCATATAGCAGATGATCCGTTATCTTGCGTTGCTGTTGGTACAGGTAAAGCTTTGGATCAAGAAGAAACTTTTTCTACTATGTTGACTGAATATTAGGAAAAATGGCTACTGGCAGAGATGATTTTGTAATTGCCATCAGGTCAGCTTTTTTAAAAAAAAAAGATAAACAAAAATTTTCATTACTTACTCTAATTTTTGTATCAATTTTTGTAATTGTATTAAGTAATTTCAATTTTAAAGCAATACAACTTGTTAA
>CACPCX010000015.1 GCA_902632545.1 uncultured Pelagibacteraceae bacterium
TACGAGAGGAAATATAGTTGATTATTTTGGAAATGTAATTGCAGGCAATTTGAAAGTTTACCAATTACATATAATTCCAGAACAAGTTGAGAATTTCAATTATTTATTAGTTAGATTAAAAAACCTTTTAAATCTGAGTGACAAAAAAATTGCAAAGATAAATAAATTAAAAGTTGAACTAAAACCATGGGATAGCATTATTGTCTCTGAAAATTTAAGCTGGAGTCAATTTGTAAAAATTAATAATTATTTATACGATCTTGTAGGTGTCAAACCTGTAATGACAATCTCAAGAAACTATCCATTTAATGATGTATATACCCATGTACTTGGATATGTGAGTCAGCCAAATGAACAAGAAATTTTAGACAACCAAATCATCCAGGAAAGATTTGTACCTGGGATGAAAATTGGAAAACTAGGATTGGAGAAAAGACTTGAACATCATTTAATTGGAACAAATGCAATTCAAAGATATGAAGTTAATGCTTACGGTAAAAGAATTAATCAACTCGAGCATCAAAAAGGTCAGCAAGGATCAAAAATTCGTTTAACTGTAGATACAGAAATACAAAAAGCTTGTGGAGAATTGTTAAATGAAAAAGCAGGATCAATAAGTGTAATGGATATTTACACAGGAGATATAATTGCAATGTATTCATCTCCCTCTTATGATCCAAATTTATTTTTATTCGGCATAAGTCAAGATGAATGGCAATTGATAAGAAATAATCCGCTAAAACCCTTAATTAACAAAACTCTTTCGGGCCTATACTCTCCAGGGTCAACCATAAAACCAATAGTTGCCCTATCTGCTTTAGAAAATAATGTTATCGATACAAAGTTTAAAATTAAATGCACAGGTAAGATAGAGTTATACGGACAAACGTTTCATTGTTGGAAAGAAAAAGGACACGGTTGGGTTAGTTTGAAAAATGCAATGAAACAATCCTGTGATACTTATTTTTATGAAGTTGCAAGATTATTAGGTGTTGATAGGTTAAACATTACAGCTGAAAAGTTCGGTTTAGGTAAGAAAGTTCTTGGTGATTATTTTGATAATGAAAAAAAAGGATTATTTCCTAATACAATATGGAAAAAAAATAATCTTGGTAGAGGCTGGGTACTAGGAGAAACATTAATAACAGGTATTGGTCAAGGATATATACAATCAACGCCCTTACAACTCTGCATGATGACAGCACAAATTGCAAATGGTGGATATGCAATAAAACCAAAAATAATTGTAGATAACAATCCAATTTCTTATGAAGATGCAAAACAATCGATGGAGAGTGGATTATTATTTGACACTGAATCTGAGAAACTAATAGACAAAAAGTTATTTAAATACAAAAAAAATATTAAGATTGTTCAAGAAGCTATGTTTGCTTCAACAAATGAAAGATTTGGAACCTCTTATAAATCAAGAATTGATGATCCCAAATATCAATTTGCAGGAAAGACTGGAACAGCACAGGTGAAGAGAATTAGCAAAAGAGAAAGAGAATTAGATTTGGAATTAGAGCAAATACCATACAAAGATAGAGACCATGCTTTATATGTTGCTTATGGCCCTTATATAAATCCAAGATATGCTTTGAGTATAATAGTGGAGCATGGTGGCTCGGGAAGTAAGGCAGCAGCACCTATTGCAAAAAAATTATTCAAATTAATTATTGATAGACATGAATTAAGAAATAAACAATCAAATTTTGAGAGGATTACCATTTAAATGTTTCAACATAATAGATTGAATAATGAAATTACATTATTTCAAAAAGTAAAAAACTTAGACTATATATTGTTAATTTCCATTATCCTTCTTTCAGTAATAAGTGTTTTTGTTATGTATTCTACCGATGGAGGTGAAATACTTTTTCATACTAAAAATCATTTTGTAAAACTAGCAGTTTTTTTTCCACTGATGATTTTGGTAGCTTTCTTTAACATAAAATTTTGGCATAATTTTTCTTATATTATCTATTTTATAGTGATGCTTTTATTAATTTATGTTTCATTTTTTGGAATTAAGGCTTCAGGTTCACAAAGATGGATGGACGTGTATCTTTTTGTACTTCAACCATCTGAATTAATGAAAATAGCAATTATAATGTGTCTTGCAAAATATTATCATAGATTAAAAATAGAAAATGTTAATTCATTTACTAGTATAACTATTGTATTATCGATTATAATAATTCCAATAATTTTTGTAATTTCTCAACCTGATCTTGGTACATCTATATTAATTGCTTTGAGTGGGTTAATTATTTTATGGTTAGGAGGTATGAAAATTAAATATTTTATCTATTCATTTATTACTTTTTTAATTTCACTGCCATTTATAATTTCATTCTTAAAGCCCTATCAAAAACTGAGAATACTTACTTTTTTAGACCCAGATAGAGATCCCTTAGGTGCAGGATACCAAATTATACAGTCAAAAATAGCTATTGGCTCAGGTGGCATTGATGGAAAAGGTTTTTTGAAAGGTACTCAGAGTTATTTAGATTTTTTACCTGAAAAACATACAGATTTTATATTTACTTTATTTTCAGAAGAGTTTGGTTTTATAGGATCAGTTGGCCTTTTAATATTATACTCAATAATAATTTTTAGAATTGTAAGAATAGGATCTATTTCGAGAAGTAACTTTGCCAGACTTTTTTGTTTTGGTTATGCTTTTGCAATTTTTATTTATATTGTGGTCAATTTATCTATGGTTTTGGGTCTGCTACCTATAGTTGGCTCCCCATTACCTATCATGTCCTATGGAGGTTCTTCTATGTTAGCTACTATGATTGGTTTTGGCATAGTATTAAGCGCAAAAATTAATCAAAAACAAATTATTGCATAATTTGTCACCCTCATAAATTAATTTTTACTTGTATAACAATTTTATGAATAAAAATCTTAAAGTAGGAATAGTTGGAGCAGGAATTCAAGGTGTATCTAATGCTCTATTTCTTCAAAAAAAAGGTTTCGATGTAACTATTTTTGATAGAGATAATCCAGGTAGTCAAGCTGCATCATATGGTAATGCAGGTCACTTTTCACCATATGCTTCTCTTTCTTTAAACAGAACTGATGTTCTAGCAGATGTGCCTGCTATGCTGCTTAGTTCTTCAGGTCCACTAGCTTTAAAATGGAATTACGTTCCTAAAATGATTCCATGGTTTATAAAATTTATAATGAATTCTACTAAAAATAAGATGATGCATACGGCTAAAAATATGCACCAAATTTTAGATTTAGCTTTACCAGCCTATGACGAATTATTCCAAGAAATTGATTTAGAAGGATTAGTTGAAAACAAAGGAATCCTTTATATTTGGAATGAGAAAGATTTAAAAAGTAGAGAATTAGAAATCAAAGTTAGAGAAGAATTAGGAGTTGAACAACAATTAGTAAATAAAGCTGAAATTCACGATCTTGAACCAAATATAAAACCATTCTACCATGCTGGCGTATATTATCCTTATGCAAGGCATGCAAGAAATCCTAAAAGAATCCTTTTAAAACTATTTGATTTATTTTTGAAAAAGGGTGGAAAATTTAACAAAATAAATATTAAAGATATTAGTTTTGATGGTGATAAACCAGTTTTTAAAAGTGAAATTCAAAATTATGTTTATGATAAAGCAGTAATAGCATGCGGTGCTTTTTCAAAAAAATTAACAGATAATCTTGATGAAAAAATACCTTTAGATACTGAACGTGGATATCATGTTCATTTCAAAAACTGTGATCATTTATTAAGCAGACCGGTAATATTTTCTAATCGTGGATTTGGAATAACACCAATGGAACAAGGCTTAAGAGTTGTTGGAACAGTAGAATTTGGTGGATTAGATAATCCATTATCTAAATCAAGAGTTAAAAATTTAATAAATAACGCAAAATATATGCTTGGGGATTTACCTGAACATGAGGATGAGTGGCTAGGATTTAGACCGACTCTACCAGATTTTTTACCTGTTATGGGGCCATCAAAAAATTACAAAAATATTTATTATTGTTTTGGACATCATCATTTAGGATGGACTTTAGGTCCAATTTCTGGAAAGATTGTTTCTGGAATGATAGCGAACGAAAATACAAATTTAGACTTAAAACCATATAGTTCGCTTAGATTTAGTTAAGTGACTAAAGACAATAATTTTTTAGCTTATTTATACCTTTTTTTAACAGTAACATTTTGGGCAGGAAATTTCGTAGTAGGTAAACTCGCAAGTTTTTATGAAGTTCCACCTTTTTCATTAAACTTTTACAGATGGCTTTTTGCTTGGCTAATTTTAGCACCTTTTACAATTCCCGAAATTTTAAAGAAAAGGAGCTATATAATTAAAAATTACAAGATCTTTATTGTGTTAGGAGTTACTAGTATTACGGTATTTAATTCTATTGTTTACTATTCTTTAAATTTTACTCAAGTCATCAGTGGAGTATTAATGATTTCAACGATACCTGTGATGATAATGTTGTTTTCATCTATCTTAAAAATTGAAAAGACAAATATTTTTCAAATTATTGGAGTAATATTTTCTTTTGCAGGTGTGATTATGATTATAACAAAAGCAAATTTAGAAATATTAAAAAATTTAGATTTTAATAAAGGTGATATCACTATGGTAATAGCAATGTTTTCATGGGCATTATATTCAACGTTGTTAAAAGGAAAACAATATGAGTTAACTCAAATATCATTACTTCAAGTAGTAATCACTTTTGGATTAATATTTTTAATCCCAGTTTATTTTATTGAATATCAAATTGGATTTAGAATTAATTTAGAATTACCATTTATTTTAATTTTATCCTATGTGGTTTTGTTTCCAGGTTTGGCATCTTTTCTATTATGGATAAAAGGAATTTCTATGATTGGTGCAAATCGATCTGGTGTTTTTTTACATTTAATGCCAATTTTAAGTGCAATAATGGCGATGATTTTTTTTAGTGAAAAATTTATGTTTTATCATATTTTAGGCGCTTGTTTTATCATTGCAGGAATACTGCTATCAAATAAGAAAGTTAAAAATGCTTAAAGTAGCTATATTAGATGATTACCAAAATGTTGCACAACAATTTGTAGATCTAAAAAAATTATCTGGAAAATATGAGTTTAAGATTTTCAGTGAACCCTTTTTAGATGAAGCAGATGCAATTAAGCAATTAGCTGATTTTGAGGCCCTATTAATAATGAGAGAGAGAACTCCAATTACAAAAAATTTAATTGAAAATTTAAATGACTTAAAATTTGTTATCACAAGTGGATTGCGAAATAAATCTATTGATTTAAAAGCTGCAAAGAAAAGAAAAGTAATAGTTTGTGGAACTGATATAAATTTAAACCCAACACCTGAATTAACCTGGGCATTAATACTTGGTTTAGCTAGAAATTTTAAAGAGGAGTTTGATAATATGTATCAAGGATATTGGCAAACGACTATTGGTGTAGAATTGAAAGGAAAAATTTTAGGTTTGATTGGTTTAGGAAAAGTAGGTACAGAAGTAGCTAAAATTGGAAAAGCTTTTGGAATGCAAGTTATGGCATGGAGTGAAAATTTAAGTCTAGATAAATGCAAAGAATTAGATGTTCTTCCATCTAGTAAAGATGATTTAATTACAAATTCAGATGTACTCTCAATCCATGTACAAGGAGGTGAAAGGTATAAAGATTGTATAACTTTAAAAGAATTAGATAAAATGAAAAAAACTGCATTTCTTATAAATACTTCAAGAGGACCAATTGTAAATGAAGATGATTTAATTATTGCTTTGTCAACTAATGTGATCTCAGGAGCAGGAATTGATGTATATGATAAAGAACCTTTGCCAGAGAATAATAAACTTAGATTTTTACCAAATGCACTTCTTACTCCTCACATAGGTTATGTTACAGCAGAAAATTATAATATTTTTTACAATCAAATGATTGAAGGATTAGAGGCTTGTGTAGATGGAAAGCCAGTTCGTGTTTTAGAGTAGCCATGGAGTTGCCAGTAGTTAACCATGAGGATTATTTTGCAAAAATTGGAGATGATCATAAATTTCCTATAAACAAGTTTGGAGAATTGGCTGATTATTTGATCCAAAATAAAATCGTTAAGAAGTTCTATAAGCCCTACGCATGTTCAGTTGAAACACTGAGTTATGCACATTCAGAAAATTATATTTCTAACATTAAAAACAAAAAATTAAGTCAAGAGGAAGTAAAAAAGATTGGATTTCCTCTTATAGACAGTGTTGTTAACAGATCCTTAATAGCTACCGGTGGTACTGTTCTAGCATCTAAACTTGCGATAAATTACGGAATATCTTGTAATACTGCAGGAGGTAGTCATCATGCAAATCACGATAGTGGAGCTGGATATTGTGTTTTTAACGATGTAGCTGTTGCTTCTCATTATCTGCTAAATCGAGGCCTAGCTAACAAAATATTAATTGTTGATTTAGATGTACATCAGGGGAACGGAAATTCAGAAATATTTAAAGATAATAGAAGTGTGTTTACATTCAGTATGCATTCTAAAACTAATTATCCAGCTAAAAAATCCAATAGTGATTTAGATGTAGAGCTAGAAGATAATTTAGAGGATGATGCTTACATTAAAACACTTAAACACTATTTAAATGAGTTAAATCAAGAAAATTTTGATTTTGTTTTCTATATAGCCGGAGTAGATATTCATTTTAATGATAGGTTAGGTAAATTGAAAATTTCTGATGAAGGAATTAAACTTAGAGACGAGCTTGTTATTGAAAACTTTTTCTCTAAAAGAATACCATTTTGTGGTGTTTTAGGTGGTGGTTATAATAAGGATTTCAATAAACTTGTTGAATTACATTCAATCTTACATCAATCCTGTGCTAAATATATAGGTTCATGACAAAAAAAATAAATCCAAATTTAACTGCAGAGCAAAAATTAATCTTGTTCGAAGAAGGAACAGAGCGTGCAGGCTCAAGTGAGCTTAATAATGAAAAAAGAGAAGGAAGTTTTCATTGCGCAAATTGTGGAGAGAAATTATTTGATTCAAAAACAAAATACGAAAGTGGGTCAGGTTGGCCTTCTTTTTATGAGTCTTTACCAGATGTATTTGAAACCAAAACAGATCACCACATAGGTTACGCTAGAACCGAGTATCATTGTAAAAAATGTGGAGGACATCATGGACATATATTTGATGATGGACCTGACCCCACAGGAAAAAGATTTTGCAATAATGGCGTTTGTTTAGTATTTAAACCAAAAGAATAGATTAAATTGAATTAATTATTTAAAAGATCTTGAAGTTTATTTTCTTTTTCAAGCGCTCTTACTTCATCATAACCACCAATATGCTGATCATCAAAAAATATTTGTGGGATTGTTCTTTTACCATTTGCTTTTTTAATCATTTCGTCAGCAGCACCTGCAACTTTTGAAATATCAATTTCATTATATGGTGCGTTATTTCTAGTTAATAATCTTTTTGCAGCTTCACAATAATTACATAGTGGGCCTGTATACATGGTAATTTTTTTCATGGTCTATAGATAGTCACCTTTTTTAATTTTACTAGTTATTTCTTTTCTTGAATATTCGAATTTTTTTCGATGTTTGATGCTTTTTTGATTTACTCTTTTTCTCCACAATCTAAAAGAAGATGGTTTTAGAGATCTTCTCATTATTTTGATTACATCAGATTCATTCTTTCCAGTTTTTTTTTCAATTTCCTCAAAAGTAATTCTGTCTGCCCAAGCTGCCCAGATGATCCAATCTGGATCGTCCATTTTGGGTTCTGGATTTTTGACTCTGGTTATTGGCCTGTGACCTTTTTTTTTCATAAATCCTTTATATTTGAAAAAAAAATTTAATGCATTTTTTTTACCCTTTGATATTATGTCTTAGATAGTCCTTCTTAGCCATCTTTAGCTCCCGGTTTTTAAGGACTATCTTTTTTTATGCTCCCCCTAGATTTTATTCTTTATCTACAGATCATAATTTTTTTATTTATCACCCCTGGAACTCCTAGAATTGTGATTATTTCATATTCTATGAATTATGGAGTTGGAAAATGTGTCTGGTCTGCTTTTGGAGATGTTACAGCAAATTTAATTCAAGCCACATTAGTAATTTTTGTTATTGGATCTTTTTTTTCTGAAAGCTCAACAATCTTAAATATTTTCAAATGGATAGGAATACTTTATTTGTTATATCTTGCTTATGACATTTATAAATCTAGGCCAAAAGACATTACTGACAAAAGTGAAATAAAAAAAAGTAACTTATCTTTTTATAAAGATGGTTTTTTAGTTGCAGGAACAAGTCCAAAAGCTTGGATGTTTTTTCCTTTTATATTTCCACAATTTATTGACTTTAATGAAAATTATTTAGCTCAATTTTTTATTTTAATTACAACTTATATTGTTTTAGATTTCATATCTTTAATTGGTTATGCGCTGCTTGCACAAAAACTTATTAGCTGGATAAAAGCAAATCCTAAAACAATTAATACAATTTCTGCGAGTGTTTTAGTAATAATTGCTGTTATTATCGTTGTAACACAACAATATTAATCTTAGGGAAGTCTTTATTGCCACTTGCATAAAATACTTTTTCTTTATTTAATCGGCCATTAATTAATTAATTTAAGAGGAATAAAATGAGATTAAATAAAATAATTTTAAGTTTTGTTTCTGCATTGGTAATTTTATTCTCAACTTCTGTTGTATCTTTTGCAAAAGTTGTTGGTGATAAAATTATTTTAGGTGCTGCAATTTCCTTAACTGGTAAATACTCATCTAATGGTGTTCATACTCAAAACGGTTATAATATGGCCGTTGACAGAATTAACAGCATGGGTGGTGTTAAAGTTGGTGGAAAAACTTATAAGTTTGACATTATTTATTATGATGATGAGTCAAACCCTAAGAGAGCTGCACAACTTGCAGAAAGATTAATATCACAAGATGGTGTCGAGTTTATGCTTGGCCCATACAGTTCTGGTTTAACGAAAGCGATTGCTCCAGTAACTGAAAAATACGGTGTTCCAATGGTTGAAGCAAATGGTGCTTCTAGATCTTTGTTTACGAAAGGTTACAAATATCTATTTGCAGTTTTAGCTCCAGCAAATTTATATCTTGATGTTGCTATAGATCTAGCAGTTGAAAAGAATAATGGAAAAGGAGTTACTGTTGCTATGGCGTTTGAACAAGATGCATTTTCTCAAGACGTAAGACTTGGTGTTTTAGATGCAATTAAGAGAACTGGCTCTAAAAAAGTAATAGACGATAAGTTACCAAAAGAGCTAAATGACATGGCCGCTACCTTAGTAAAAGTGAAACAAATGAAACCAGATGTTTTAGTTGTTTCGGGTCACACAAAAGGTGCCCTAACTGCAATTAGACAAATATCTGAGATGAAAGTTGATGTTCCAATGTTAGCAATGACACACTGCGATGCAGCTAAATTATCAAAGCAACATGGTAAAAACTCACAGTATGCTTTATGTGCTTCTCAATGGCACAAAACACTAACTTATAAAGATGATTTCTTTAAAGATGGTATGACTTATGATGCAGACTTTACTAAAGAGTTTGGTTATGCACCTCCATATCAAGCAGCTGAGTCATCGGCTGCTCTATTGGTATTTAAAGATGCATTTGAAAGAGCAAATTCTTTTGATCAAAAGAAAGTAAGAGATGCTCTTGCAGCTACAAACATGCAAACTTTTTATGGAAACATAAAATTTGCTGAAGGTGGTCAGAATGTTGATAAGCCAATGGTACTTTTCCAAGTGATGTGTGATGATGCAGGAAAATGTGAAAATAAAGTTGTTGCTCCAACTAAATGGGCGTCAGCTAAGTTAATTCACCCAATTCCTTCTTGGTCTAAAAGATAAAACAAATCTATAAATACCCCCTAATTTATTTTATATAGGGGGTATTTTTTTAAAGGGATCGATATGGATTTCATGGTATTCCAATATCCAATGATTTCTGTTCAAGCATGCTTGGACGGAATTCTTCTTGGAATTTTATTTGCATTGATTGCTTATGGTATGGCTCTTCAATGGGGAGTGATGAATATTATAAATATTGCGCAAGGTGACCTTGTTATTTTAGGAGGATACATTGCTTATTTTATGTACCTATATGGAATTCATCCAGCTTGGGGAGTAATTGTATCTCCAATAATAATGTACTTTGTAGGTATAGCAATTTACAAGCTAGTAATTAATAAAGTAGTTGATAGAGATTTATTTATCTCAATTTTAGCAACTTTTGGAATCAGTATTCTTTTCATGCAATTAATGAATTTTGCATTTGGAGCTGATGTTGTTCTTGCAAATTCAGATTATGGAACAACGATGTTATTTAACAATAATGTTGTTTTACCGAATTCAAAAATATTTTCAGCCTTCATAAGTATTTTATTTGCAATTTGTTTAGTAATTTACATGAAAAAATCTAAGCTAGGACGAGCAATTAGAGCTACAGCACAAAATGCAAGAGCTGCAAAGATTTTAGGCGTTGACACAGAAAAAGTTTATGCAGCAACATTTGGAATTAATGCTGCTTTATGTGGGGTTGCTGGAGCTTTAATTTCTATAACATTTACTATTCATCCCTATATGGGATTACCATATACAATTCGGTCATTTATGATTGTTATTGTTGCAGGCCTTGGAAATTTACCGGGAGTTGCAATGTCGGGAATGGGATTAGGAGTATTCGAAGAATTTGCTGATTATATTTTAGGTACAGAATTTAGAATTGGCTCTGTTTTTTTGTTATTAGTACTAATTCTGGTTTATAGAAGATTTAAACTTTCACGAAAAAGAGAATATTTAAAATGAAAAAAGTTGAAATTACGGACGATACTGGAAATAAAATAAAAGTCGATATTAAAAAATTTAAAAAACATTTAGACGAATATCACTTAAATGGGTCAAGCATACATGAAGAGAATGGGCATTATTTTACTGTTGATCAAAAATTTAGAAATAAAATAAATAGTTTATATGAACAAGAATAATTTAATTTTATATTCTGGTATTTTAATATTTGGTTTAGCTGCTCCATTCTTATTCCCCGCTTTTAAAGTTCAATTGTCAATCTTGTGTGTATTAATTGTTCTTGCAACTACTTGGAATATTCAAGGTGGTGAAATGGGATATAACTCATTTGGAAATATTCTCTTTTATGGTCTTGGAATGTATCTATGTGCCTCCGTACAAGTTGGAATGTTTTTCCCACTAGCTGAGTGGACTGAAAGTGGTGGTGAGAAAACATTTGTGCATACACCTGCTCAATTTTTTCAGGGTATGGCTGTTGGGCTTATAGTTGCTGCAGTTGTACCAACCATTGTAGCAGGTTTAATTGGATACTCTATTCTAGGACTTCGAGGGCATTATTTTGCAATTTGTACATTAGGGTTGGGAGTTGCAGCAGGTGAAATTTCTGGAGGAATTGAAATCATTGGAGCTGGACAAGGTTTCACAACACCACCTTTTCCTGAAGTTGGAAGTTTAGATTCAAGAGGTGAATTTTTTTATTTTTTAAGTTTTTTTGTTTTAGTTCTGACCTTCATAGCTGTTAAAGGAATTTACACCACTAGGTTTAAGTTAATACTAAATGCAATTAGAGACAATGAAGATAAAGCTGAAGCTATGGGTATTGAAACAATGAAATATAAAATCATTGGATGGATGATTTCAGCTTTCTTTTGCGGATTAGCTGGTGGAATAATGGGAGGATTGGTTGGATACATTGACTCCACTGATGTTGCGTTTGATGGTAGAGAGATGGGAGTTTTCATGGTGTTAATGGCAATATTGGGTGGCAAAGGTACACTTTGGGGTCCAATTATTGGTGCAACTGTATTTCATATTTTTAAAGAGGGTTTTTGGACTTTTTTCTTAGGATGGCAATACGTTGCCTTAGGAGTTTTAATTGTTGTAATCGTAATTTATTTCCCAGAGGGAATTATGGGATGGTTAAGAGAAAAATTTCCAGAGCGGTTCGGTGAGGTAGTCGATGAAAAAGATCGTAAGGCACAGGTGGAACTTAAATGAGTATTTTAGAAGTTAATAATGTAAGTAAATCATTTGGTGGTGTTAAAGCTAATGTCGATATTTCTATGAATGTTGAAAAAGGCAAGATAGTAGGTTTAATTGGTCCAAATGGATCAGGCAAAACAACTTTATTTAATTCCATTGTAGGCACTTATCCAATAGATCAAGGTTCAATTAAATTTAATGGTAAAGAAGTTTCAGAATTACCAGTGCCTGTTATTGCAAAATTAGGTCTATTAAGAACATTTCAGCAAACTAGAATTTATGGAAAATTAAATTGCATTGAAAATATGCTTATCAGCCACAAAGGTAGTGATGCAAATTTAATGAAGATTTTTTCAAAAATTCCTCAAGAGTTAACAGAAAAAGCTGAGAATTTATTAAACTTCGTTGGATTATATCAAAAAAGAAAACTAAGAGCCGGCGATCTTTCTTTTGGCCAACAAAAGTTATTAGAACTAGCAATGGCTTTAATGAATGAACCCGAAATGCTTTTGTTAGATGAGCCTACTGCAGGAATAAACCCAACTTTAATTAATGGAATTATCGACAGATTAATAAAAGTAAATAAAGATTTTGGAATCACTCTTTTGGTAATAGAACACAATATGAGAGTTATCATGCAGCTTGCAGAAAATATATTCTGTTTAGCACATGGAAAAATGTTAGCTAATGGGACACCTGAGGAAATTAAAAATGACAAGCGTGTTATCGATGCATATTTGGGGGCACAATAATGGCAAACCAATATGAAGTTTTAGGCAAGGCTCCAACTGCAGATGATTTAAAAAAGTTATCTCCTAACGAAATTCATTTAACAATTAAAAATTTAAATGCAGGTTATGGTAAAATGGAAATTCTGCATAATTTTGATTTATTCGTAAATAAAGCACAATCATTATGTTTGATTGGTCCAAATGGTGCTGGCAAGTCAACTATTCTTCACTCAATATATGGTTTTACAAACATTTTTTCTGGTCAAATTGAACTTGAGGGAAAAGAAATTACAAATCTTACACCTGCTGAAAAATTAAAGTCTGTTGGTATAGCTTATATATTGCAGGATAATTCAGTATTTCCAGATATGACGGTAGAGGAAAACTTATTGATGGGAGGATATATAAAAGAAAAAACAGACGAATCATTTGAAGAGGCTGAAAGAATTTTTGAAAAATATGAAAGGTTAAGAAATAGAAGAAACCAACCAGCAAAAGTTTTATCAGGTGGAGAAAGAAGACTATTAGAAATATCAAGAGCCCTAGTAATGAAGCCTTCGATACTTTTAGTTGATGAGCCCTCAATAGGACTTGAACCAAGATATATAGAAATGGTTTTTGAAATATTAAGAGATCTTCAAGAAAATGAAAAAAAAACAATTATACTTGTTGAGCAAAATGCAAAAAAAGGTTTAGAATTTGCTGACATTGGATACGTTCTAGTATCTGGTCAAACTGCAATTGCAGGAAAAGGTGACGATTTACTTAAAAATCCTGATGTTGGTAGACTTTTTCTTGGTGGCTAATGGTCAGCAAAAAATATTATTTTAAAGGATATAGGTCTATCCTTACTCATGATAGTCCAGCAATTGCTCTTACGTGTTGTTTCATAGCAATTGGAGCTCTTTTTAAAGATTTAGGTTTTAATATTCAAGAAAGTATCTTTTCAACAGTTTTAACATATGCTTTACCTGGTTCTCTAGTCATGGCTGAATCTATGTTAATTGGTGCTTCTCTATTAAATATTTTTTTAGCTGTTTGGTTTGTTAATGCTCGACTATATCCAATGGCTGTATCTTTGTTTCCTTTAATGATGCATAAAAGTCAACCTAAGTGGAAATATTACTTCTCTTGTCACTTTATTGCAGTTTCTGCGTGGTTAATAATGAAAAGTAATTATAAAAAAATACCAAAAGAGCATAGGATTGATTATTGGATTGGAATAGGAAGTGCCACTGTCAGCGTATCTGTAATCGGTACATTTATTGGATTTTCTTTTTCTGAATATTTGAGTAAAGATATGATGATAGGTTTAGCAATTCTTAATCCAGTTTACTTTCTATGCATGATGGTTGGAGCTGCAAAAACTATTCAGATTACTTTGTCAGTTGTACTAGGTTTAATTTTAGGTCCAATTATTTATTTATTGTCACCTGAATGGTCAATTTTATTAGCAGGCATAATAGGTGGAACAGTCGCTTATTTATTAGGAGAATATAATGTCAGCTAATATCGTTTATGCAATTTTAGTTACATCTTTAGCAACTTTTTTATCAAGATTTTTAGGCGCTGTTACATCTCAAGGTATTAAGGAAACATCTAAATTATTTAAATGGTTTAACTGTTTAGCATATGCGACTTTGGCAGCATTAATTGCTAGAACCATAATTTTTCCTGCCGGTATTTTAATGGATGCAAGTTATTCAAGTAGGTTATCAGTAGTTTTATTATCTGTTTTTGTATTTTTTATTTCAAAGAAAAACTTTGTATATCCAA
>CACPCX010000016.1 GCA_902632545.1 uncultured Pelagibacteraceae bacterium
CAGATTGTTCAATTAAAGTTAAGAGAGGAACAATCACAGGTATCATTGGACCTAATGGATCTGGCAAAACAACTTTGTTTAATTTGATTGCAGGCAATTTAAAATCATCAGGTGGAAGTGTAACTTTTGATGATGAAAATATTACCAATATTCCTTCTTATGAATTATTTTCCAAAGGTTTGTTAAGAACATTCCAAATTGCACATGAGTTTTCAAATTTATCTGTTTTAGAAAATTTAATGATGGTTCCAGGAAATCAATCTGGGGAAAAAATAATGACTGCATTATTTAAACCAGGTTTAGTTGCACAAGAAGAAGCTGTGGTTAAAGCAAAAGCAAAAGAAGTTGTTGAATTTTTAAATCTAGGGCATTTATCGAATGAGCTTGCTGGAAATCTTTCAGGGGGACAAAAGAAATTGTTAGAACTTGGAAGAACTATGATGGTTGATGCAAAATTAGTATTATTAGACGAAGTAGGGGCAGGAGTTAATAGAACCTTACTAAAAGACCTTGGAACTGCAATCGAAAAGCTAAATAAAGAAAAAGGTTATACTTTTTGTATGATTGAACATGATATGGATTTTATTGGTAGATTGTGTGATCCAGTGATTGTAATGGCTGAAGGATCAGTTTTATTTGAGGGAAGTGTTGAAGAGGCAAAAAAAGATGAGAAAGTTATTGAGAGTTATCTTGGTAGAGGATCAAAGTTAAAGGATACAAACTAATGGCATATTTTGAAGGAATAGAAATGACAGGTGGTTATGGTAATGGCCCTGACATCATTAGCTCTTGTTCAGTAAATGTGAATAAGGGTGAAATAGTTTCTATTCTAGGTCCAAATGGGGCTGGTAAATCAACAGCTATGAAAGCAATGCTGGGTTTGCTTAATTTAAAATCTGGATCAGTAAAGATTGACGGTAATGATATTTCAAAATTATCTCCTCAAGATAGAGTTAAACAAGGTATTTCTTTTGTACCTCAAACAAAAAATGTTTTTGCAGGCATGACTGTTGAAGAAAATTTAGAAATGGGTGCATTTCTTATTAATGACGAAATCAAAAATATTATTGAAGAAATTTATGAATTGTTTCCAATTTTAAGAGAAAAAAGAAATCAAATGGTTGGTGAACTTTCAGGGGGACAAAGGCAACAAGTAGCTCTAGGGAGGGCTCTTATGATAAAGCCAACTGTTTTGATGTTGGATGAGCCAACAGCCGGGGTTTCACCAATTGTTATGGATGAATTATTTGATCATATTGTTAAAGTAAAAAGAACTAACGTTGCAATCTTAATGGTAGAACAAAATGCAAAACAAGCCTTAGGTATTTCAGATAGAGGCTATGTTCTAGTTACTGGAGAAAATCGTTATTCAGGGACTGGAAAAGAATTATTAGACGATCCAAGAGTAAGAAGCTCTTTTTTAGGAGGGTAATATGGATTTTATAAATGCAATAATTCTTTTATTAAATTATATTTTTATCCCTGCATTAACCTATGGTTCCCAGTTAGCGTTAGGTGCAATCTTTGTTACACTAATTTATGGAATTTTAAGATTTGCTAATTTTGCAACTGGTGACATGATGTCTTTTGGAACCATGGCTACGATTTTATTTACGTGGTATTTTCAATCTTTAGGCGTGTCTTTGGGTGTTCTACCTACTGCTTTATTAGCTATCCCATTTGGAATTATCTTTATGATTATGTATATGCTTTTAATAGATAAATTTGTCTTCAAATATTATAGATATCAGAAAAGCCCTCCAGTTCAATTTGCAATGGTTAGTATTGGAGTAATGTTTGTAACGCAAGCAGTTGTTAGAATAATAATTGGACCCGCTGATAGAAGATTTTTTGATGGAGAAAAATTTATTATTAAAGCTCGCGAATTTAAAGAGATGACGGGTTTAAACGAAGGGCTTGCATTAAAATCAACTCAAGTAATAACAATTTTTGTAACAATAGTTTTAGTCTCTCTATTATTCTGGTTTTTAAATAGAACTAAAACAGGAAAAAGTATGAAAGCTTATTCTGATAACGAAGATCTTGCTTTGTTGTCAGGTATTGACCCAAAAAAGATAGTTTTAGTTACTTGGATAATTGCTGGAATTTTAGCCACTATTGGTGGTGCTTTGTATGGTTTAGATAAAAGTTTTAAACCATTTACTTATTTTAACAACATGCTTCCTATCTTTGCTGCTGCAATAGTTGGAGGAATTGGAAATCCATTTGGAGCTTTTTTAGGAGGATACGTAATAGCATTTTCTGAAATTTTATTAACTTATGCTTACAAGAAATTTTTTATGTATGTTTTACCTGTAAGTATGGAACCAGATAGTTTAGTTCAACTTCTTTCTACAGATTATAAATTTGCTGTATCATTTTCTATACTCGTAATAGTTTTAATATATCGACCATCAGGGATATTTAAGGGGAAAGTATTGTGAGAAAAAATCTAAATGTAATAGCAGCTTACAGTATCATGATGGCGCTTATTCTTTTGGTTGGGATATTTCAATCTTGGAATATAGCTTTATCAATATTTAATCTTTGTTTAATTTCTGCAGTAATGACAATGGGTGCGAATATTCAGTGGGGATATGCTGGTCTAATTAATTTTGGAATCATGGGTTATACTGCTTTAGGTGGTTTAGCTGCTGTATTAATATCTGTAGATCCTGTTCAAGAAGCATGGAGGGCAGGAGGTTTCGATATTCTAATGTCGTTGTGGCTAATAGTAGTAATGGTATTAGTTATACGCTTTATTTTAAAAAGATTTGAAAAATCAAAAATAAGAACATACAGCATAGCAGCAATAATAATTTCAGGCATTATACTTATTAGATTTTCTGCAGAACCAGGCATAGAAGCTATTGAAGCAGTTGATCCTGCTAAAACTGGTTTCTTAGGAGGATTTGGATTACCAATTATATTTTCTTGGATAGTCGGAGCTCTTTTTGCAGGTGGTTTAGCTTTTATAGTTGGAAAAGTTGCACTTGGTCTTAGAGCAGATTATTTAGCAATTGCTACTTTACTTATTTCTGAAATTGTTATTGCAATTATTAAACACGAGGATTGGCTCACAAGAGGAGTCAAAAATGTTATTGGATTAAAGAGACCTGCACCTTATGAGGTAGATCTTCAGACAACTGATTGGTTTATAAACTTAGTTGAAAAGTTTAATTCAGGAAAATTAAGTGTAATTGAGAATTTAGCTGATAGACAAGCTGCTTTAAACCAACTTGTTATTGAAGGTTCTTCAGTATTTGTAAAACTCTGTTATTCGGGGTTATTCTTAGTAGTAGTAATTATTCTTTTAATTTTAACTCAAAAAGCTCTTTATTCTCCCTGGGGAAGAATGATGAGAGCAATAAGAGACAATGAGGAAGCTGCAAATGCAATGGGTAAAAATGTTGTTAAGCAACATTTATTAATTTTTATTTTAGGTTCAGCTATAGTTGGAATTGCTGGTGCAATGTTGGTTACACAAGATGGTCTATTTACTCCAGGAAGTTATAGACCCATGAGATATACGTTCTTAATTTGGGTCATGGTAATTGTTGGAGGAAGTGGAAATAATTTTGGAGCAATTTTAGGAGGATTTGTTGTTTGGTTCTTATGGATTGAAGCTGCACCAATATCATTATTCTTAATAAACTTTTTCACCACAGGAATTCCTGAAACAAATGCACTTAAAGCTCATTTAATTGAAAGTGTTCCCTATTTCAGATTTTTAATGATGGGATTAGGTTTGTTATTCATAATGAGATATAGACCTAAAGGTATACTTCCTGAAAAAATAGAAATAAAGTAAACTAAATGAAATATATTATATTAGGCGCCGCCGCCGCTTGGGCTTTGTATATGGCTGATAAGTATTTATTCTTTTAATGAATAAAAATCTTACGTTACTCTTATTAAGCCAGATTTTTGCTTTTACTGCTGCTCCCGTCACCGTTTTTTTAAGTGGTATAATTGGTTCGAAATTAAGTCCGATAAAATCTTTAGCAACTCTTCCAATGGCTTTGTCGGTTGTTGGAATTGCATTATTCGCTTTTTTTGCTGCAAAGTTAATGAGTATAATTGGACGAAAATTAGGTTTTATTTTTGCATCAATCAGCACATGTCTCGCTTCACTTTTAACCGCATACTCTATAATTATAGAAAGCTTTGTTCTATATAATTTAGGATGCTTCTTAATTGGTGGAGGAATAGCTTTCAGTCATCAATATCGTTTTGCAGCAGTCGAGGTTGTGGATAAGAATTATGCACCAAAAGCAATTTCTATCATTTTATTAGCAGGTATAGGCTCTGCCTTTATTGGTCCAAACATTGCAAACATTTCAAAAGAATTTATTTCAGATCACTTGTATGCAGGATCTTATCTTGGTCTTGCTACATTAGCTATTTCATCAACTATATTTTTATTTTTTTATCAGGAACCAAAAAAGACATCTAGCAATCGATATAAAACTGGAAGAAGTTTTTTTGAACTTATATCACAACCAAGATTTCTACAGGCACTTGTGGCTTCAGCTTTTGCATATGCTGTAATGACCTTTTTAATGACAGCAACCCCTATAAGCATGCATTTGATGGAGAAAATTAGTTTGTCAAAGACTGGATTTGTTATTCAGATTCATATAGCAGCCATGTTTTTACCTTCACTAGTTACAGGAAATTTGATTAAAACGTTTGGGCATAGCAAAATTATGCATGTGGGAGTTTTATTTTTTTTTGTAACAATTATTACAAGTTTATTTGAACAGAATTATATTAATTATTTGATTGCCCTCATTTTCCTTGGGCTAGGTTGGAATTTTTTATTTATATCTGGAACAAGTTTACTTGTTTTGTGCTATAGAGAAGAAGAAAAATTTAAAGCACAAGGCTATAACGATTTAATAGTTTATTCTATCCAAGCAATAGCCAGTTTATCTGCTGGAGTATTCTTGAGTTTAACAAGCTGGAAGACTATGAATTTAATTTGTCTAATTTTTTTAATAATTATAGCTCTTTCAACTATAAGAGCAGATTCTAAAATGAATATCTAATGAATTGGCTAGCTTATTTTGAATTAAGTTTACTAGAATTTTCTTTTATAATTTTCACAGTTTTTATTGCATCGATTATAAGAGGGTTTAATGGATTTGGATTTTCAGCAACTTGTATTTCTGGTTTTTCTTTTGTAATTCCAGCAATTGAGATAGTTCCAATTATTTTAATTCTAGAAGTTCTAATTAGTATTTTTATGGCACCATATGTTTGGAATAAAATAGACTGGAATATGGTTTTTAAAATTTTAATTGGAATGGTAATAGGTTCACCGATTGGTATATTTTTACTCAAATATCTTTCTCCTGAAATTACACACTTATCAGTTTGCATAATTATAATTTTTTTCTCAATATTACTGATGAAAGGATACACAAATAAGCAATTAAACAATAATGCTATAAAAGTTTCTACAGGAATAGGCTCCGGTGCTCTTAATGGTTTAACTACTCTTGGAGGAATGCCTGCTGCTTTATTTTTGTTAATTACTTCTGTTCAACCTGCTGTCATAAGAGGAACTTTAACCGCTTTGTTTTTTTTAACCGATATTTATGCATTCGTGCTAAGCTTTTTTGCAGATATAGTAGACATTACCACTATTTATAGAACTCTTCCTTTAATATTAGTTTTGCCAATAGGTGTTTTTATTGGTGATAAATTTTTTGTTAAAAGCAAAGAAGCTCTTTACAGAAAGGTAGTTTTTTATTTTTTAATTATTATTTCTATATTTGGAATAATAAGAATAATAAGCGGTTTATAAAAAAACCCCAGTAATATTAATATTACTGGGGTTTTTTGAATTAAGATATAAAATTATCTTTGTTTTTTTGTTTTGAATTTTCCGCCTTTAACTTCTTGTTCTAAGAAAGAACCTTCAGCTTCACCAACTTCAGTAAAAGTTACTCCAGTAGCACCTTCGTAATTGATCTTTTTACCTTTCGCTAATAAGTCTAAACCTTTCTTAAGCTCACCTGGGTAAATCTTTTTTCCAGGACCGTTAGCAACCTCCATTACATGTTTTGCAATTGAAGCTCTGTCAGCAGAATTACCTGCTTGCATTGCTAATACGATTAAAGCAGCTGCATCATAAGATTCACCTGTATATGGACCTGATGAGTCAATACCACCAGCTTTTGCAACTTCTGCAAATACACCAGCTCCTTTACCAGTAGAACCTGGCATTGATCCAAATGATTTACTTAAATCTTTACCAAAAGCATCAACTAAAGATTGACCGATCATACCATCCGATAAAATAAATTTGTCAAATGCACCAGAGTCTAAAGAAGCTTGAATGATTCCTTTTCCTCCTTGGTCAAGATAACCAATAACTGCAACAGCATCACCACCAGCAGAAGCAAGAGTTGCTACCTCAGATGAGTAATCTGCTTTTCCATCTTCGTGAGCAGTTACTGTTGTAACTTTAATACCATGAGCTTCAACTGCTGCTTTGTAAACATCAGCTAAACCTTTACCATAGTCATTGTTAGTGTATGTGATTGCAACACTTTTTACTTTTCTGTCTTTAGTTATGTCAGCTAAAATTTGACCACCTCTAGCATCTGATGGAGCAGTTCTAAAGAAATACCCATTATCATCTAAAGTTGTTAATCCTGGAGAAGTTGCTGAAGGTGATATCATTACTACACCATTTGGTACAGCAACGTTTGATGCGATAGCACCAGTTACACCTGAACAGTCTGCTCCCATAATTGCAGTTACACCACCTGAAATTAATCCTTCAGCTGCAGCTGTTGCTGCCGCTGAGTCAACACAAGTTGAGTCTGCTCTTTCAGCTTTAATATATTTTCCACCTAATAGCGAACCTGAGTCTGAAGCTTCTTTAAAAGCAAGTTCAGCTGAAGCAGCCATTGCTGGAGTTAGAGATTCAATAGGACCAGTAAATCCTAATATTATCCCTACTTTGATAGCGTGTCCATCTGCCATTACGTTCGAACCAAAGCTTGATACAAACATAAATGCAGCGATAAATAGTTTTCTCATTATCTTCCTCTATATTGTTAACAATTTATAAAAAGGTAATTTAATTATGAATGCGATTAATATTCAATGACAAAATAGTCCTGTTTTTTATTGAATAAGCACCCCTTTAATGAATATTTTATACTATTACCTGGATTTTAAAAATATTTTTTAAATTCTTCATTTATTTTAAGTATTTCTAGATCAACCAATCCACCAATTATCAACTGCAGACCAACAATTAAAATAAATATCAACCCAACATAAGCAATCCAAATATGTTTTTGAATATAATTTGCCATATATGTTGCTAAGGCTCCAGTTAGGACAACTGATAACATCAGTCCAAATATCATAAATCCAAAATATCCTTTTGCTGCAGCAACTACACCAATTACATTATCAAAACTAATCATTATATCTGCAAACAAGACCTTTCCAATACTGCTTATATATGAAGGCTCTTTCCCTTTTTTTGTAGTAGGTTTGACTTTCTTAATATCTAATAAATCTTTTCTTAAATCATTTACTATCCAAATTAATAATAAGCCTCCTAAAATCTTTATAAAATAAAATTCAAATAAAAAAGTTGCAAAAATTGCAAAAAAAATTTTAAAAACAAAGGCTCCAATTACACCCCAAAGTATTATTTGTTTTCTATTTTTTGGAACAAAATTTGAAGCAATAGATCCAACTATTAAAGCATTATCGGCAGTTAATATAATTGTGATAAAAATTATATTAGTTAAAATTATGAGTTCTTCAATCAAGATACCTTCATATTAGTCTAATCTGTCAAATTTTCAATGAGCTCAATACAATATTTTTATTGATTTCGGTTTAGAGAGATATTTTAATATCAATTTTAAAAAGGAGGACAGATGAAATTAATTAAATTATTTATTTCAATTATTACTTCAGTATTATTGTTTGCTAATGTTTCTTTGGCAGAAAAATGGGATATGGCACTTGCTTATGGTGCTGGAAATTTTCATTCAGCTAATGCAACAGAATTCGCAAAAAATGTAACTGAAAAAAGTGGAGGGAAACTAACAATTGTTACTCATCCAGGTGGTTCATTATTTAAAGGTGGAGAAATTTTCAGAGCTGTTAGAACAGGTCAAGCACCTATTGGTGAAAGATTTATGTCAGCTCTTGGAAAAGAAGATCCTTTATATGAAATTGACTCATTACCTTTCTTAGCAAGTTCTTATGATGATGCTATGAAATTATATGAAGCTTCAAAACCATATATTGTTAAGAGTCTTGATGAAAAAGGATTGGTATTTCTTTATGCGGTTCCATGGCCTGCACAAGGACTTTACAGTAAAAAGCAAATTAAAAAAGTTGGTGATCTAAATGGATTGAAATTTAGAGCATACAACTCTGCAACAATTAGAATTGCTGAGTTAACAGGAATGGCACCAACTAAAATTGAGGCAGCTGAAATTAGCCAAGCATTTTCTACAGGTGCTGTGGAAAGTATGATTACTTCTCCCACAACTGGTAAAAATAGCAAGATTTGGGAAAATGGTGTTAAATATTTTTACGATATAGCAGCATGGTTTCCAAAAAATATGATTATAGCAAATAAAGCAGCTTGGAATAAACTTGATAAAGCAACTCAAGATCTTGTAATGAACCAAGCAGCAATCGCTGAAGAAAAAGGTTGGGAATTATCTAAACAAGGTAATACTGGAGACAAGAAAGCTTTAGCAGATGCTGGAATGGAAGTAGGCGAAGTTAATTCAGCTTTGAAAAAACATTTTGAAAAAGTTGGAGCAACAATGTCTGAAGAATGGAAAGCAAAAGCTGGAGACAGAGGTGCTGCAGTTTTATCTGCTTACAAATAAATAGTCTTAAAAAAAAGGCCAACTTGTAGTAAGTTGGCCTTTTTACTAAATGTTTCAATCAATAAATAATAATTTAAATAAGCTCTATAAATTTTCAGGATATTTAGCTGCTTTTTTTTTAATACTTGTCGCAGTTTTTATTTTAATTGGAATTTCTTCAAGAATTTTTGGTTTCTACATAAGGGGTTTAGCTGAGTATTCAGGCTACTGCATGGCTGCAGCCTCCTTTTATGCGTTAGCATTTACTTTTGTTGAGGGTGGACATATTCGAATTACTCTTTTTCTAGAAAAAGCCTCTTCATCTTTTAAAAGGTTTTTAGAAATATGGTGTCTACTTGTAGCAACAATTTTTTCAGGTTATTTGTCTTTTTACTTATGGAAAATGTTATTAATCTCTTATGATTTTCAAGAGAGAAGCGAAGGTGCAGATGAGATCTTAATTTGGATACCTCAAACTAGTGTTGCTATTGGATCTCTAATTTTTTTTATAGCTGTCTTACATAAATTTATTTTAACAATTTTAACCAAGAATGACTGAAATTTTTCTCATAATATTTTTTATAAGTGTGCTTTTGTTCTTTCTTGGATCTGGCATCTGGGTAGCGATAAGCATGATAGGAGTTTCGACAATTGGAATGATGTTGTTTACATCAAGACCAGTTGGGGATGCCATGGCAACTACTATATGGGGAACCTCATCATCATGGACATTAACAGCTTTACCATTGTTTGTTTGGATGGGTGAAATATTATTTAGAACTAAGTTATCTGAGAATTTATTTGCTGGACTATCACCATGGATGCAAAAATTACCGGGTGGATTAATTCATGTAAATGTTGTTGGATGTGCACTTTTTGCAGCAATATCGGGATCTTCAGCAGCAACCGTTGCCACAGTAGGCAAGATGTCTATCCCAGAACTAAGAAAAAGAAAATACCCAGAACAAATTTTATTAGGTAGTCTAGCTGGCTCAGGAACTTTAGGACTACTTATACCTCCTTCAATAATACTAATAATTTATGGAGTTACTGTACAAGAGTCTATTGCAAAGCTATTTATTGCAGGAATTATTCCAGGCATAATGATAGCGCTTATATTTATGTCTTACGTGATCATCTGGTCTTTAATAAATAAAAAAAGTATGCCAAAGTATGTAGAAAATTTCTCTTTTCTAGAAAAAATCAAAAAATCCAAACAATTATTACCAGTAATTATTTTAATATCAGCTGTGATTGGATCAATATATACTGGAGTTGCAACAGCAACTGAGGCTGCCTCCTTAGGTGTAGTGGGGGCTTTAATTTTATCTTACTATCAAAAGAGTTTAACTATTGAAACATTTAAACAATCTTTGTTAGGAGCAACAAAAACATCCTGTATGATTGCTTTTATTTTAGCTGGCTCTACATTTTTATCATTAGCTATGGGATTTACTGGTCTTCCAAGAAATTTAGCTATTTGGATACAAAATATGGAACTATCACCGTATGTATTAATTTTTGTTTTAATGATTTTTTATATTATTCTTGGAATGTTTCTTGATGGAATTTCAGCAGTAGTACTAACAATGGCAATTATTGAACCAATGATTAGACAAGCTGGTTTTGACATGATTTGGTTTGGTATATTTCTAGTTATAGTAGTTGAGATGGCTCAAATCACGCCACCCGTAGGATTTAATTTATTTGTACTACAAGGAATGGCTAACAAAGATATGGGATTTATTGCAAGGAGTGCATTCCCATTATTTATGTTAATGATCCTTGCAGTAATTCTTGTTGTTATCTTTCCAGAAATAGCTCTATGGATGCCACAACAAATGGTTCAAAACATTAACTAATATTTTGATTTTTTTGTGCCTGCTATTATTTGTTTTAAGCTATCGTATTCTTTGCAATTACAACTTTCTAAAATTTTAAGTCTTTCGTTAGCCAGATCAATTCTATTTGTAGCAACATAAAGTTCTCCCAAGTATTCATTAATACCTATATGATTTGGTTCAATTGCAAGACCTTGAAGATAATATTTTTCTCCACCTTCAAAATCCCCAAGTTTTCTCGTCGTAAAACCTAAGTAATTTAAAGTATCAGCTTTATTTGGTTTACTTTTATTTGATTTAATTAAAAGTTTTAAAGCTTTCATATATCTCTTATTTGCTTTTTCCGCTTTTCCATCACTCTCAAATTTTTTTGCTGCTTTTACAAACTTAACTGCTTTACTATAATCAGTGCTATTAGAGTCTGAACTAGAGCTAGTGCCAGCAGAATATGAATTTGCAGATAGAAAAACTAATAAAAAAAATGTGATTAAAGTGTTTTTTATCATTATATAAATTTCTCCATTTGTGTTAAAGGTTTTAAAGTTAGTCCGTTTTCTACTAAATTATTTTTTATAGATTTAGCAGTAGCTAGCGAACTCTTATTATCCCCATGTATGCACACAGAGTCGATTTCACAAGGTATTTGCTTTCCACTGTGACAATTAAGTGACTGATTTTTTACCATATTTAACACGTGTTTTTGAGCCTCTAAAGGATCGGTAATTAATGCGTTAGATTTTTTTCTAGAAACTAGATTTCCGTCATCCTCATAATTTCTATCAGCAAATATTTCACACGCTATAAGCATATCTAGTTTTTTTGCTGCTACTTCCATTTTAGATCCAGTAGGTACTAAATAAATCAAATCTTTACTAATATCACTTATCGCTTTTGCCAGTGTCGTTGCTAAATCTATATCTTCACATGCCATGTTATTTAAAGCTCCATGTGGTTTTATGTGCGTTACATTTTCTCCATAATCTTGAGCAATTTTTTGAAGAATTTCATATTGATCAATAATTAATTGTCTTACTTCACCTGGAGTGAGTTTAATTCTTTGTCTCCCAAAATTTTCAGGGTCGTTAAAAGATGGATGTGCTCCAATACTTACGCCATTTTTTTTTGAAATTTGAACAACTTGTTTCATAGACTCATCATCTCCCGCATGATAACCACATGCAACATTTGCTGAATTAACTATTTCTAACAAGTCTGGATCATACTTATTTGAATGATGTTTTGATTTTTCACCTAAATCACAATTTATATTAATTTCCATAGTATAATGCTAAGTATAACATAACATGATA
>CACPCX010000017.1 GCA_902632545.1 uncultured Pelagibacteraceae bacterium
TCCTCTTTTTTGAATGAAGAGATTATTTCTCTTCTAGAAACACATGCGTTGCCTCTTACTTTGTCTAGTTTTATAAGAGCAAATTTTTGAGGTTGATTCATTAGATGATTGATATCTTTAAGTGGTTTGTCGCTAATCTGACTGCCAGGTAGAAACATGAGTGATCCAGTTTCAATATGCTCTACAATACATCCGCCTTTACATTTAGATGTAATTTTTCCCATAATAGGTTCATTTTTTTCGTATGCTTCAACTAACTTATCCCACCCTTTTATTTTTTGAGCTTTACTTGCTGAAACTATTACTTCACCATTTTTATCCTCTATTTTTTCTAATAATACTGGTATTGTTTCTCCAACTTTTATTTTATCGCCTAAACCTAAACTTCTTAATTCATTTATGTCTAATATCGGTTCTGATTTTAAACCTTCGACAAAAACAAAAACAAATTTTTCAGTAATTTTATTTATCTTACCTTCAATAATTTTTCCTTCCTCAATCTGAACTTTTGAGAATTGACTATTTAGAAGCTTTTCAAACTCTGAGGTTCCCGGATGTGATAAGTCTTTATAAATTTCCATTAATATTGTTTATTTTTTTAAAAAAACATCGCCCTTTTAGATAAAAATGTAAGTTTTATCAACATAGAAATTTAGAAAAAATGGCTAATTTCTTTAAATGTTAACACCCAATTCTTTTATTTTGCTCATAAAAGATGGAAAAGAGGTGTTGATAGAGTCTTTATCTGAAATTTTCCATTCACCTCCAAAAGTTAAAGCTGCAATTATACTTGTCATAAAAACTCTGTGATCTTTTAAAAAATTTTTGATAGTTATTTTTTTATTAATTTTTAAGTCTGGGTTTCCAAATATTTTTATACTACTTTTTGTAATAACATTCTTAATTCCCATAAGATTTAAAATTTTTGAACCCCAAATTAAACGTGGGCTCTCTTTTTCATTAAGTTCTGATAAATTTTTAAAATATGAAACACCTTTTGCCCTCGCTGCCAGCAAAAAAATTAACAGAAATTCATCAATTGAGGCGCTATTTAAATGTTCAGGACAATTTATTGGTTTTATATTTTTTTGACTTGAAACACAAAGATCTGCAATTTTTTCACCCTTATAATTCTTTGCATTTTGAATTTTAACTTTAATATTCATTAAATTTAAAATTTTTAAAATTCCAGTTCGTGAGGGATTTATATTCACATTTTTTATAATTAACTTTGAATTATTTGATAGGATTGTTAAGACTATAAAAAAAGCACTTGAGCTAATATCTGATGGAATTTTATAATTTAATTTTTTTATTTTTCTCAAACCATTTATTTTAATTAAATCATAATTTTTCTTTTTACTAATTTTCATAGGTATTTTTAAATATTTAAAGAATAACTCTGTATGATTACGAGATTTTTTAGCTTTGATTGTCGTTGTACCTTTGGTGTTAAGTGCTGCAAGCATTATGCTACTTTTTACTTGGGCCGAACCTTTTGACTCAATGTACTTAATTGGTTTGGGGTTTGTAGTACCCATTATAGTAATGGGCAGTTTTCCAGAGCTAGATAGAAAATTTGCTCCAAATTTTTTTAAAGGTATTATGACTCTAGTAAAATCTCTTTTTGAAAGACTTTTATCACCAATAATTTTAGTTTGAAATTTTGTGTGTGTAAGGAGTCCTAATATTAATCTTCCAAAAGTTCCTGAATTTCCGGCGTTTAAAACTACATTTTTAGAATTAAAACCATTTAATCCTAAACCTCTAATTTCACAATTCTTTTTTGTTAGTTTAACTTTAACACCTAATTTTCTTAAAGAATTTAGAGTACTAAGAATATCTTCTGACCTTAAAATATTTGTTGCAATTGATTTTTCTTTTGATTGTGAGGCGAGTAAAGCCCATCTAATTGATATACTTTTATCCCCCTCAATTGTAATTTTTTTTTTGAAAGGCTTAATTCTGTTTTTAATTTCTAAGAATTTATTCACTTTTAATTAATTTTAAAAGATTCGCCAAAATAAGTATTTCTTGCCACTACATCGTTAATTAAATTTGATGGAGTATCTTGTGCGACTACTCTTCCATTATGAACAATTGCAGCTGAGTCGACACATCTTAAAAGATCTCTTGCTTGATGATCACATAGAATTATTGAAATATTGTTAAAAGTTTGCAGGCTGACTATAATATCTTGTAATATTTTTATTGTCATCACATCTAACGCAGCAAAAGGTTCATCTAAAAGAAGAATTTTAGGATCAGAAATTAAAGCAATAGCTATAACCAACTTTTTCTTTTGTCCACCTGAAAGCAAACTAGCTTTAATGTCTCTTACTGGATCTAATTCGAATTTTGAGATTAATGAATTTACTTTTTGATTTCTTTCACTTTCGTTATTAAGATTTATTTCGGCTATAGCATTTAAGTTCTCATTTACAGTTAGGTCATGGAAATATCCTCCATACTGTGGAACAAAGCCGATCTTAAATTTAATTGTTCTTTTATAAATTGGAATTTTATTAATCTTTTCTGAATTTATATAAATGGAACCATAGTCTGGTGAGATTAAACCTGTAATTAAATTGAATATTGTTGATTTTCCAACACCATTGGGCCCAAGTAAACCCAATATTTGTCCGTTATTTAAGTTTAAATTTAAGCTATCAAGAATTGTTTTATTACCAAACTTTAATGAAATTTTCTCAAGTTTTAAAATTGAATTATTTGTTTTATAGGATTTTATTCTAAATTTTTTAATATTTGAACTCATATAAATTAATTTGATGTTATTTTAACTTTTTCATTTTGGTTATTCATATAAAGCTGTACATTCTTAGTAATTAAATTTATTTTAATATTATCAGTATAAATTTCTTGATTTAATCCTGTGTATATTACATTTTTAAATATTAAAATATTATTTTCTTTAAAATTAAAATCTATTCTATCTGAAGTGATTTTATGATTTTCATAAATAATTTTTATATTGTCTATGAATTTTGTATCATAAGTAGCAGAATTAAAGTTAGCCTTGTCCGATCTAATAATAATTTTTCTATTTAAATTATCTGTAAAAGTAGCAATTACGTCCTCCATAAACACTATTTCTAACCCCTCTTCGTAAAGTATTTCGCTTGAGGTTGATTTAATTTCATATGTTCCATCATTTTTTAGTTTAACATTATACTGTAAATTAGTAATTACGTTTTTTTTTTCAACAGGGACATTTTTTATAATATTTTTTTCAACATTAATCTCTTTTACAATTTCCTGTTTCATAAAATATTTTTTATAGAAAAAAAAACTTATAATTATTAAAATAGAAAATAGAAATAGTTGTAAAAAAACTTTCATTTTTACTATCTTAAATTATCTATTAAGTTGTG
The DNA here is from genome assembly GCA_902632545.1 of uncultured Pelagibacteraceae bacterium. Classification (GTDB taxonomy): domain Bacteria; phylum Pseudomonadota; class Alphaproteobacteria; order Pelagibacterales; family Pelagibacteraceae; genus Pelagibacter. The sequence goes on from CACPCX010000017.1 coordinate 3,393, forward strand.
AATGTGGAGAATTCCAATTGTTTTTTTTTTATTTTCATTATTGTATATACAAACGTGTGTTATTTTTCTTTTATTCATTTGAGACAAGACATCAGATGCTAAAGTATTTTCATTCACGCTAAATGGATTTTTGGACATAAAATTTTTTATTTTTAAATTTTCTATATTATTTCTTTTTTTTATTAATCTTTTCAAGTCACCATCGGTAAATACTCCTTTTGTAATTCCATCGGAGTTAATGATGACTAAAACTCCAAGTTTTTTTAAATTAATAACTCGAATTGCATTTTTCATAGATTGATTTTCATTTATAAAAGGTATTCTATTTTTCTTAAGCATTATATCTCCAGCTGTCTTTAGTTTATTACCTAAACTACCCAAGGGATGAAATTTTTTAAAATCTAACTTGCTAAATTTTCTTTTAGTCATGAGTGCTATTGCCATAGCATCTCCAATTGATAGTTGTGTAGTTGTGCTTGAAGTAGGAACTATTCCATATCCTGACTCCTCAACTTCTGGCAAATATAATTTAATATTAGAGGATTTATACAATATTGAGTTTTTATTCGACATTATTCCAATTAGAAATATTTTATAAGATTTTGCATATTTAATAATATTTTTTAATTCACTGGTATTACCAGAATTACTTATTAAAATTAATATATCGTTTTTTGTAATTCGACCTAAATCTCCATGAGAGCAATCATTTGCTGAAACTGTGAATGAAGGCGTTCCTACTGATGATAATGTAGCAGAAATTTTTGAAGCAATAATTCCACTCTTTCCTACTCCACATATAATTACTTTAGACTTACATTTAATTATTTTTTTAATAGCTTTTTGAAAATTGGAATCTAAAGAGTTTTTTAATTTTTTAAGTGCTTTAATTTGTAGATCAATTACACTTTTTCCAATTTTAGTTATTTCACTTTCCATAATCTAATGTGACCAAATATCATCCCTGAACAACGCTAAATCAAGATCAACTCTTGTTTTTAAAAATTTTAGACAATCTTCATAAAGTTGAACTCTATTTTCTCTCTTTAATATTTTATAAAGCTCTTCATGAATTTTGTGAAGATATATGACATCATTTGCACAGTATTTTAATTGTGCAGGAGATAGTTCTCCACCAAAATCTGAATTTTGAAATTGTTTACTTATGTCAATATTTATAAATTCTTTTATCAAAGTTTTAAGAGAATGATTATCCGAATAAGATCTAGCAAGCTTTGAAGCTATCTTGGTATCAAAAATATTATTTGTTTCTGTTTTTAGATAATATTTTATATGAGCTAAATCTGCACGTGAAAAGTGAAAAATTTTTATAATTTTCTCATCGCTTAATATTTTAACAAGATTAGGAGCATTATATTTGTTTCTATCAAATTGAATAATATGAGCGTCTGAATTACCAGAAGATAATTGTATTAAACATAATGGATCACGTCTTACATTTAATCCCATAAATTCTCCGTCAACCGCTATTCGGTTGCCCAAATTTAGGTTTTCAGGTATATCCCCTTTGTGAAGCTGAATATTATTACTCATATCAAATATATATATATGAAAGCAAAAAATTGTCTATGAAAGCTAAAAATATACTTATTTTTGGATGCTCAGGCCAAATCGGTCGTTCAATTGTAAGAAAATTGACCAAAGATAACTTTACTGTAACTGCTGTTACTAGAAATATTCATCAAAAAGGCATTGTTTTGAAGACACTTGGCAACGCTGGTTTTATCAACATAGTTGAATCGAATATATTTGATGAAAAAAAAATTCGAGAGCTTTTTAAAAAGGCAGACATTTGTATAAATTTAGTAGGAATTCTGTATGAGCAAAAAAAAGGTAATACATTTAAAAATATTCACACTGTTTTCCCATCTCTATTAGCCAAACTTTCTAAAGAGTATAATCTTAAACATTTCATTCATTTATCAGCTTTAGGTATTAATGAAGCAGTTGATTCTGATTATGCCAAAAGTAAACTTGAAGGAGAAAATGAAATTTTAAAAAACTTTCCTTTAGCTACAATTTTGAGACCATCAATTGTTTACAGTGTTGAAGACAACTTCACTACATCATTTATGTCGCTTTTAAACAAACTTCCTTTTTTCCCCCTGTATTATAGTGGCAATAGTCGCTTTGCCCCCATACATGTAACAGATTTAACTGACACGATTCATCATGTAATTTCAAATAATATTTATTCAAAAATTATTGAATGTATAGGTCCTGAAATAATCACTTTTAGAGAAATATTAGAAAGATTACTTAAACTTATTGGTAAAAAAAGAATTTTAGTACCTTTTCCTTTACCATTAGCAGAGTTATCAGCAAGATTTTTTGAGTTATTACCTAAACCTTTACTTACAAGGGATCAGTTAAGACTTTTAAAATATGATAATATTGCATCAGGCAAATATAAAACTAACTCAGATATAGGAATGCCTAGCAAAAAATATTTTAATGAGGAGGTTAAAAAATATTGTTATATGTGGAAAGAAGGTGGGCAATTCTCTACAGAAAAATATAACTTAAAAAATAATTAAAAAAAAAATGAAGTTAAGATTAAGCTGATTTAATTTTCTTTTCAAGAAATTCTGGAACCTCTTCCTTATCTGTAATGTCCTCTTTTTTGCCTTTGGGCTGAAAAGCATAAAGTAAGTGTAATTTGCAATAAGAAAAATCTTTCAATGAAGATCTACCACAAAAATAAAATGTCTTATCATCAGGATGACCAATTGGCCATTTACAAGTATTTTCGTCAAGCTCTTCTAATTGTTTAGGATTTTCTGGTTCAAAATTCTTTTCGATTATTAATGACTTAAACTTACTTTTTCGAATTTTTCTAGAAGTGTTATTTTTTTCAACTATTGAATTTTCAAAATTTTTATTTGATGTTGCTGTTCTAGTTTTAATCTTTGCTGATAAGCCTAATCTACTTGCTTTACCAATAATACTATTACGAGTAAAACCAGCACCCATCTTTTCACTTATTTCTCTAGCAGTACATTTTCCCCAATGTTCCTCAAGAAATTCAATATTTTCTTTTGTCCAGTTGCTCATTTTTAATATTTATATCTATATATTGTATTAACTTTTTATATTATAACTATATACTGTTATAAAATTAAGTTAAACAATCAAAATATCTGAGTTATCAACAATAATAGACTTAGTTAACTATATATGTTTTTTCAATCCCAACTTGTATTAATAATTAAAGTTTATAAAACATATTTAATCTATGAGCTATTTGGCAAAAAATTATAATAGAAAAAAAATTTCCTTTAAATATGGAAAAGGAAGTTATTTATTTTCTAATGATAAAAAAAAATATTTAGATTTTGTTCAAGGAATAGCCGTTAACTCTTTAGGTCATGCACATCCAAAATTAGTTAAAACCATAAGAGATCAATCAAAAAAACTTTGGCACGTTTCTAATGCTTTTCAAATTCCTGAGGGGGAGAAATTAGCTAAAAAGTTGTGTCAAAAAACTTTTGCTGATTATGTAATGTTTCAAAATAGTGGGGCTGAAGCTACAGAAGCAGCAATTAAGGTTGCTAGAAGATATTTTTACTCAATAGGCAAACCAAATAAAAATAGAATTTTGTGTATTAAAAATTCTTTTCATGGAAGAACTTTAGCAGCAATTTTTGCAAGTGGATCAAAGAAAATGATAGAGGGATTTGGACCAAAAGTTCCAGGGTTTGATCATATCGAGTTTAAAAATTCAAAACCTAGATTTCCAAATTTAAGAAATAAGATTAAGAAAAATACAGCAGCGATAATGGTTGAAACTATACTGGGTGAGGGTGGTGTAAAGCCAATACCGAATACTTGTTTAAAATATTTGAGAAAAATTTGTAATGAGAAAAAAATATTATTAATTTGTGATGAAGTACAATCGGGAATTTCTCGATCAGGTGATTTTTTTGCTTTTGAACAATCTCAAATAAAACCCGATATTACTCCAATTGCCAAGGGTATAGGTGGAGGATTTCCTATTGGTGCAGTTCTAATGAATAAAAAAGTTGCCGCTGGTATGACACCAGGTACACATGGATCTACTTTTGGTGGCAATCCTTTAGCTATGACTGTTGGGAATGCGGTAATGGACATTGTTTCAAGTAAGAAATTTTTAAATAATATCAAAAAATCTTCAAAATATTTTTTTTTAAAATTAAATAAGTTAAAAGAAAAATATCCAAACATTATTAAAGAAATAAGAGGAAGAGGTTTATTAATTGGTGTTCAGCTTTATACAGATCAAACCAAGTTTATAAAAAAATTGATGGATAATAGATTATTAACTATTCGTGCAGCTGAAAACGTTGTTCGTATTTTGCCACCTTTAAACGTCAAAATACAAGAAATAAATAAAGCATTAGAAATAATTGATAAAGTTTGTTCAGAATTAAAATAATAATGAAACATTTCATAAATTTAAAAGATATACCTGCAAAAGATTTGAGAAAGATTATTATTGATGCAAAAAAAAGAAAACGTTTAAGAAAAAAATTAAGCACTTTGGAGATTGATAAAGACGCACCTTTAAAAGGAAAATTATTAATTCAAATGTTTGAAAAATCAAGTTTGCGAACAAGATTAAGTTTTGATTTAGCCATGAAACAACTGGCTGGTGGCACTTTGACTTTGAGGTCTAATGAACTTCATTTGGGTCAAGGTGGAGAAAGTATTGCTGACACTGCTAAAATTCTTTCTACTTATGGTGATATATTTATGTTTAGAACTGATAGTGATCAAAAAATAGAAAATTTTAAAAAATATTTGTCAGTACCTATTATAAACGGTCTAAGTCCATCATCTCATCCAACACAAGTACTATCTGATATTTTCACAGTTGAAGAGATAATGAAAAAACCTATCACAAATTTAAATATTTGTTGGATTGGAGATTCAAATAATGTTTTAGATAGCTTGATAGCCGCATCTGTAAAATTTTCATTTAAACTGAGCATTGGTTGCCCAAAAAATTTTGAGCCATGTAAAGAAGTAAGAAATTGGGTAAAAAAGAATAATAGAAAAATTTATATTTATAATGATCCAAAAAAAGCAGTCTCTGGTGCTGATGTAATATTTTCTGACAAAGTAATTTCCTTGAACGATAAATTGGATAAGAATAAAAAAAAACAACAATTTAAAAAATTTAAAATTGATAAAAAATTAATAAGTTTCGCTAGTAGGAAATCAATATTCCTTCATTGTTTACCACGTGGGGATGAAGTTAGTGATGAAGTTTTTTTAGGAAAAAGATCACGTGTTTGGCAGCAAGCACTTAATAGAGTTCACGTACAAAAAAGTATCTTATTGTATTGTTTTGGAAAGCTAAGGTAATTGCAATGGGCTATCTGAATTTTCATTTAAATATTTAATTACAGAAGCTCTATCTTTTTCTTTTCTAAGACCAGCATAAGCCATTTTTGTTCCTTTAATCCATTTAGCGGGCTTAATTAAAAATCCATTCAGTTCTTCAAAAGTCCAATTTTTGTCGTATTCCACTAAAGCTTTAGAATATTTATAATTCTCTACAGCACCAATTTTTCTTCCCACAACATTATATAAAGCCGGGCCTATAGCATTCTTTCCATCTTTGACAATTGAGTGACAAGCTGCACATTTTTTAAAAACTTTTTCACCATGCGCTATATCTCCCATTGCCAACAATAATGCTATATCAATTTTTTCTTCATCTTTAGTTGTAGTAGAGGTAGATACGGTAGATGACTCCACTTCAACTGAATAGCCAGGCTTATCAGGTTTTTCTACATGAAATATAACATCAGATAATTTTCCAATACCTATAACAAGTAGGGCAACCATTAAAACTGCAGCAACTATTTTATTTATTTCAAATGAATCCATTTTTTTAAATTATGTAAAGAACGTATAACATGTTAAAACAAAAAATAGCTAAAATTTAGTGTATAAATTTGCCTCTATAGTTATTTAACGAGTATAATAATTTAAAAATACAATGAAAACTTTAATAATTATACCTTCTAGAATGTCTGCAACTAGGCTTCCAGGTAAACCTTTGTTAAAAATAAATGGTTTATCAATTATTTCACACGTGTCTAAAAAAGCAGAAGAGGCCAATATTGGAGAAGTGATTGTGGCCGCAGAGGACCAGGAAATTATTGACGATGTTAAAGGAAATGGTTTCAATGCTATTTTAACCAGCAATAAACATAAGACAGGCACAGATAGAATTCATGAGGCACTCAAAAAATCAAACATTAGAGATGTTGATTTTATTATGAATTTACAAGGTGATGAACCGGCAATCGACATCCAAGATATAGTTAGATTGAATGATAAAATGATACAAAATACCTCTAATATAGGTACTCTTGCTGCAACAATACAAGATAAAAAAAACTTGAAAAATGAAAATATTGTTAAGGTCATCACCGAAGATAATTTAGAAGATGAAAATTTTCCAAGGGGCATATCTTTTTCAAGAAAGTTTAATCAAATAGAAAATATTTATCATCATATTGGAGTTTACTGTTATTCAAAAGACTCTCTCGAAAAATTTGTTCAATTAAGTCAATCTAAAAATGAAATAGAAAATCGGTTAGAGCAATTAAGGGCATTAGATAACAATATTGATATCAATGTTTCGCTTGCTAAATCATCTCCAATAGGAGTAGATACAGAGGAAGATTATCTAGCCTTGAAAAAAATAATGGAATATAAGAATTGATGAGTAAAATTTATTTTCAAGGAACTTTTGGCGCATATTCTCATTTAGCAGCGCTTTCAATTGATCCCAAAGCAGAAATCTTGCCTTGTAAAACTTTTGATGATTGTTTTAACAAAGCATCTGAAGAACCAGATAGCAGAATTATAATTCCAGAGTCAAATAGAATTACTGGTAACATTGGTATTGAATATTTAATATTTAAACATAGGCTAAATATTTACAAAGAGCATTTCCAAAAAATTGAACACAATTTATTAGGGCAACCTGGGGCTAAATTAAAAGATATCAAAGAAGTATACTCACACGCACAAGGTCTATCTCAGTGTTCAAAATTTATAAAAGAAAATAATTTATCAGAACATATTAGAGCAGATACTGCAGGATCTGCTGAGATGATTTCAAACACAAAAGATGTTAAGCAATCGGCTATAGCATCTTCATTGAGTGCCGAAATTTATGGCTTAGAAGTAATTAAAAAAAATATAGAAAATGAGAGTGGAAATTTAACAAGATTTTTAGTTATGGGAAAAAATATTTCTCAACCAGAATTTAAAGATAAAACTTACATAACCTCTTTTTTATTTAAATTAAAAAGTAAACCGGCGGCACTATACCAGGCATTAAGTGGCCCATCTTTGAATGGAGTAAATTTAACTAAATTGCAAAGTTATCCAGTAAAAAATAGTTTTGATTCATATTTTTTCCTATGCGATTTAGATGGACATATCGAAGATCCAAAAGTTCAGAAATCTCTAGAAGAGCTAGGTCTGCATTGTGAGGATTTTCACGTTCTAGGTGTTTTTGAAGCAGATAGCTTGAGACAAAAAAAATAAGAATCTTTTCTTGTAGATTGGAAATTTTAACTGCTATAATAGAGATGGAGGCTAGAGGTGGATGCTGCTTGAACCCGACCAGATCTTAACGGAAGCAGTCGTAGAGACAGTTATTCAGGTTCTAGTCTCCTTATAGATATATGAATAATAACTCAAAAGTATTAGCATTAAAATACAGACCCCAAACCTTTGATGAGCTAATAGGACAGGAGGTTGTTGGTGAAACTATTACTAATTCTATTAAAGCTGACAAAATACCAAACGCATATCTTTTTACGGGGATTCGTGGAGTTGGCAAAACAACAACTGCAAGAATTGTTGCAAAAGCACTCAATTGCTTAAATGGTACTGATGATTTATGTAAAGATAATTTTTGTGAGAATTGTGAATCAATAATTAATTCAAATCATATTGACGTAATGGAAATAGACGCTGCCAGTCATACTGGAATTGATAATATACGCGAGCTTATAGAATTTTCGAGATATGCCCCAACTTCAGCTAAGTATAAAATATTTATAATTGATGAAGTGCATATGCTGAGCAAACAAGCGTTTGCTGGACTCTTGAAAACATTAGAAGAACCTCCTGAATATTGTAAATTTATATTTGCCACAACAGACATTAAAAAAATACCTGTAACGATAGTATCTAGATGCCAAAGGTTTGATCTATCTAGAATTAAATCTTCAGAATTATTAGAGTTTATTAAAAAAATTAAGGACAAGGAAAATGGAAGAGTTAC
>CACPCX010000018.1 GCA_902632545.1 uncultured Pelagibacteraceae bacterium
TTAGAAGTTCTTTTTGCATTAAGGAAGGGAAAAAAAGCAAGTGAATTTTTTAAAAAATTTGAGAAAACACCTCAACTCTTAGAAAATATCGAAGTAAAAGATAAAAATATTATAAATAAACCAGAAATTAAAAAAATTGTAAAAATTGCTGATAAATTAATTAAAGGTAAAGGAAGAATTTTAGTAAGAAAATCAGGAACAGAGTCTAAAATAAGAGTAATGGGAGAAAGCGAAAATAAAGCTCTTCTATATAAATGTATGAATATGATTACAAAAAAAATTAAATAAATTGAAACCAAATTCTAAAATTTTAATTATTGCAGGATCTGACTCATCTGGAGGAGCAGGTATTCAAGCTGATATTAAAACTGTTACCGCTCTCGGCTCCTATGCAATGACAGCATTAACTGCCATTACATCACAAAATACCACAGGTGTAAAATCAATTGTTGGGATCAATCCAAAAGAAATTTTTAATCAAATTGTTTATAGTTGTAAAGATATAAGACCTGATGCAATTAAAATTGGTATGCTGCATTCTTCAGAGGTTATTAGAATAGTACTAAATGCTTTGGACGTAATTAAAGTAAAAAAAATCGTATTAGATCCTGTGATGGTTGCTAAAGGAGGGGCTAAACTGATAGATAGTAAAGCTATTCAATTATTAAAATTAAAATTAATTAAAAAAGTATCACTTATTACCCCTAATATACCTGAGGCAGAAATTTTGACTAATACAAAAATTTTAACAAAAGAGGATATGATTTTTGCCGCAAATAAACTTATAGGATTGGGGGCTAAAAATGTAATGATAAAAGGTGGTCATTTAAAACATAAAAATGTTATAGATATTTTAGTAAACACAAAAGATATTCAGATCTTTAAAAACAAGCGTTACAAAACTAAGAATACTCATGGTACAGGTTGTACTTTATCTAGTTCGGTTACAACTTTTCTATCATGTGGAAAAACAGTAAAGAAATCTTGTGAGCTTGGAATTAAGTATGTAAATTCAGCAATTAAATCAAACCCGAAATATGGAAAAGGTCATGGCCCAATTAACCATCTCACTTCCTTTAATGTAAACAGAAAATTTAAATAATGAAAAATATAGTTGTTGTTGGATCTCAATGGGGTGACGAAGGTAAAGGAAAAATTGTTGATTGGTTATCTGAACAGGCTGATGTAGTAATTAGGTTCCAGGGAGGTCATAATGCTGGACACACTTTGGTAATTGATGGTGTTACGTATAAATTAAGATTGCTTCCATCTGGAATAGTTAGAAAAAGTAAAATATCGATAATTGGCAATGGCGTTGTGGTTGATCCATGGGCTTTATTGGAAGAGATAGAGGAAATACAGTCTAAAGGCGTAGCAGTAAATGTAAATAATTTTATTATTTCTGAGTCTGCAAATTTAATTTTGCCATTCCACAGGGAAATGGATGAGATAAGAGAAGATGCAGCAGGAAAAAGCAAAATAGGAACCACTAGGCGTGGAATTGGACCAGCATATGAAGATAAAGTTGGAAGAAGATCAATAAGAGTTATGGATCTAAGATCTGAAAAAAATTTAGATCAGAGACTCGAGTCAGTATTAGTTCATCATAATGCGATCAGAAAAGGCCTTGGAAAAAAAATTTTTGAAAAAGATCAGCTCAAAAATGATTTACTTAAAATTGCGCCTAAAATACTTGAATTCTCTCAACCAGTTTGGCTAAAAATTGATCAATTTAAAAAGCAAAAAAAGAAAATTTTATTTGAAGGAGCCCAAGGTATTTTACTTGATGTAGATCATGGAACTTATCCTTTTGTAACTTCATCTAATACTGTTGCCTCAAGCGCAGCAACAGGAACTGGTTGCGGTACTAATTCCATAAATTATGTACTTGGTATCACAAAAGCTTACACTACAAGAGTTGGAGAGGGTCCATTTCCTACAGAGTTGACTGATGATATTGGAGAACTTTTAGGAACACGTGGAAAAGAGTTTGGAACTGTGACAAGTAGAAAAAGAAGATGTGGATGGTTTGATGGTGTTTTAGTAAGGCAAACTATTAAAATTTCAGGGATTGATGGCATTGCTTTAACGAAACTAGATGTACTTGATGAATTAGATGAAATTAAAATGTGTGTTGCTTATGAGCTTGACGGTAAAAGGTTAGATTACTTACCAGCGGCTGTAGAAGACCAGATAAAAATAAAACCAGTTTACGAAACTTTCCCTGGATGGAAAGTTTCCACAAGTGGGGTGAAAAATATGGACCAGTTACCTGAAAATGCAAAAAAATATATTTTTGCAATAGAAGACTTTATTGGTGCGAAAGTATCAAGTATCTCAACTAGTCCAGAAAGAGATCATACTATTTTAATTGAAAACCCTTTTGAAGTTTAGTTTGCAGGTAAAAGATTTTTTGATTTAGCTAGTAGAAGCATATGCTTTTGCAGTTTTTCAAATGCCTTGTTTTCTATTTGTCTAACTCTTTCTCTACTAATTTTATATTTTTTACTTAAATCCTCTAAAGTTGTCGGGTCATCGTTTAGTCTTCTTGAATATAAAATCTCTCTCTCTCTATCGTTAAGAACTTTAATAGAATCTTTTAGTAAATCTTTTCTATGCTCCATCTCCTCATGATGAGCAAATTTTAAATCATGATCAAGCTCTTTATCAACTAACCAATCTTGCCATTCATCACCATCTTCACCAACTTGAGCATTTAATGAGAACTCCTTTCCTGAAAGCCTTCTATTCATCGAAACAACCTCTTCTTTACTTACATCAAGTTTATTAGCAATATGATTAACGTGTTCTTCTCGTAGGTCACCTTCAGTTTCAGGAGAAATTTGATTTTTAATTTTCTTTAAATTAAAAAATAATTTTTTTTGAGCAGTAGTAGTACCAATTTTGACAAGACTCCAAGATCTTAAAATATATTCTTGGATAGAAGCCTTTATCCACCACATTGCATAAGTTGCCAATCTAAAACCTTTTTCTGGTTCAAATTTTTTAACTGCTTGCATAAGCCCTACATTTCCCTCTGAAATCATTTCATTAATTGGTAAACCGTACCCTTTATAACCCATAGCAATCTTTGCAACCAATCGTAGGTGACTAGTAACTAATTTTTCTGCAGATTTAATGTTACCAGTTGTTTTCCAATTTTTCGCAAGCATATATTCCTCCTCAGCGGCTAACATGGGAAATTTTTTAATCTGTTCTAAATATGCAGATAGCCCACCCTCATTTGATAGAATTGGAAGATTATTACTCATTGTTGTGCTCATAGAAATGTTTATTTAATTAATTATATTTAATTTTCAATAATTTATTCTTCAGTGTTTCTAAGCATTTTTAGAATATTATTAAGATCTTTTGGCAAAAGTGAGGTAAAAATCATCTCTTTTTTAGTGCGTGGATGTATAAATCCTAAAGTTTTTGCATGAAGGAATTGCCTATTTAATTTAGTTATTGAATTTTTGATTTCTAAATCAATATTTTTTATGTTTTTATACTTTTTTTTATATTTATCATCTCCAACTAGACTATTACCCTTATAATTCATATGAACTCTGATCTGATGTGTTCTTCCTGTTTCTAATTTACATTCAACTAAACTTAAAGTTGGTGTTTTCTGATTTTCAAAAATTTCAAGTGTTTTGTAATTTGTTATAGCCTTCTTACCTTTGGAACTACTGACCTCCATAAGTTGTCTATTTTTTGAACTACGAGTTATAAATGTTTCAATTCTACCTGAAGATGGTCTTAATTTTCCCCATATTAAAAGCTGGTATTCTCTTATAATTGAGTGATCACTAAATTGTTTTGATAAACCTTCATGAGTTTCATTGTTTTTAGCAATTACAACTAATCCGGATGTATTTTTATCAATTCTATGAACAATACCAGGTCTTAATTCATCTCCTATATTTGATAAAGACTCTTTATCATAATACATCAAAGCATTAACAATTGTCTTATCATAATTTCCAGCCCCTGGATGCATGATTATTCCTGCAGGTTTATTAATTATTAATAAATCATTATCTTCGTATATTATTTCTAATTTAAATTTGTAAGGTTTAAGTGATGCTATTTCAGGTTCTGGAATCCTGAGAATTATTGTATCACCAATTGAGACTTTTTTTGATGGGTTTCTAATTATTTTATTATTTAGAGTCAATTTTTCTTTTAAAATTAAATTCTTAATTCTAGTTCTACTAATTAACTCATCTCTTTTGTTGATCAAAACATCAACCCTTAAATTCTTCTCACCTTCTTTGACTATAAAGTTAATGTTTTTTTCCATAAAATATAATATTAATACTATATGCGCCTGTAGCTCAACTGGATAGAGCGCCTGACTTCGGATCAGGAGGTTCTGGGTTCGACTCCTAGCAGGCGCACCAACTTATTCACCCATATTTATTAAAGTTCCCTTATCTCTTGCTTTATCAAAAGAGTAATAAAATACAATAATGGATAAAATTAAATAAAATCCATTTAGATAAATTGCAGTAAGAATATTTTCATAATTTACCATCCCATTGACTAAAATATTTCTAGTCTCTTCAAATATATAAACTAGTGGAAGTGCGAAGGCGATTGATTGGAAGATTTCTGGTAATATCTCAACTGGATAGTAAATACATCCAAAAGGTGCTAACAAAAACATAGTTGACCATGCAATATTCTCAAATGAAGGCCCAAATCTTAACAATCCTGCAGAAACAAATAGACCAAGAGTAATTCCAAATAAATATAGACTCAAAAAAAGAAATGATAAGGGCAGACCAAGTTTTAATAAGGATATACCAAACAACGGAGAAGTTAATAATATTGCTGGAATTAATCCAATTAATGCTCTTATTAAAGCAGTAAATACAAGAGACACAATTATTTCACTAATTTTCATCGGTGCGATAAATAGATTTGTAAAATTTCTACTCCAAATCTCCTCTAAAAATAACATATTAAAGCCAATACTAGTTCTAAATAAAAAATCATAAAGAATTGCACATGAAAGTATGACTCCTACTGTGCCACTATAATATGTACTATGTGTTGCAAAAAAATTAGAAATAAATCCCCAAAGAGTAATTTGAATTGAAGGCCAATAAATTAAATCTAATATTCTAGGAAATGATCTTGTTATTAAATAAAAGTGTCTTAAAAAAAGACCGTAAATTCTAATTAAATTCATTATTCTTTTCTCGCTATTTCTAAAAATACTTCCTCTAAATTCCTTCTTCCATATTTTGTTATTAAATCTTCAGGAGTTCCTCTATCAACAATTAAACCATCTTTCATCATTAGAACGGAACTACATAATCTTTTCACTTCTTCCATATTATGAGAGGCAAGTAAAACTGATATTTTTTTTTCTTTTTTATAATCTTCTAAAAAAGATCTTACAAAATCTCCTGTTTCAGGGTCTAATGAGGCAGTAGGCTCATCTAACAAAAGAACTGTTGGATCATTTATTAAAGCTTTAGCAAGACTTACCCTATTTTTTTGTCCAGAAGAAAGTTCTCCAGTAATTTTGTTTAAAAGATCTTTTAATCTAAGTTTATTAGCAAGGTGATCTATACGGTCATTTAAATTTTGAATATTATATAATTTTCCATAAACAATTAAATTTTGTTTAACTTTAAGTTTTTTAGGTAATTCAATATAGGGCGAAATAAAATTCATTTTACGTAAAAGTGCAATTTTATTTTTTTCAATATTCATTCCGTTGATTAAAACTTCTCCACTACTTGGTTTTAATAATCCTAAAATCATTCCAATAGTTGTAGTTTTACCACATCCATTAGGTCCCAATAAACCAATCATTTCATTTTCATTAATTTTAAAATTTATATTAGCTACTGCTTCTTTATTTTTATATTTTTTCGAAAGATTGATTACTTCAATAGAATTAGTCATTAATATTTTGATGCTCTTTTTAATCTGTCGTTAATAGTTTTACCAAGACCTTTGTTTGGGATATTCTCAACTGCAATACTTTTAAAACCATCATTTTTTATCTTTCTCAAAGTTGAATATAAGTTCTTTGCAGCTTCTTCTAAATTTTTTTCTCTGGATAAATAATAATAGTTTTTATAGTTTGATTTTCTTTTTTTTATCAATAAATAAGCCTCATTTTTTTTTGGTTTTTTAACATTGATTCTTAAAGGAATTCCAGGTGAGTAATGCAATTGAAACAAACCTGGTGATATTTTTCTTTTTGAATTTGTATTAATTAATATTTTTTTTTTTAAAACTTTTTCAATTTTTTTTGCATCAAGACCTCCATATCTTAAGAGTGAGGGTTTTTCTAAAAGATTCAATATTGTGGACTCAACTCCAATTTTGCTTTTTCCACCATCTAAAATATATTTTATTCTTGAACCAAATTCTTCTTTTACATCCGAAGGTTTAACCGAACTTAATCTTGAGGATATATTTGCGCTCGGTGCAGCTACTGGATATTTTAAATTTTTTAATAATTTTCTAAACAACCTATGTTTAGGAAAACGCACAGCAACACTTTTTTTATTATTAGTTACAAATTTTGATATTTTGGAGTTATTTTTTAACTTCAAAATATAAGTTATTGGACCTGGAGAAAATTTTTTGTAAAGTTTTGCTAAATTATCGCTGATATTACAGTCCTCTTTAAGTCTTTGAATATTATAGTAATGGACGATAAGTGGATTGTTTAAAGGTCTTTTTTTAAGACTGAATATTTTCTTAATGGCACTATTCGAGTATGCGTTTGCTGCCAGTCCATAAACAGTTTCTGTTGGCACCGCAACACAATGATTATTATCTAAATATTTTTTTGCTTTTTTGATATTTGATTGAATAGATTTCATGTATTAATAATTATTATTATATGAAAGATAAAATATTACCACTTGATTATGATCAGCACACAGTTGAGGAGCTTACAGAAAAAGCAAATAAAATTATAGAGTCTCTAGAAAAGGAAAATGATTTAAATAATTCAGTAGAGAGCTATCAAGAACTTTTAAAAATTAACAATATTATTGAAAAGAAATTCCATAAAAATTTTAAATCTATTGGGGAAGAGACAAATAAAAAGATTAAAGAAATAACAAAAAAAAATGAAAAAACAGCTTAATAAAATTGCTAAGGATACAAATATATTTCTTAAAAAATATATTAATTCGCAAAAGTATTCTCATTTAATGTCTCCCATGAAGTATGGTTTGTTTCCAGGTGGAAAAAAAATTAGATCTAAAATCTTAATTGACTTGGGGTCGTTATTCTCAATTGATTATAAAACGTTAATAATTATTGGTTCAGCGGTCGAATGCATTCATGCTTATTCACTTATTCATGACGATCTACCATGCATGGACGACGATAATATAAGAAGAGGTAAACCTTCAACTCATATTAAATTTGGCGAGTCTACGGCAGTTCTAGCTGGTAATTCATTGTTAACTTTATCATTTGAAATTTTATCGAGTCCCAAATTAAAATTAAATGAAAAGATAAAGATAAACTTGATCAAAAAATTATCAGAATGTTCAGGTCATTTAGGAATAGCTGGAGGGCAATATTTAGATCTAAGCTATGAGAGAAAGCAAATATCAAAGAATAAAATATTGGAAATGGAAATAAAGAAAACTGGAATGTTATTTAGTTTTTGTTGTGTAGCTCCAGCAATAATTAAGAAAAAATCAAGTAAAGAAATTAAATTCTTTGAGAATGTTGGATTAAAAATTGGTCTTTTGTTCCAAATAGCTGATGATTTAATTGATCTAAAAAGTAACTCTAGGGAAGCCGGAAAAAAAACAGGAAAAGATCAAAAAAAAGGCAAGGCAACCCTTATAAATTTAATAGGCCATGATGACTCAGTCAAGTATTGTGATAAGATAATAAAAGATATTAATAAAAATTTAATAAAATACGGTGCAAGATCTCAAAATATTAATGAAACCTTGGATTATATATTGAATAGAAAAAAATGAAGAAAAATTATCAATTTTTAAATGACATAAACTTTCCATCTGATTTAAGAAAAGTTTCTGAAAACAATTTACAAAAAGTTGCAGATGAAGTGAGGGAGGAAATGATTGATGCTGTTTCAGAAACAGGAGGCCACCTAGGTGCTGGTTTGGGAGTAGTTGAATTAACAGTGGCACTTCATTACGTTTTTGATACTCCAAATGATAAATTAATATGGGATGTGGGCCATCAATCATACCCACATAAAATTCTAACTGGTAGAAAAGATAAAATTAGAACTTTACGACAGGGTGATGGTTTATCGGGGTTTACCAAAAGATCCGAAAGCGAATATGATCCATTTGGAGCAGCCCATAGCTCAACATCTATTTCATCTGCATTAGGAATTGCTGAAGCAAATAAATTAGAAAATAAATCTTCAAATGTAATAGCTGTTATAGGTGATGGAGCAATTAGTGCAGGCATGGCTTACGAAGCTATGAATAATGCTGGGGCATCTAATACAAAAATGATTGTTATTTTAAATGATAACGATATGTCGATTGCAAAGCCAGTTGGAGCAATGAGAACTTACCTAGCAAAACTATTTACTGGTAAAATATATTTTAGCCTAAGAGAAACTTTAAAATTAATTACATCTGCGTTTTCCAAGAGATTTAGTGCTAAAGCAGGAAAGGCAGAGGATTTCTTTCGTTCAGCAGTTACTGGAGGTACATTGTTTAGCTCACTTGGATTTTATTACGCAGGTCCTATAGATGGTCATGATTTATCAAGCCTAGTTCCAATTTTAAAAAATGCCAAAGATTCAAGACATGAAGGTCCTATAATGATCCATATTAAAACTCAAAAAGGGAAGGGTTATTCTTATGCAGAAAAAGCAAATGACCATTATCATGGAGTGTCAAAATTCAATGTTGAGACTGGCGAACAACTAAAGAGTAAATCAAATCTTCCAGCTTATACAAAAGTTTTTGCAAACACGTTAGTAAAGCATGCAAAAAAAGATAGCAAAATAGTCGGAATAACAGCAGCAATGCCTGGAGGGACTGGTATGGATATTTTTGGTAAGGAGTTTCCAAATAGAATGTTTGATGTGGGAATAGCAGAACAACATGCAGTAACTTTTGCTGCTGGTTTAGCAACCGAGGGTTATAAACCTTATGCTGCAATTTATTCTACTTTTTTACAGAGAGCATATGACCAAGTAGTCCACGATGTTGCCATACAAAGGTTACCTGTTAGATTTGCAATAGATAGAGCAGGATTAGTAGGTGCTGATGGATCAACACATGCTGGCTCATTTGACATAACTTACTTATCAACTTTGCCTAACTTTGTAGTAATGGCTGCAAGTGATGAGGCTGAATTAGTTAAAATGATTAATACTTCAGTAGATATAAATGACAGACCTTCTGCAATTAGATATCCGAGAGGAACTGGAGTAGGTGTTGATCTCCCATCAATAGACGAGAAAATTGAAATTGGTAAAGGGAGAGTCGTTCAACAAGGGACACAAGTTTGTATTTTAAATCTCGGTACTCGAATTGAGGAGTGCAAGTTAGCTGTAGAGGAATTAAAAGCAAAAGGAGTTTCAACAACTTTGATAGACGCCAGATTTGCAAAGCCTTTAGACGAAGAACTTATTCTAAAATCTGCTAAGGAACATAAGATTATGATTACTGTTGAAGAGGGATCAATAGGTGGTTTCGGTTCTCATGTTAAAAATTTATTAGCTGAACGAGGTGTGTTTGATAAAGGTTTAAAATTTAGATCCATGACTTTGCCAGATGAATTCATTGAACAAGATGACCCAAAAAAAATGTACGATAAAGCTGGATTAAACAGTTCTCAAATTTCTAAGAAAATTGCTGATATTTTTTTTCAAAAGGAGACAATTAGAGTTGTGAAAAATTAATTTAAGCTAACTACACTGGGCTTTATTCATTAAGTAGTGGTCAAGTATAACACAGTTCATCATAGCCTCACCAATTGGTACAGCTCTAATTCCTACACAAGGATCGTGTCTGCCTTTAACAGATATTGAGGTATTTTTCCCAAATTTATTTATAGTTTTTCTACTAGTTAAAATTGACGATGTTGGTTTGACAGCAAAAGATGCAACAATTTCTTGGCCCGTAGAAATTCCACCAAGAATTCCACCCGCTTTATTTGAATTGAATTTTAATTTATTTCCTTTTGAAGAGATTTCATCTGAATTTTGTTCTCCACTTAATTGTGCTGAGTTCATTCCTGCACCAATATTTACGCCTTTAACTGCATTAATACTCATTAGGGCTGAAGCTATATCAGTATCTAATTTTGAATAAATTGGAGCACCTAAACCAACTGGGATACCTCTTGCTCTTATTTCAATCACTGCTCCACATGAAGATCCTGATTTTCTTACACCAAGCAAATATTTTTCCCATAATTTAATCATTGATTTATCAGGACAAAAAAATGGATTTTTTGAAATTACAGTATCGTTCCATTGATTTGTATCACATCCAAGAATTCCTAGCTGAGTTACTGCACCAATAACTTTAAATTTTTTTCCTAATTTTTTTTGAAGTACTACTTTTGCTACTGCACCGGCCGCAACTCGTGCTGCGGTTTCTCTAGCAGAAGATCTGCCACCACCTCTATAGTCTCTAATTCCATATTTTTTAAAATAAGTAAAATCTGCATGACCTGGTCTAAACTTATCTTTAATATTACTATAATCTTTGGATTTCATATCTTTATTGTAGATTATAAGTGAAATGGGTGTTCCTGTAGTTTTTCCTTCAAATACTCCTGACAATATTTGAACTTTGTCATCCTCCTTTCGTTGAGTTGTAAATTTAGATTGTCCTGGTTTTCTTTTGTCTAATTCTATTTGAATATCTTGCTCTTTAAGATTTATGTTTGGAGGGCAACCATCAACAATACAACCAATTGCAGGCCCATGAGACTCTCCCCAAGTTGTGAAACGAAATAGCTTTCCAAAAGTATTAAATGACATTATTTATATTATATAGATTATTTTGTTTAAATTATGAATCAAAAAAACTCTTTAGGTCTTAATAATTGCTTTCTTGATATAGATGATCCAATTCAATTATTTCATGAATGGATGGAGGAAGCAAAGAAAACTGAGCCAAATGATCCAAACGCTGTTGCTTTGGCCACGTCAAATAAAAAAAATATTCCTTCAGTTAGAATGGTTTTGCTTAAAGATTTCAGCAAAGATGGATTTGTATTTTATACAAATTTAAATAGTCAAAAGGGAAATGAATTAAAAGAAAATCCATATGCTGCGATGTGTTTCCATTGGAAAAGTCTCCTAAGACAAATAAGAATTAATGGAAAGGTGTCATTAGTTTCTGATCAGGTTGCAGATGAATATTATTCATCTAGAGCGTATGAAAGTCGAATAGGAGCATGGGCTTCTAAGCAAAGTGAAGAATTAAATTCGCGAGAACAATTGTTAAAATCTATAAAAAATTACAAAAAAAAATATAGCAACAAATTAGATGTACCAAGACCAAGTCACTGGTCTGGATGGGTTTTATCTCCAAATAGTATTGAATTTTGGTTAGATGGTGAGAACAGAATCCACGAGAGATTAAAATATAATAAAGATAACTCCGGAAAGTGGATAAAGTCTTTATTAAGTCCTTAAAAATTTCTTGATAAACTAAATGATGTTAATCTTTTTAGAATATTTTTTTCTTCAGAG
>CACPCX010000019.1 GCA_902632545.1 uncultured Pelagibacteraceae bacterium
TTTTTTTTCTAAATAAAGAATTAATCCATAAATTGAAGTGGTAGTAAAAGGATTTCCCCCAACTAGTAAAGGATGCATGCTAAGCATTCTTCTTAATTTTTCATTTTTTATATAAGATGAAACAAGTGAGTAAACTGATTTATAACTTTTAAGTTTTAATAGAGCAGGCAATTGTTGCATCATTACGAAAGGTTTATCAAATGGTACATCTGCAAGTTCTAAAAAACCTTTATCAAATATTTTTTTTGTAAAATTAACTAATTTTTCATATCCATTTACATCTTCTTTGCTAAGCTTCTCAATTTGGTCTTTCATCTCTATTTCGTCACCTGAATAGTTAAATTTAGTTTTGTCCTCAAAAATAAATTGGTACCAAATTTTAAGTGGAGTTAGTTCAATATAATTTTTTGGATCTTTATTAAATAACTCGAACAATTCATTAATTAAGTAGGGTGCAGTAATTACTGTTGGTCCAGCATCATATATAAATCCGTTTTTTTTAAAAACTCTTGCTCTTCCACCTAGGTCTGGATGTTTTTCTATTAATTTTACGTTATGTCCTTTTGCGTTAAGTCTTAGTGCTGCTGCGATACCACCAAATCCTGATCCAATAACTATAGAGTTCATTTTAATAATTTATAGTTTTTTTGTAAAATTGTAAGTGTATTATGAGTTAATTTTTTTTAACTCTTCCTTAGCTTCATCCAAGTTTTTTTGAAACACAGCGTCTAATTTTGACTTGTCTACAGATGTGGTTATTATTTTTTTAACAGAGTCTACTGCAATCTTTATTGATACGTCCTTAATTTCTTTTAAAGCCGTTTCTTTCATTTGGCTTATTTTATTTTCAGCTAAATTTTTTTTAATTTCTGATGATTTATGAAATTTATCATTCATTTCAATTATCAATCTATCTGCATCTTTTTTAGCATTCTCCAGAATTTCGTTGCTAACAGACTGAGCTGTATCTAATTTTTTTTGTGAGTTATCTAATAGTGTTTTTGCTTCGGTTCTTAATTTTTCACTTTCATCAATTTCATTTTTAATGTCAGATATAATTTTATCTAACATTTCTGAAACTTTTTGAGGAATTTTAAGGTAAATTAACGCTCCAAAAAAAATAATAAATGATACGGCTACCCAAAATGTTGCATCAATTGCCATAGTATTTATCTCCATTTCTTTTAGATAGATCGTCAACAATTGCAGATATACTACTATTATTTACATTAGCTCCAATTAGTTTTTGTAATAACTCAGATGAGGTCTCAATAGCTATTTTATTTATTTTATCTGGCGCATTCTTTCTTAATGCATTTATTTCTTTTTCAGCTTCAGCAATTTCATTATCAATTTGCTTATCAAGAACTTCTCTTTTTGTAGCAATATCTTTTAGTGCCTTTTCCCTTGCTTGATTGAAAATACCATTAGCCTCATGTTTGCTTTTAGATATAATTTCATCGTATTCTTTTAGCTTTGCATCACTATCTTCTCTTTGTTTCTCAGCAGCCTCAATATTTTCTAATATTTGAGATTTTCTCGATTCTAGGTTGTTACTAATTTTCGGCAGTATTAGTTTGGATAAAACTAAATACATAATTCCAAAAGTAAGTACTAACCAAAAAATTTGAGAAATCCAAAACTCTGGATTTAATTGAGGCATACCTCCGCTTTCAGCTGCAAAAGCCTCTTTAATAAAAAAGAAGCTAAAAAATATTGACTGAAAATATATTTTTTTAACCATCAATTTAAAATGCAAAGAGAATGATTAACGCAACTACCAATCCGAATAATCCTGTAGCCTCTGCAAGTGCGAAACCTAAAAGTAAGTTAGGAAATTGCTTTTGAGCTGCAGATGGATTTCTCATTGCTCCAGACAAATAATTTCCAAAAATTATTCCGATACCAACACCGGCTCCAGCTAAAGCAATTGCCGCTAAACCTGCTCCGATCATTTTTGCTGCTTCTAATTCCATTATATCCTCCTCTGTTATTAATGGTGTAAATTTAATGCATCATTTAAATAGATGCACGTTAAGATTGCAAAAACATAAGCTTGAAGAAAAGCAACTAAGATCTCCAAACCTGTTAAAGCAACCGAAAAACTTAGTGGAAGCCATCCACCAACTATTCCAAGACTAATTACAAAGCCTCCAAATACTTTCATCATTGTATGACCAGCCATCATATTTGCAAACAACCTAACTGATAAACTTATCGGTCTACTCAAATAAGAAATAATTTCTATAACAACTATCAATGGAAGTAAAACAGCTGGCACCCCACTTGGAACAAATAATTTCAAATATCCAAGTCCATGTTTAATAAACCCAATTACAGTTACCCCAATAAATATAAATGCCGCAAGAACAAATGTTACAATAATATGACTAGTTACAGTGAAAGTATAAGGTATCATTCCAAACATGTTACAAAATAAAACAAACATGAATAGAGAAAATATAAATGCAAAGTATGGTTTAGCTTTTGATCCAGCTGTATCGCTAATCATTTTGGATACAAAGGTATAGCTAAGTTCTGCTAATAATTGAATTTTGTTTGGTAGTATTGAATTTTTTTTTGATCCTAAATTAAATATTAACAAAATAGATACAGTACTTAAAATCATAAACAAACTTGCGTTCGTAAATGATATGTCGAATGCTCCAACTTTAATTTCTGGTCCAATTCTATAAACGTCGAATTGAGACATAGGATTTGCTGCCATAATACTAATTTATTTTTGCATTTTTTTTGCAGATCTAATCACATTGGTTATTCCAGCAACCACACCCACAAAAAAAAATATTAATATAAACCAGGGTTTAGTACCAAAGGTCTTATCAAAAATAAACCCAATAATTGTCCCCACAGCCACTGCAGAAACAAGTTCTGTGCTCAATTTGAATGCAGTTCCTATAGGTGAGGGGTCATTCTTCTTATTGTATAGATTTTTCTTTGAAATCTTGCTTTTTGCAATCTCTAAGCGAGTTTTGAAAGGGTCTTTTGGCATTTATATAGTTTAAGCAACCATACTCTCTGCTTTTTGTAAATCAACAGCCACAAGCTGGCTAATTCCTTTTTGAGGCATAGTCACCCCATATAGTCTGTTCATTTTTGACATAGTTAAAGCATGATGAGTTACAATTATGAATTTAGTATTGGTAATTTTTATTAGTTCCTCAAGTAGACTACAAAATCTTGTTACGTTAGCATCGTCAAGTGGTGCATCAACCTCATCTAATACACAAATAGGTGAAGGGTTTGTTAAAAATACTGCAAAGATTAAAGAGAGGGCAGTCAATGCTTGTTCACCTCCAGATAACAAAGTTATAGATTGAAGTCTTTTTCCTGGAGGACTTACTAACATTTCTAAACCTGCTTCTAGTGGATCATCAGAGTCCACCAATTCTAGTTTGGCATTTCCACCATTGAAAAGTTTTGTATATACTTCGTTAAACTTTCTATTAACTTTTTCAAAAGCTTCAATCAATCTTTCTCTTCCTTTTTGATTAAGCTCATTAATACTATCTTTAAGTTTTACAATAGCAGTAACAAGATCAGCACGATCCTGTTCCATTTTTTTAATCTCTTCTTCATATTTACTTGTTTCTTCATCTGCTTTTAAATTTACAGATCCTAATTTTTCTCTTTCTTGTTTTTTTTTGTCCAAAGCATCTTCTTGATCAACTGGATTTGGAAGTTCTTCTACTCCGTTTAAATTCGAATTTTCTAAAATATTATTTTCATTCAAATTTAGTTCAGAACTAATTCTATCAAGCAGATCATTTTTTCTTTTTTGCAAACCCTCTATTGTGGCCCCTGAGCTTGCTTTTCTTTCTCTGATTTGAATTGATTGTTCTTGTATTTCATTCAATTGAGTTCTTAACACCTCAATGTTTTGGTCTGTTTCGTCTATAATCGCTTCGTTATCAATTTTTTCTTTATCTGAAATTCTTAAATTTTCTGAAATTTGACCTTTTCTTTCTGCTTGTATCCTAGGTTGGTTTTCTAAATCACTTAATTGTTTTGATAATTTCTCTTTCCTTTGTGTTAATTCATTAACCATTTTTTCTGAGTTAGTTAATAAATTTTTCCAACTCTCAATTTCTGTTTCAATAGTTTTAATTCTTTCATTTCTTTTTATAGACTCATTTTTAATTGATTGATTTTTGCTATATGCATCAGCATATTTTTCTTGGAGTGATTTTATATTTTCTGATTTTTCACTAACTCCTAATAATTCAGTTCTAGATCTTTCATTTTTTAAACCATTTAAAAAACTGTCTAGTTCCATGTTGCATCTATCTAGAAGTGTTACTGCTTGATTTATTTCATTACTATCAATTAATTCTTTTACTCTAGATATTGTATTTTTTACATTTTTTATCGGACCAATACTTATATTTACAGTTTCTTCTGCTAAACTATTTACAACTTCATCAACAGCTTTTTGTTCTTCTTTAAGTTTATTTTTTGCATTTTCTAATTCTTCATTCGATAATTTTTCTGTTTCAAAATATTTCGAGTCTGTCTCAATTAATTCAGTTTTTTCTTCTTTCAATCTTTTTTCATTTGAGTTTGCGTCTATAATTATCCCCTTTTCTCTGGTGATATCATCATCAAGTGTTTGAATTGATTTTTTGATGCTTTCTATCTCATCTTGAGTTCTTGTATTTTCCTCATCTAAACTTTGAAGTTCTAAATTAAGTCTCTGTATCTTTGATAAATTTTCTATATTTTTCTCTCTCAGCGGATTTACCTTATCGGTAAAATTTTTAATTGAATTTTCTAATTCTGATATTTTGTTATTAAATCCTTCTACTTCTCCTTCTGCTTCGGTATTAATTTCATTTTCTATTCTAATTTCTTTGTCTATTTCTAATAATTTTAAATAATATAATCCCGCTTCAATTTTTTTAATTTGATCTGAAATTAGTTTATATTTTGTTGCCTCTTCAGCTTGTTTTTTAAGATTTGCTAATTGTTTTTCTTGTTGCCTTCTTAGTTCATCTGCTCTTTTCAAATTATTTTCAGCAGCACCTAATCTTAATTCAGCTTCATGTCTTCTAACGTGTAAACCAGATATTCCTGCGGCTTCTTCTAAAATAGCTCTTCTATCTGTTGGTTTCGCTGTTACTAAAGCACCTATTCTTCCTTGACTAATCATAGATGGTGAATGTGCACCAGTAGAAAGGTCCGCAAAAAACATCTGTGCATCTCTTGCTCTAACTTCTTTATCATTAATATAAAACTTAGATCCTTTATCTTTTTCTATTTTTCTTCTAACATGTATTTGTTCTATTTCACGGTACTGAATTGGACCCTCTTTGTCTTTATTTTGAACTTCTATTGATACTTCAGCTATATTTTTTGATGCTTTATTAGATGTTCCAGAAAAAATTACGTCTTCCATACCAGATCCACGCATGCTTTTTGCTGAGGTTTCTCCCATTACCCACTTTAAAGACTCTACAATATTAGATTTTCCACAACCGTTTGGACCCACTATTCCAGTAAGACCATCTTCAATTAAGAAGTTGGTTTTTTCTGCAAATGATTTAAATCCATTTAATTGGATTTTTTTAAACTCCATGCACTAACTTATATCATTTTTTCTAGTGCTTTTTTTAAATTTTTATAATTTAGAGTTTTTTCAAATTTTTCGTTGTTAATAATTATCGTAGGAGTTGCGTTAACTTTGAAGTTTTTTACTCCATCGATTCGATCATTTAACACAAAATCCTCAATTTCTTTATTATTTATACAGTAGTCAAAATCAATATTAAATCCCTGGCTTTTTAAAAATTTTTGCATATTTTTATTCGCTTCCTGAATGGAACTTCCCTTAACCCATTTTTGTTGATTAGCGTATAAGCTTTCAAGGATATCTGAATTTCCGTCATTTTTACATTGAGAAACTTTTGATGCATTGAGTGCTGCTATATCTAATGGGAAGTGTCTAAATTCAATTTTTGCGAGTCCAGTATCAAGATATTCCTCCTTAAGTTTAGGAAAAACATTTTTATGAAAATCTGCACAGTGACTACAAGTCATTGACTCAAAGGCAATTATCGATATTTTAGCATCTACATTTCCAACAATTATTCTTTTAATTTCTTGAGCATAGATATTTGAAGAAACACCAATAAAAATAAGAAATATAAAACAGATTTTTTTCATTTTTCCTTAAAAACTTTTGTAAGTTCTATTAATGATTGTTTAATTTTATCGTTCTTAACATCCTTAATTCTTTTTTTATATTTATTAATTGCCACATTTTTAGTTTTTTTTTTATTTTCTAATGGTATTTTATGATGATCATCGAAAGTTACTAATTTTAATTTTTCCACAACAGAATAACCGAAATAATTATTCATATTGTTTATAATATCTTTTTTAGAATATTCCATATCAACCTCATGCCCTCTTTTGACCATTATTATTAAAGTACTTACACCGAAACTATTTGAGTTTTTAAATGATTTTGGGTAACAGACTTTAAAAAGTTCAACTCCTACTATGTATTTCCAGTTACTAAGCGTTTCTGAATAAATATGACCCTTTTTATTAATAATTTTTTTAACATTTTTTGGCAAAGTGTCTTTAAAAGATCTTAGCCCTTGAATGGAATGGCTTCTCTGCTTAGTATTATTTTTATATTGCATATGAATAATCAGATAATAGCAAATAAAATTCTTAATTGGTATGATATTAATAAGCGAACGTTACCTTGGAGAAAACAAGTTTCTAGTAAAAAAAAACAATATTACACTTTGGTAAGTGAGTTTATGTTACAGCAAACACAGGTTGCTACAGTAATACCCTATTTTAAAAAATTTGTTAAAAATATTCCAGATCTAGAAACACTAGCAAATTTTGATGATCAAAAATTAGTAAAGTTTTGGGAAGGTTTAGGTTATTATTCTAGGGTAAGAAACTTAAAAAAAACAGCCCAAGTTTTAATCAAAGATTTTAATAAAAATATACCATGTAATTTTTTAGAATTAAAATCTTTACCAGGAATTGGTGATTATACTGCCAGTGCAATTTCAGCTATAGCTTTTAATAAACCATATATTCCTTTAGATGGAAATATTGAGAGAGTTCTCAAAAGGTATTTGTACTTGAAAAAAGAACATCAAATAACGAAAGAAAACTTGCATAATGAAAAAAAAATATTTGGTTTGACAACAAGATCAAGTGATTATGCTCAAGCTTTAATGGAACTTGGAGCGTTAATTTGTAAACCTATTAATCCAAACTGTAATCAATGTCCAATATCAGCCAAGTGCATATCTCTTAAAAAGAAAGATTTTGTTTTAAATAAAATAAAGAAAAAAAATAAAGATAAGTATTACCTTCTTAAAGTTTTTAAAAAAAATCAAAAATATTTATTAATTAAAAATACTGAATTTAATTTTTTAAAAAATTTTGATATTTTTCCTATGCAAGAAATAATTAAACCAAAAAATTTTAATAAGGATTTAAATATCAAATTATCAAATATGAATATGAATATTAAAGTAGAATATAATAATGAAGTTAAACCAGTAACCACACAAAATTGGATAGACCCTAAAAATTTACATAATTACACTTTACCCACTTTTACAAAAAAGATTGTAAATTATTTAGAAAATCATAAATGAAAAGTGTCGCAATTATAGGAGCGGGTATTTCAGGTTTGTATTTAGCTAATTTATTAAAAAATAATAAAGACTATAAAGTCACGATTTATGAAAAAAAAGATTCAATTGAAATTAATGAGGGTTATGGAATACAGTTATCTGTAAATAGCGTAGAGCTTTTAAATCAAATAGGCTTTAATTCTTTGACAGAAGAGGAAAAGTTTCATCCAAAGAAAATTGATTTTTATGATCTTAAAAATTCAAAAAAAATTTGTGACTTAGAAATTTCAAAATTTAATTTAGAAAATTGTAAATACACCACATTAAAAAGATCAAAATTACTTAAGTTTTTGATAGATGGACTTGGAGATGAAATAATCAAATATAATTATAGTATTAATCAAATAGAATATGGAAAGGATACTACAAATCTCACATTTGCTAATTTGGACAAAAAAACATGCGATTATTTAATTATTTCTGATGGAGTATTTTCTAAAGGCAAGTCATTAATTTCAGGAAATAATTCAAATGCGATTTTTGACAATTCTATCGCTATTAGGGGCAATATTTCAAAAGAAATTCTCCATAATATATGCGATGAAAATGTTTCATTATTTTTAGGATCAGATTTTCACTACGTAGTTTATCCCTTAGATAAAGATGAAAATTTAAACTTTATTGGAATATTAAAATACAAATTAAATTTAGATGAGCAAAAAAATCATAAACTTTTTAACGAAAATTATTTTATAGAAAATATTAAAAACAAATTATCTCAAAAAATCTCACCAAGGATTATTGAAAAAATCCAAAATATTAAATTATTTCCAGTTTTCATAAGTAAAAATTTTATCAAACCACCTAATAACACATTTTTAGTAGGTGATGCTTTTTTTGCGTTTCCTCCCTCATTTGCTCAGGGTGCTTCACAATCAATTGAAGGAGCTCATGAGTTACATGAAAGTATATTAAATAATAATAATTTTTTTAATATGAGAACAAAAAGAGTAAAAATGATTAATCGTAGATCTAATTTTAATCAATTTGCTTTTCATCTATCAAATCCAGTGATGACTTTTTTTAGAAATATTTTAATGAAATATTTAGTTAAAAATGAAAATTTTTTAGAAAGTTATTTAGGTAAAATCTATAAAAATTAGTTTTTAGAAATTAATCTTTGTCTTAGATAATCTATTGGATAAGTTCTTCCATTGATATCACAGTGCCAAAAAGTCCATCCATTGCAACTTTCAGCTCCTAAAATAGTAGCTGCAACTTTGTGTATAGAACCCTCTGCTTGACTATGTTTTATACTACCATCAACCATAATTCTGGCTGTTATTTTTTTCTTATTGTCAAAAATATGAGTTCCAGGTTTAATTATTCCAAGTTCTACTAATGAACCAAAAGGAATTCTTGGTTTTGATCTATTATTTTTTAGCGTGTCTAACAAATCGTCCTCTATAGGCTTTGTATTCTTTAATCGTTGCTCAGCAGCTTTAAAATAATTTTTTTCTTTTTCTATTCCAAAATAATTTCTTCCTAGTTTTTTTGCTACTGTAGCTGTTGTTCCTGATCCTAAAAAAGGATCAAGTATTAGGTCATTTCTATTAGATGTAGCTAGTAAAATTCTATGTAATAGTGCTTCTGGTTTTTGTGTAGAGTGAATTTTTTTTCCATCTTTTTTAAGTCTTTCTGAACCATTGCATATTGGAAGATCCCAATTCGATCTCATTTGCAAATCATCATTTAAACATTTTAAAGATTGATAATTGAATGTGTATTTTGATTTTTCACTTTTAGATGCCCATATCAAAGTTTCATGAGCATTAGTAAAACGTGTTCCTCTAAAGTTTGGCATTGGATTATTTTTATTCCAAATGACATCATTTAAAATCCAGTATCCTAAATTTTGGATTGCTGTGCCAACTCTAAAAATATTGTGGTAGCTTCCTATAACCCAAATAGCTCCATCTTTTTTTAAAATTCTTTTACATTCATTAAGCCATTCATAAGTGAAATCATCATATTTTTTAAAATTTTCAAATTGATCCCACTTATCATTTACCGCATTTACCTTTGATCTATCCGGTCTAGTTAATTCACTTTTTAATTGTAAATTGTAAGGGGGATCAGCAAAAATTAAATCAAAAGTTTCACGTGGAATTTTTTTTAATTCTTCAAGACTATCTCCATTAATTATTTTATTTTTGAAATCAATTTTCATTTGTAAAAATTAATTAGACTCCAAATGGATTCTACGGTCAACTTCAGATTGAAAAATTTGGATTCGATTAGTGTTTCTAAATTAGGTGGTAACTAGATGTAGTATTAATTTATTTTTGATATTGGTGAAAAAGTTTTTCTATGATGTTTGGTGATACCTAATTTTTTCAAAGCTTTTAGGTGTTTTTTTGTTCCATACCCAGAGTTTTTATGCCAATCGTAACCTTTATTTTTTTTTGATAAGGCGGTTATAAACTTATCCCTTGATACTTTTGCAATTATAGAAGCTGCTGAAATAGATGGAACTTTTTTATCTCCTTTAACCACTGATTTTAAATTATAATTTTCTAATTCTGGTGTTTTGTTTCCATCAATCAGAACGTGTGTTGGTTTTTTCTTAAGTTTTTTGATAGCTCTTTTCATAGCTAGCAAACTTGCTTTTAGAATATTCAGCTTTTCTATTTCTTTGACAGAAGCTTTGCCTATAGACCATATAGAATTTTTTTTTATATAACTACTTAGATTTTCTCTCTCTTTTTTACTTAATGATTTTGAGTCCTTTAATAATTTTGGATTAATTGAATTTTTTAAAATTACTGCTGAAGCGTAAACAGGCCCAATTAAGCTTCCTCTACCAACCTCATCAACCCCAGCAATTATCTTCATCAAACTTTCAACTTCATATCTTTAATTTTGTCTCTAATTTTCTTTAAATCTTCCCATGAGTGTTTTTTATTCTCTGGAAAACGGATGAGATAAGATGGATTAAAAGTTATTATTAAGGGGAATGTTTTATTTTTTAAAATAACTTCTTTCCAATGTCCTCTTTCAGCAGATATTTTTTCACTTATTCCTGTTATAGCCTCCATTGCTGAACTACCCATCAATACAATAATTTTTGGGTTTACAATTGAGATATGCTCTTTCAAAAATACTGAGTATCTTTTAATTTCGGTAGAGGTTGGTTTTCTGTCATCAGGTGGTCTAAAATTGATTGCATAACTAGTGTAAATGCTTTCTCTCTTAATATTGATAGCTATAAGCATTTTATTAAGAAGTTCGCCAACTTCACCTCTAAATGGGACGCCCAATTTTTCTTCCTCAGCCCCAGGAGCCTCTCCAATTAACATTAAAGGACTATTTATATTTCCTTCACCTAAAATATTTTTGTTTGAATTTTCTTTCAATTTACAATTTTCAATTGAATTTATTTGATCTTTTAAATTTTTAAGCAATTCTTCTTTATTATTTTGCTGAGTACCATCGTCCGTTTCTAAAACACTAAATCTATTTATTGGCTTATCAGAGAATATAAATTTTGGTTCAATTGTATTTATAAGTTCTTGGTTTAATTTGGTATTTTGATTTATCACTTTTTTAGTCATAGTATGGTCTTATGTTCCTAAAAATTCTTAAATTAGTACTTATAATATTCATATCTTATCAGACACCTTTGTATTCTAAAAGTGCTTCTTTTAATGATTTCAACTCAAGAGATTTATCAAATTACTTTTCTGGAATTGTTGCATTTGGAAATCAAGATAATTCCGAGGCTTTAAAATTTT
>CACPCX010000020.1 GCA_902632545.1 uncultured Pelagibacteraceae bacterium
CAACAGGATATGCCTTATACGGTGATACGGATGGCAAGCATTTTATCATGCGTTTTAAGGTTGGAGAAAATGTTGGAGAAGGATCTTCATCAGTCATGGAAGATGTGTCTGTTTATGATGAAAGAAAAAAGATAGTAGACCAAACTTTAGCTGAATTAGGGGCTAAAGTGGTTAAAGAAGAAAGAACTTTGCCTTACTCTTTAAGATATGAAATCGATTATGATGTAAAAGACCTTCTTAATTTTTCTCAAACTATTGAAAGTATTCCAGGTGTAGAAATTCTATCTATGGGTAAATCTTTAGAGGTTATTAAGGATCTTGGAAATGCTAAAGCAGTTTGTGACAGATATTCTCTAGATAAGCTTGTTGGAACTCACGCAATAGGACATGCAAGGATGGCAACAGAGTCAGGTGTTGATATCAAATCTGCACACCCATTTTGGGGATACCCTTTTAGTGATGTTTCTGTTGTTCATAATGGACAATTAACAAATTATTGGAACAATAGAAGAGCCTTAGAAAATAAAGGAATGAGATTTATGTCTGAGTGCGATTCAGAACTTATTGCAGTTTATATTGCTCAAAAAATGAGAGAGGGAGCATCTCTAGAAGAAGGGATGAAAGATTCTTTAACTGGTCTTGATGGTGTATTTACATATTTTGTCGCAACAAAAGACTCTTTGGGTATGGCAAAAGACACAATGGCAGCAAAACCTTTAGTTTTGTATGAGTCAGATGATTTAGTGGCAATGGGGTCAGAAGAAATTGCTATAAGATCAGTGCTTCCACAAGAAATTGATACTTACGATCCATTTGATGGGGAGGTTAAAGTATGGCGAATTTAAAAGACGTTACTAAAAAAACTAAAGCCCAAGCGATGGGTATGCACACTGAGGTACTTACAGGTAGAACCCAACAGAAATTTTTTAATCCAGACGAAGCTGAGAACTTTTATTATTTTGGAACTTATGATGTTGATTTTAATAAAAGAACTGATTTGGATGTAAAAGATATGACTGCTCCTGAAGCAAATAAGGAAATAGACAATTTAATGAGCCAAGGATATGGGACTATTGTAATAAAAAACCCTCAAGGAAAGCATAGTCTTGGTGTTGGTATTCTAAATAAATTGAACCTAATTTTTGAGGGAAGCTTAGGGTATTTTGGAATGGGATCATGTGATGGTCCAATAGTAAGAATTAATGGTAGAGTTGGATGGTCTTGTGCAGAAAACTTAATGGCTGGAAAAGTTGTGATTGAAAAGAATGCAGGATCATGCTTTGGAGCTGCTATAAGGGGTGGAGACCTAATTTGCAAAGGAAGCGTTGGAGCGAGAACTGGTATCGATATGAAAGGTGGTACCATTATAATAGGTGGAGATGCTGGTGCCTTTACAGGTTTCATGATGCAAAGAGGAAGAATAATTATTCTTGGAGATGTTGGAATTAACCTTGGGGACTCTATGTATGATGGGACAATTTTCGTAGGTGGCGAAATAGGATCATATGGTAGTGATGCAGTAGATTCAGAATTAACATCTAGCGACCAAGATTGGTTAAAAAGAAAATTAAAAGTTGCTGAAATTGGTGAAAATTTTGATGTAAGTAAAATGAAAAAAATTGTAGCGGGTAAAAAACTTTGGAATTATGATAACTTGGAACCTACAGAGAAGAAGGGAGCAATTTAATGCCTAAGAAAAAGTCAAAAAAAATTAAAAAAAATGGAAAAGGCGTTGGTGGAAAAGCTGACGTTCATGCGCATGAAGAGGGTAAAAGAAATAAAAGTTTATTAGGACATAATGCTATTTTTACTCCAGAAGTAATCGACGATATTCATATTAAATCTCAATTAGGAAGATACAGAATGCGTGGTATGGCGCTAATGAAAAAAATTCCTACATTTGATGATTTAGTTTTCTTACCAGGAACATTGACAAGATTTGTAATCGAAGGTTACAGAGAAAAATGTGAAACTAAAACTGTAATTGGTCCAAGATGTGAAAATCCAATCGAACTAGAAATCCCTGTTTACATAACTGGGATGAGCTTTGGAGCACTTTCTTATGAAGCAAAAACTGCTTTAGCAAGAGGAGCAACAATGGCTGGTAGTGCAACATGTTCTGGAGAAGGTGGAATGATACCTGATGAGAGAAGATATTCTGAAAAATGGTACTACCAATGTATTCAATCAAGATATGGTTTTAATCCTCATCACGCACAATTAGCTGATGGAATTGAAGTATTTATTGGACAGGGACAAAAAGTTGGAATGGGTGGTCACTTAATGGGCCAAAAAGTAACTGACCAAGTTGCTGAGATGAGATCTTTACCATCTGGTATTGATCAACGATCTCCTGCTAGACACCCAGACTGGTTAGGTCCAGACGATTTAGCTTTAAAAGTAGAAGAGCTAAGACAATTAACTAAAAATAAAGTACCAATTCAATTAAAGCTTGGAGCATCAAAAGTTTATGATGATGTGCGTATGGCCGCTAAATGTGATCCTGACTCTATTTATTTAGATGGAATGGAAGGTTCTACTGGAGCAGGTCCTCATATCGCCGCTGCAAATACTGGAATTCCTGGTATAGCTGCAATTAGAGAAGCAAGAAGAGCAATTGACGATGTGGGTAAAACAGGAAAAGTAACATTAATTTATGCTGGTGGTGTAAGAGATGGTGCTGACATGGCAAAAGCTTTAGCTCTTGGAGCTGATGCAATAGCTATTGGAACTGGATCAATGATTGCACTAAATTGTAATAAGGATATTCCAGAAGCAAACTTTGAAAAAGAAATGGGAGTAAAAGCTGGAGAGTGTTATCACTGCCATACTGGAAGATGTCCAGTAGGTGTTGCTACTCAAGATCCAAAATTGAGAGCAAGGTTAAATCCAGATGATGCTGCACTGAGAGTTTACAACTATCTTCATTCAATGACTTTAGAAGCTCAACTTTTAGCTAGAGCTTGTGGTAAAACAAATATCCACTCGCTAGAGCCTGAGGATTTAGCTGCACTAACATCCGAAGCTTCAGCATTAGCAAAAGTTCCACTTGCGGGAACTAACTATACAGTTGGAGTTGATAATTATCATAAAATATAAGGTTAATAACTATGGCAAAAAAAAAGGGTAAAAAGTTAGTTAAAGGAAAAGATAAAGAGATTAAAGGTCAATTAGGAAAAAAAGCAGAAACAGCTAGAGAAAAAATGATCGGTCAATCGATTGGTTACCGGTATGATGTTAACCTTTTACCTGACTACAACAAAATCACACCATTTCTGAAAAAATATATAGAGGCAATGGGATGGGATGACTTAAACTGGCTAGAGGATGTTCATATGGGATATGAAGAAGATAGACCTGCAGTATTTTGTAGAAATGCAAATGGTTGGGTTACTATTCCAGCATCAATTAAACTTCCAAACAACCAACAAGATAGAGACATGATTGCAAGAGAGCTTTTAGTTAAGTTTCAAATGTCTCCAAAGCACCCTCTTGTTGATTTGAAAAAAGCATACTTAAAATTTTAAATTTACAATCAATAGTTGATAATTTTTTAAAACTTATTGCGCATAAAGGTTTTTAGTCCTTTTTTATATTTGTATCGAATCAATTAATTTTATAGGATTCTAATAAACTAATATGGAGAGAGAATATGACTGATCAGTTGGCTGCTCTTACAACCATATTTACAGAGTTTTACTACTGGGTAACAGTGGTGCTGATGTTTTTAATTCACGTCGGTTTCTGTATGTATGAAGTTGGAGCTTCTCGATACAAACACCATCAACATACTCTTATGAAAAATACTATGCTGATACCCTTGGTAACAGTAACGTGGTTTTTATTTGGTTGGTGGATATATTGGGCTTTTCCTACAGGACCGGGTTTAGCACCATCAATAATGAATGAAAGCACCGCTCTCATTACAGACGAGTCCGCATTTAGTGCAACATGGTATACGGCAACAAGTGATTTAATGGCTGTAAATCTAGGAGACCATATTTCTGGTGTCTTCTGGGCTGCATTTTTATTATTCTCATGGACTGCTGCTTCTATCGTGTCAGGGGCTATTATTGAAAGAATAACAACTTTTGCATTTGGAATTTTAGCAATTGCAATTGGATCTGTATTCTGGGTAATAGATGCAGCCTGGGGATGGCACTTTGATGGCTGGATGTTAAAACTTTTAGGATATCATGATGCTTATGCATCAGGTGTAATTCATGCAATTGCAGGTGGATTTGCGTTGGGTGTTCTGATGGTTTTAGGACCACGAATTGGAAAATTTTCATCAAGTGGTGAACCAAGAAACATTGGGCCGAGAAATCCTTGGCTAGTAACAATTGGATTATTTCTAATTTATACTGGCTTCTGGGGATTTTACGCAGCATGTAATATACCAATCTTTGACCTTGGACCCGAATATGGGATGGAAGGCATAAGTTATTGGACAGCTACAAACATATACGTAACCCCTACTACACTTAGTGGTATAACTTTTAACTTCTTGATGTCATTATCAGGAGGATTATTAGCTGGTTATTGGATTGCTAAAGGTGATCCTTTCTGGACATACTCTAGTGGACTAGCAGGTATCATATGTGCTTCAGCTGGAAATGATTTATATCATCCAATTCAAGCAATGATCATTGGTATGATCGGTGTTGTAATTTCATATAAACTACATTACTGGGTTGAGCGTAAGTTCAAAATTGATGATGCAGTTGGTGCGGTTGCAGTACACGGTTATGCTGGATTTATTGGTCTTGTGATTTGTGGATTTGTCTTAAATGGTTACCCAGCTTCTGGTTACAGTGTTGGCGCTATGTGGGACGGAACTACTTACGCATCAATAAACCCATTAGGTCAATTCATCGGTGCATTAATAATGTTCGTTGTTCTTGGACTAATACCGGGCTATGTCATAGCTAGAGTTCTTCATGGTATGGGTAAATTAAGAATCCCTCGTGAAGTTGAGATAGCTGGACTAGATTATGAAATAATGGAGACTGCTAAAGAAGACGAAAAAGCAGTTGCGTCCTCAACCAGGTAAAGGAGAGTAATATATGGCTACAGTTACAAACTGGATAGATCACCTTAACAAACCAGCCGAAGAGGTTGCTGGTGCTGTTTATCCTGGTGCTGGATCTAGTGAAGGTATACTTGTTATACTGGCTATAATTTTATGGGTAGGTTGGCATATTTTAACAGCTAAATCTGAAAGTGAAGAACTTGATAGACTAGCTAGAAAAAGACATGGTGCTAACGACCATAAAAGCAATATTACCGATTG
Source organism: uncultured Pelagibacteraceae bacterium (assembly GCA_902632545.1). Taxonomy (GTDB): domain Bacteria; phylum Pseudomonadota; class Alphaproteobacteria; order Pelagibacterales; family Pelagibacteraceae; genus Pelagibacter. The sequence goes on from CACPCX010000020.1 coordinate 5,294, forward strand.
GTAATTAAAAAATAAATTTGGGCGCTACTTAATTGTGGCGCCCTTTTTTTTTAGAAAAAATATGGATGACAAAGATAACGAGGAACTAAGGCCTTCTAAAATGAGAGGAGTAGCTTTTCCAAAAGCTAAGTACGGAGTGATAGCGGCTATTATCATCATTGTAGTTGTAAATCTTATCTATTATAAAGAATTCTTTTTATCGTTAATTAATTAAAACTCTAAAACCTATGTGTGGAATTGTTGGAATATATTTGAAAACAAAAAAATTTGAGAAAAATTTAGGTAAAATGTTATCGGGTATGCTTAACAACATGGAGTCTAGAGGACCAGATAGTGCAGGATTTGCTATATATAAAAATTCAGACAAAAAGGAATATAAATATTCTTTGTGTATCAATAATTTAGATTTTACTAAATTTAAAAAAGATATTTCAAAAAAAATTAGAAATTTAAAATTAAATCAATACTCTGATCATATAATTGTAAAAACACCAGAAATACCAAAAAAATTTATTAAATTTATTAATAAAGAATTCCCTGAAGTTTCAATTGTTGGATATGGACGTTCTATTGAAATTTTTAAACAAGTTGGTAATCCAAAAGATGTTGTTAAAAAATTTAATTTAGAAAATTTTAGTGGTACACATGGTATTGGTCACACTAGAATGGCAACAGAGAGTGCAATTACCACTGATGGCTCTCATCCTTATTCAACTGGAGAAGATGAATGTTTAGTTCATAATGGTTCTTTATCTAATCATAATAACTTGAGAAGAGAACTTAAGAAGAAAGGAAATACTTTTACTTCTGAAAACGATACTGAAGTTGCTGCCGGTTATGTTTCTAATAGTCTTGCAAACAATAATTCCCTAAAAAATACTCTTGTTTCTGGCCTAAAAGACCTAGATGGTTTTTATACATTTATAGCGGGAACGAGAAAGGGATTTGCAGTAGTAAGAGATGAGATTGCATGTAAGCCTGCAGTCATCGCTGAAACAAAAAATTATGTTGCTATCGCATCTGAATTTCAGGCGATGGCTCATCTTCCTGATGTTAACAATGCAAAAATTTTTGAGCCAGAACCTGGTATTGTGTATTCTTGGGGAAATTAATGAAATTAGATTTAAAAAAATTAAAGTTAAGAAAAGTAAATGAACAACTTCAAAGTATAGATAGAAAAATAAACGATAGAAATTTTACTATAATAAATCCTGAAGGTAATCATGCTGTATGCGCTGGGCTTACTGAAGAATTAAATATAAACATTAAAGGTCATGTTGGATATTATTGTGCTGGAATGAATCAAAAAGCAAACATTACAATTGAGGGTAATGTAGGGACTGGTGTAGCCGAAAATATGATGTCTGGCAAAGTACATGTGAAAGGCAATGCATCACAGTCAGCTGGAGCAACTGCTCATGGAGGTCTTTTAATTATTGATGGTGATGCTAGTTCAAGATGTGGGATATCTATGAAAGGTGTGGATATAGTTGTTAAAGGTTCAGTTGGCCATATGTCAGGTTTCATGTCTCAAGCAGGGAACTTAGTGGTATGTGGTGATGCTGGTGAGGCATTAGGTGATAGTTTGTATGAAACAAACATATATATAAAGGGTAAAGTTAAATCTCTGGGTGCAGATTGTGTTGAAAAAAAAATGGATAAAAAACATATAAAAAAATTAAATTTACTTTTGCAGGGAGCAAATATTAAAAATCAAAAAGCCGAAAGTTTTAAAAGATATGGCTCGGCAAAAAAATTATACAATTTTAAAATAGATAATATTTCTAACTATTAAATATGAAAAAAAGTAACAAAACTCATCCTCGTCAATCATGGACTTTTGATGAATATACAAATTCAGAAATAAGAAGAGCTGCGGCAACAGGTATTTATGATATTAGAGGTGGAGGATCTAAAAGAAAACTTCCCCACTTTGATGATTTATTATTTTTAGGAGCCTCAATGTCTCGATACCCGTTAGAGGGTTATAGAGAAAAGTGCACCACAAATGTAACTCTAGGTACAAAATTTGCAAAAAAGCCTCTAGAGCTGGATATTCCAATCACTATTGCTGGAATGAGCTTTGGTGCATTATCGGGTCCTGCAAAAGAAGCTCTTGGTAGAGGTGCAAGTGCTGCTGGTACTTCTACTACTACTGGTGATGGGGGAATGACTCCTGAAGAAAGAGGACAATCTAAATATTTAGTCTACCAATTATTACCTTCTAGGTACGGAATGAACCCAGATGATTTAAGAAAAGCAGATGCGATTGAAGTTGTTATAGGTCAAGGTGCAAAGCCTGGTGGTGGAGGAATGTTATTGGGTCAAAAAATAAATGACAGAGTTGCAAAAATGAGAACTTTACCAAAAGGGGTTGATCAAAGATCTGCATGTAGACATCCTGATTGGACCGGTCCTGACGATTTAAAAATAAAAATTTTAGAATTACGTGAAATTACAAAGTGGAAAGTTCCTATCTTCATAAAAATTGCAGGTGCAAGACCGTATTACGATACTGCTTTAGCAGTAAAAGCAGGAGCTGATGTAGTTGTTCTAGATGGAATGCAAGGTGGCACAGCAGCTACTCAAGAAGTTTTCATTGAAAATGTTGGTCAACCTACTTTGGCTTGTATTAGGCCTGCAGTAGATGCTCTACAAGATTTAAATGCACATAGAGAAGTACAATTAGTGATATCAGGTGGTATTAGAAATGGTGCAGATGTTGCAAAAGCTTTAGCGCTTGGTGCAGATGCAGTATCAATAGGTAGTGCTGCAATGATAGCTATAGGCGATAATGATCCAAAATGGGAAAAAGAATATAATAAGCTAGGTTCAACCGCGGGCGCTTATGATGATTGGCATGAGGGAAATGATCCGGCTGGAATATCAACTCAAAATCCAACTTTAATGAAAAGATTAGATCCAGTTAAAGCTGGTAAAAAATTAACCAATTATCTAAAAGTAATGACACTAGAGGCACAAACACTTGCTAGAGCTTGTGGAAAAAATAGTTTACATAATTTAGAGCCAGAAGATTTGTGTGCATTAACTGTTGAAGCTGCTGCAATGGCTAGGGTTCCTCTGGCAGGAAGCAATTGGATACCAGGAATAAAAGAAAAAAAGTGATTGATACAAATCTTTAATATTCATAAGATCAATTATGCCAAAAAATTTATCTAAGATAGCAAAAGCTAAAAAAATTAAATATTTTTTGATAAGTTTCGTCGATCTTTTTGGTGTTTTAAGATCTAAATTAGTTCCAGCTCAAGCAATTGGAGATATGCAGAAAGATGGGGCTGGTTTCGCTGGTTTCGCGACATGGCTAGATATGACACCTGCTGACAGTGACATGTTTGGTGTTCCTGATCCTGATAGCCTAATTCAACTACCATGGAATAAAGAAATTGGTTGGTTGGCTTCTGATTTATACATGGATGGTAAACCTGTTAAAGCTTCTCCAAGAATAATGCTTAAAGAGCAGATAAAAAAAATGTCACAAAAGAAACTTCAAATGAAATCAGGTGTTGAGTGTGAATATTTTCTGATATCTGAAGACGGACATTCTTTGGCAGATAAAAGAGATATTCAATCTAAACCTTGTTATGACCAATCCGCTCTGATGAGAAGGTATGATTTAATAAAAGAAATTTGTGATTGCATGTTAGAAATAGGTTGGAAACCTTACCAAAATGACCACGAGGATGCTAATGGTCAATTCGAGATGAACTGGGATTATTCAGATTCTCTAATTACTGCGGATAGACATGTCTTCTTTAAATTTATGGTAAAAAGTTTAGCCGAGAAACACGGTTTACGAGCAACTTTTATGCCAAAACCGTTTAGTAATTTGACTGGTAATGGTTGTCATGCTCATGTTTCGGTATGGAATGGAAAAACAAATAAATTTTTAGATAATAAAGATCAATTAGGATTAAGTAAGCTAGCTTATAATTTTTTAGGTGGCATTATGAATAACACTCAGGCGCTTTCTGCTTTTTTCAATCCAACAATTAATAGTTATAGAAGAATAAATGCTCCACCAACAAAATCTGGTGCAACATGGTCTCCAAGTAGTATTTCGTACACTGGAAATAACAGAACTCATATGATTAGAATCCCAGATAAAGGTAGATTTGAACTAAGATTAATGGATGGTTCAGCAAATCCCTACTTGCTTCAAGCAGGTATAATTGCTGCAGGGCTGGAGGGAATTAATAAAAAATTAAATCCAGGAAAACCTCTTTATTGTAATATGTACGAAGATTATAAAAAATATCCTAATTTAAAAAAATTACCAAATGATATAAATCAAGCAATCATTATGCTTAAAAATAGTAAAGCACTTTCAAAAGCTTTTGGTGCAGATGTCATTAAAAGCTATATTAAATTAAAAAGTTCAGAAATTAAAAATTTTAAATTGAAAAATAATTTTAATAAAAGAAAACCAGTATCGCAGTGGGAAAAAGATAATACTTTAGATTGCTAATCTATGACAATATTATCCAATGGGCATCAATGGAAATATAGTGAATTTATCGACAATAAAAATTATTCATTCAATAAAAAAGAGATTCTTCAATCATTAAACTCAAAAGAAATTGATGATGCTTTTAATAGTATTTCTAAATGGAAGAATTACTACCCTACTCCTCTGCTATCTTTGAATAAGCTTTCAAAAGAATTAAATTTAAACAAAATTTTTTACAAAGATGAAAATAAAAGATTTGATTTAAAATCTTTTAAAGCTCTAGGTGGAGCTTATGCGGTAGAAAAAGTCACTAAAGGAAACAAAGACCTAGTTGTGGCGACAGCTACAGCTGGTAATCACGGAAGATCTGTTGCCTGGGGAGCTAGAAGATTAGGATTAAAATGTAAAATATTTATTAGTGAATTTGTAAGTGATGCAAGAGGTAAAGCTATGTCCGATCTTGGAGCAGACGTAGTAAAAGTAAAAGGTAATTATGAAAAATCTTTGTTGGAATGTATAAAACAGTCTACTGAAAACAATTGGCAAATAGTTCAAGATGTTGCATGGAAAGACTATATGATTGTCCCTAAGTATACAATGGCAGGTTATACAGTAATGATGAAAGAGATAGCTGATCAAATCCAAGAAGAGAAAATAACTCACGTCATTTTACAGGCCGGTGTTGGGGGGATGGCCGCTGCCATGGTTGCAGGTATCGCAAGATATTTAAGCTATGTTCCAAAGATTATAGTTGTTGAACCAGACAGTGCTGCGTGCGTAATGGAAAGTATTAAAACTGGGAAAATAGAAAAAATAGATATTAAAAGAGAGAGTTTAATGGGAGGTATGTCTTGTGGTGAGGTATCATTAGTCCCATGGGAAATACTCAAAAATTCAGTTAAACATTGTGTGAGTTTACCAGATGATGATATCGCAAAAACTATGAAATTACTTGGGAATTCAAGCTTTAGTAATGACAAAATAATTGCAGGGGAAAATTCGGCACCTGGTGTTATTAGTTTGATTACTAGTTGTGAAGATCAAGCTATTAAAGAAAAATTAAATCTCAACAAAAAATCTAATGTTTTAGTTTTTGGATGTGAAGGAGATACTGACCAAGAAATGTATCAAAAATTAATCAACCAAAATTAATAAGATGAATAATAAGGGTATTTTTTGGATAAGAGAAGATTTTAGGATTGAAAACAATCCAGCCCTATCTTTTGCAACACAAAATCATGATACTGTAATTGCGTTATATATTTATAATAAAAATGATTTCGACAATAAAAGAGAGGCTCAGAAATGGTGGGTTTTCAAATCTCTAGAAACTTTAAAAAAAGATTTATCGGATTACAAAATTAATCTAGAAATAGTAAAAGGTGATGAATTGGAAATTTTTTCTAAATTTAATAAAAAAGATAAACTTTCAATTTACTGGAATAAAATTTACGAACCAGATGTTATTGCTAAAGGAAAAAAGATTCGTGACTTATTTATTAAAAATGAAATTGATTATA
>CACPCX010000021.1 GCA_902632545.1 uncultured Pelagibacteraceae bacterium
ATTGCAGAACTAAAAATTTTACAAAGAGTAAAAAAGTTTACTAAAACTCCAATAATTGCAATTGGTGGAATAAATTCTAAAAATTATAAAAAACTTTTATTGAACAATGCTAATTTTTTAGCTATTTCAGGCTACATTTGGAAAAATAAAAATTATAAACCGTTAGATGCTATAAAAAGAATTAAATGAAAATAAATGCTGGTGAAATTAGAGTAGGAATGCTTCTTGAATATAAAAATAATTTATGGCTAGTGCTTAAAACCCAGCATGTAAAACCCGGCAAAGGTGGTGCTTTTGCACAAGTTGAAATGAAAAGTTTTGGCAAAAGTACAAAATTGAATGAAAGATTCAGGTCAAGCGAAACTGTTGAAAAAGCTTCCTTAGATGAAAAAAATTTCAATTTTCTTTATGAAGATGAAAATAAATATTTTTTTATGGAGCCTAAAACCTTTGAACAGATTGAAATAAAAAAAGAAATCGTTGGAGAAAAAGGAAGACTATTAACAGAAAATCTTGAAGTTATAGTTAGTTTTTACAATGAAAATCCAATTTCAATAGAGCTACCTAATCAAGTAAAAAGTAAAATAGAAACTACAGATGCTGCACTTAAAGGGCAAACCGTTTCATCATCATACAAACCCGCAACTCTGATTAATGGACTAAATATTCAGGTACCACCTTTTATTGAGACAGGAGATGAAATTATAGTTGATACAAGAAACTTAGAATACGTAAAAAAATTATAAATATATGATTTCTATATCCTCAAATCTAAACTTGATGATCAAGGCTACAGAAAAAGCATCAAAATCTTTGATAAGAGATTTTGGAGAAATAGAAAAATTACAAGTTTCAAGAAAAGGCCCTCGCGATTTTGTAACAAAAACTGATAAGAATGTAGAAAAAATTTTAATTGACGAACTGTCAAAGGTAAAAAAAAATTACTCTTTTCTCTCAGAGGAAATTGGTGAAATTAGAAATAATGATAAAGAGAATATTTGGATCATAGACCCAATTGATGGAACTAATAATTTTCTTCACGGTATACCTCATTTTGCAATTTGTATTGCTCTTCAGTCAAAAAAAGAAATTGTAAGTAGTTTAATTTTTGATCCAATAAAAGACGAAATGTTTTTTGCTGAAAAAAATAAGGGTGTTTATTTAAATAATCAAAGGCTAAGAGTATCAAGTAAAAATAAATTAGATGATTGTTTATTTTCAAGTAATCAAGAGGGAGTAAAATTTAGTAGTTTGAATATGAGATGTAGTGGTTCCTCAGCCTTAGATATGGCCTATGTAGCTTCAGGAAGGTTAGATGGTTTTTTTCAAAATAAATTAAATATTTGGGATGTAGCAGCTGGCTATTTGATGGTTAAAGAAGCGGGTGGGATTGTTAATGATGTAATCAAATTTAATAATAATAATATTAATATTAGGGCTTCAAGTAGTTCTATAAGTGAAAAAATGCTTGAAAATTTAAGTAACTTTTAATTGTGTTCTAAAATTCTTTTGCTATAAGTCACGTTATGAAAAAAAATATACACCCAAACTACCATTCAATTAAAGTAGAGATGACTGATGGTACTCAATTTGATACAAAATCAACTTGGGGAAGTGAGGGAGATATATTAAAGTTAGAAATTGACCCCAAGTCACATGCTGCATGGACTGGTGGAAAACAAAAGTTAATGGATAAGGGTCGAATTAGTAAATTTAATAAAAAATTTCAAAATTTCAAATCAGAAAAGAAAAACTAAATGCCAAACGCACCACTAATGCCAATGGCAACAGCTGTTTGGTTAATAGAAAATACTACTTTAACTTTTAAACAAATAGCTGATTTTTGTAATATGCACGAAGTTGAGATTCAAGGCATTGCAGATGGCGAAGTAGCTAAAGAAATTAAAGCCTATAATCCTATCATCTCTGGTCAATTATCAAGAGAGGAGATAGATTTATCATCAAAAGATGAAAATAGACCTCTGCAAATTAAAAATACTGATATTGAAATATCAAATAGTGAAAAAAAAATTAAAAAATATATTCCGCTATCAAAAAGACAAGATAAACCAGATTCTGCATTATGGCTTTTAAAAAACCATAATATTCTTAAGGATTCTCAAATTGCAAAATTAGTAGGAATTACTAAAAACTCAGTTACATCAATTAGAAATAAAAGTTATTGGAATTATAACAATCTTAATCCTAAAGACCCTGTTGCACTTAATTTATTTAGCCAAAAAGAATTACTAGATGCTCTAGAAAAAGCTGACAGGAGGATAAAAAGGGAAAAAAAACAAAAAGAAAAGTCTAAGCAAACAACTGATATTATTTGATGAATAAAATAAATGGACATAAAATTGTAAAAGTGATATTTAAGCTGCTTTTTGGAGGTAGTTATTAAAATCGAGGTTAAAGATAATAATGTTGAACAGGCACTCAGAGTTTTAAAAAGAAAACTTCAGAGGGATGGGTTTTTTAAGGTAATAAAATTAAAAAATACCTATGAAAAACCATCAGAAAAGAAAAAAAGAATTCTTCAAGAAAATATAAAAAGAGTAAAAAAATTAAATAAACTTAAAAATAGAATTTAAGTATAACGCGGGGTGGAGCAGTCTGGTAGCTCGTCAGGCTCATAACCTGAAGGTCGGCGGTTCAAATCCGTCCCCCGCAACCAATCATGGCTAAATACATAACAAATTTTTATAATAAAATTCAAATTACTGAAAAATTATTTTTAATTTTAATTATATTTTTTCCAGTAAGTTTGATTTTAGGAAATTTAATTATAAATATTAATTTTTTATTTATCTTTATAGTTTTTTTAATTGATCTCTCTTTAAATAAAAATTTTTCCTTCATGAAAAATAAGATATTCTTGTTGCTTGTATTTTTCTTTTTTTCTTTATTAATAAATTTAAACTTTAGTATAGATCCAATTATTTCATTGCCAAGAGTTCTTAAAATTTTAGTAGTTATTTCCCTGGTTCTATTTTTTAGAAAAATGATAAATAAATATGATGATTATTTCGAAAATATTTTATTTGGAAGTTGGGCAATTTTATTTTCAATTCTGATTATAGATATTTTATTTGAAATAATTTTTGGCTATAATACGATAGGTATAAAGTCGATTATTCCAGGAAGAATTGCTAGTTTTTTTGGTGACGAGTTGATAGTTGGGTCTTTTTTTTTATGTTTTGCAACAATATATGTCGCAACAATTGCTAAATTTATAAAAAAAAATTTTAATTTAAAATTAACTCTTTTAATCATATTTTTAATTTCATTGTCTTTTTTAATAGGAGAAAGATCAAATTTTATTAAATTTTTAATAATTTCAATTTTTTTATTATCTTACACTATACAATCAACTGTTAAGCTAAAAATTTTGAGTAGTGTTGCTATTATTTGTATCTTATTTTTATCTTTAAACTTTAATCAAGATATAAAATATAGATATTATTTACAACAAATTAAAAATTTTAAATCAGAAACTAAAGAATTACATAAAAAAGACTCCCAAAATATTTTTATCGAAACAAAAGAAAATATAATTAATTTTATTAAGTGGACTAAGTATGGAGCACATTATAATGCCGCTTATAAAATTTTTCTAGAAAATCCATATTTTGGCATAGGTATCAAACATTTTAGAAATGAAAGTGCAAAAGAAAAATATAAGAACGAAGAATATAAATGGACCGATGAGAGAAATACAACTCACCCTCATCAAATACATTTCGAATTTTTGTCTGAAACTGGTTTATTTGGCTATATAGTTTTTATAATTTTTATTACAATTTCTTTATATCTAAGTATAAAGAATTACTTAATTCACAAAAACTTTTTTCAACTGGCCACAATTTTGTATATTTTAGTGTCAATATTACCATTATTACCCTCAGGTAGTTTTTTCTCTACTTATTCCTCAAGTTTATTTTGGTTAAACTATACTATTATGGTTTCTTATATTAAAAAAAATTAAATCTTAAAATTTGATTTAGTACTATCGTTCAAAAAAGCTTTAACAGTTTCAATTGTTAATTTTTGAAATGATTTTTGACCAAATTTTTCAATTTTCTCAATAATTGATGGAGGTATTGTAATAATATGACATCCAAGTTGTTTTGATTGAAGGTAATTATACGGTTCTCTAACACTGGCCCAAAGTATTTCAACATTTTTATATTTTTTTGCTATTAAAATACTTTTTTTAAATTCTGGGACTGGGTCTTTCCCTGTATCAGCAGATCTACCTGCAAAAATAGAAATTATTACTTTAGTTTTTTTATTTATTTTATTTAAAATTTTTTTGGTCTGTTGAGCAGTATATACTGCCGTTATATTAAGTTTAACATTTTTTTTATTTAAATCACGAATAACATTACCCATAAATTTTCCTTTTGAATTAACTACAGGTATCTTTACAAAAATATTTTTACCCCACTTATTTATTTCAATTGCTTGCTTTTTAATTTCAGAATATTCATCAGCAAAAACCTCTAAAGATACTGGTTTATTTTTACAAATATTTAGAATTTTTTTTGAGTAACTTTTGTAATCTTTAGCACCTGCTTTTCTCATTAATGAGGGGTTGGTCGTGAAACCTTTAACAATTTTTTTTTTATTAAACTTTTTAATAGTTTTAAGTTCTGCAATGTCACAGAATATTTTTGTATTCAAAATAACTCCTATAGATTTTTTGTTATATCTTCTGTCATTTTTTTAGCATCTGCAAATAGCATTAATGTGTTTTCTTTATAAAAAAGATCATTATCTATTCCAGCGTAGCCAGGGGATAAACTTCTTTTAACAAAAAGAACAGATTTACATTTCTCTACGTCTAAAACTGGCATACCAAAAATAGGACTTTGTGGATCAGTTTTTGCTACTGGATTGGTAACGTCATTTGCTCCAATCACAAATGCTACATCCGCATTAGCAAAATCGTTATTTATTTCCTCTAATTCAAATACCTCATCATAAGGAACATTTGCTTCTGCTAATAATACATTCATATGCCCAGGCATCCTACCAGCAACAGGGTGGATAGCATATGAAACTTTAATATCATTTTTCTTTAGTGTATCTACCATTTCTCTTAAAGCATGTTGAGCTTGTGCAACTGCCATTCCATAGCCAGGAACAATTATTACTGATGAAGCATTTTTCATTAAAAAAGCTGCATCATCAGCATTACCGCTTTTGACCGGTCTTTGTTCTTTAGTAGAACTACTTAAAGCATTTTCTGTTGCACCAAATCCACCCAAAATAACATTAAAGAAAGAACGATTCATTCCTTTACACATAATATAAGATAAAATAGCACCTGATGATCCAACAAGTGCACCTGTTATAATTAATGCTGTATTTTCCAAAGTGAAACCAATACCTGCTGCAGCCCAACCAGAATACGAGTTAAGCATAGAGATTACGACAGGCATATCTGCTCCACCAATTGGTATAATTAAAAGAAAACCAATTAAAAAAGAAACAGCTAATAGTATCCAAAATAAATTAGACGATTGTGTTGAACACAATAAATAAATTAAAACAACTATTGATATCAATATAATTGCATTTAGAGGATGTTGCCCTTTAAATGTAATTGGAGATCCAGACATTATTCCTTGTAATTTTAAGAAAGCAATAACTGACCCTGAAAATGTTACAGCTCCAACTGCAGCACCAATAGACATTTCAATCAAACTACCAAGTTTTATATTTCCTGGTGTACCTAAATTAAAAGCTTCAGGATTTAAAAAAGCAGAAATTGCTACAAAGACAGCAGCAAGTCCAACTAAACTATGAAAACCAGCTACTAATTCTGGCATAGCTGTCATTGGTATTTTGTAAGCTATAAAAGCACCAATTGATCCACCTGCTAGAATAAATATTAGTACAAATATAAATCCAGTAGAAAAATTACCTGTCGATAAAAATGTTACTGTAATAGCAATAATCATTCCTAAAATACCAAACAAATTACCTTGTCTAGATGTTTCAGGTGAAGACAGGCCTCTAAGAGCTAGAATGAACAAGACACCTGATACTAAATAAAAAATCGCAGATAAGTTTGCAGATATCATTTTTATTTATCCTTTTTCTTTTTTTTGTACATTGCCAACATTCTTTGAGTTACAAGAAATCCGCCAAAAATATTAATTGCGGCAAGTGCTATAGCTAAAAAACCAAATATACTTGAAGTATTAAAAACGCTATCTGAATTTCCTGATAAACCTGCAATAATAGCTCCGACAATAATGACAGAGGAAATTGCATTTGTGACTGACATTAAAGGTGTGTGTAAAGACGGTGTAACACTCCATACAACATAATATCCTACAAATATGGAGAGGATGAATATACTTAATCTAAATATTAAAGGATCTATTTCCATAAATTACTTTATTAAAGTTTTTTCTATAATTTCGTCTTCTAAATTAATATTTATTTTTTTCGTATCTTTGTCGATTAAATTATCAACGAAATTTAATACATTTTTGGCATACAAGTTTGAAGCAGAAACAGGTAACTTATTTAAAATATTACTCTCACCCATTATTTTTATTCCATTTTTTTCAATAATTTTATCTACCTCTGTAAATGCGGTATTTCCCCCTTGAATTGCTGCCAGATCATAAATTACTGATCCTGATTGCATATTTTCAATCATTTTATCTTTAATTATCAAAGGAGCTTTTTTACCTGGTATTAAGGCTGTACAAATTACTATATCAATTTTTTTTAGGGTTTCAGATAAAAGCTCTTCTTGTTTTTGCTTAAAATCTTCAGTAGCTTCTTTTGCGTAACCTCCTTCAGTTTCTAAATTTTCTGAACCTTCAACAGTTAAAAATTTACCACCTAAACTTTCAACCTGTTCTTTTGATGCCATTCTTACATCAGTAGCAAAAACTATCGCTCCCATTCTCTTAGCGGTAGCAATTGCTTGTAACCCAGCAACACCGGCACCAACAACTAAAACCTTTGCAGCTGGCACTGTTCCTGCTGCTGTCATCATCATTGGTATAGCTTTTTCGAAATTTGCAAAAGACTCTATAACTGCCTTATAACCAGCAAGGTTTGCTTGTGAAGACAATATATCCATTGATTGAGCTCTTGTAATTCTTGGAAGCAATTCAAGAGAAAAAAGATTGATTTTTTTTTTAGCTAAATTTTCTAATTGTTCTTTATTTTTATAAGGGTTTAAAACACCAATTAATGTTTGACCTTCTTTTATATTTGAAATTTTTTCATCAGATAATATTCCAAGCTGAACAATAATGTCGGAAGAATTTAAAATTTCAGACTCATCTTTTGAAATTTTAACTCCTACATCTCTAAATATATTATCTTTTATACCAAGATGAGAACCATAATTTTCAATTAAATTTACTTCAAAACCAAGTGAAGTATATTTTTTTACCAATTCAGGCGTTATAGCGATTCTTTTTTCAAGATTTTGATTTTCTAGTACAGAGCCGATTTTCATTAAGAAACCTTACAATAAGAATATTGCCATTAATACCAAAACACATATAACAGCGACAGTTCCCCACAGAACAAATTTGGTAAAATTATTCCATGTATTTTTATGGTTATCATTATCCATAAAAATTATTTTTGTCTTGCTTTAAACTTTGGGTTGATTTTATTTATAACATAAACTCTTCCTCTTCTTCTTACGAGTTTAGAATTTAGGTCTCTTTTTTTTATAGATTTTAGTGAACTTTTAATTTTCATAATGTGTAAATTTGTTATGCCGGCAATGACCTACTCTTCCATGTCTTAAGACAAAGTACCATCGGCGCTGAAAGGCTTGACTTCCGAGTTCGGAATGGGATCGGGTATAACACTTTCGCAATAATCACCGGCGATAGTGTTATAGCTAATTAAAAATTAATGTAAACTAACTTTTATATTGAATTTTCTTGCTTTTTTTATGAGTTTCAAGAAAATTCATTATATAATCTCTTAATTCTATTTTTCCAAAACTTTTAAAAACCTTATTTGAAAGACTCATACTTGTTAAGGCTGACGCATATCTTTCACCTTTTCTTTGAGGAAGGTATTTTATTTCTGAATTAAATAATTTAGCTACTTTTATTATTGTGTAACTTTTTTTGTTTGAAATACTATAATATTTACACTTGTCTTTTTTCCAAGCCTTAAAGCAAATTTCAATTGTATCTTGCACGTGTGTAAATCTTCTTGACTGCGTACCTGGTTTAACAACTGGTAAAGGTTTGTTATTTAAATAATGATCCTCAAATATACCTATTACAGTAGCCATTTTACCTTTGGTAATTTGATTGGGTCCATAAACATTATAAAAAAAAATAACTTCATATTTGAAATTAAACCATTTTTTCAAGTTTTGTAAAAACTCAATATTTTTTGATTTAGTAAAAGCATAGGGAGATAAGTTTTTATCTTTACCCCTATTTCCGAGTGAGGCTGATGTTGCAGAGTAAATTAATTTAATTTCATTTTTCAAACAAAAATCAAAGACAGCATTTGTTCCTATTGTATTTGATTGAATGCATTCATTCATTTGAAGAAAGCTTTGATATATTCGTGCAAATTCGCCAAAGTGAAATATAGACTGAATTTTACCTATATAATTTTTCAGTAACTGTGAGATATTTTTTGTATGTCCTTTAAAGTATTTTACTCTTTTACTTTTAATATGGTTTCTTTTGTTCCCAGATGAGTAATTATCAATACTTATAATATTAAAATTTGTCTTTTTTAAAAAAAAAGCTATTAAATTTGATCCAACAAAGCCAGCACCACCAGTCACAATAATATAATTTTTCACTTTTTTCTAATTATATTAAAGTTACCTCCAAATAAAGAAATTTATTACTTTTGTAACGAAATAATCTAAACTAGGAACAAATTTTATTTTCATTTTTTCCATTAATATTTTCATAAAGTCAAATGCTTCAGCTCTTTTTTGCCACCAATTAAAACTAAATTTTTTATATTTTGATGTTATGCCTGAGTGATCAAAATTATAAATAGTTAAATTTTTTTGGTAAATCTTAAAAGATTTAGATAAGAACGCAAATATGCTCAATCTCGCATCAATTTCTAAATTTGGAAATTTTTTAGGTTCTAGATAATTTAAAAATTTTAAAAAAAAATCTCTTCTAACAGATATAGTACTAGTAGGATAAAAACTTGGCCAAATCGAAAAAGAATGATTTTTATATTTTAATTTAATTGTTCTTTTGTCTTTACTTGAGTATGGAATGTCTTGAATAAATTTTAACTTTTTATCTTGATTAAACAATTTCATAATATTTTTAATTTTATTCTTTTTAAAACAATCATCGCTATCTAATAAAAAAATTACTTCACCCTTTGACTTTTTAAAAAGTTCTTTAATTCCATTAATTTGATTTAAAGGACCGGTAGCAAATTTTTTTTTTTTATTAATAAAAACTTTTATTTTTTTATATTTTTTTAAGATTTTTAAAGAATTATCTGTTGATTTGTCATCAAATATTAGGATTTCTTTATTTGGATAATTTTGAGCTAAACATGAATTTAGAGTATCACTTAAATATTTATCTTTATTAAAATTTGTAATTAATATTGAAGCTAATTTTTTTTTCATATTTTGAGATTTTTGTTTTTATATAAGTACTCAAAAGATTTTCTAAATTTCATTTTAATTTTGAATAATTTGAAGAAACCCTTTTTTTTCAAATATGTATGAATATCTGAGAGTGTATAATTTTTAATGATCATGTCGTCAAAATGGTGTTCTAAATGTATCAATTTTATATCGTAAATTCTTGATCCAATACTTTTTATTGCACTATATTCAAAACCCTCTGTGTCTATTTTTAATAAATCTAATTTCTTAATATAATTTTTATTCATAAATTCGTCTAATCTCACAACTTGGATTTTTGATTTAGTTGTCACATCTTTTAATTTTAAAAAATTTAATAAAAAAAATTTTTTTTTATAATATTTAGAATTTGTATTAAGTTCATTTATTGATGAAGAAGAAGATTCTATATTTTTATTTAAAAAAACTTCTCCTTTTTCGTTAGAAACTCCACAATTATAGAGTTGTATTTTATCAGATGAAAAATTTTTATTTAAATATTCAAATATTTCAGCGTTTGGTTCAAAACCATAAATTTTATCTATATGAAAATTTTTTTTTATACTTGAAATATATTCTCCTTTATGGGAACCAACATCAATTAAAGAAATAGGTTTTTGGGTATTTAGTGAAGATTTAATTTCATTAATAATTTTTTTTTGCGTAAAAAAATCAAATATATTAAGTATAGTTTTAATAAAAACTTTCATGTAAAGACTGTTATATATAATATTATTGAATTTAATGCTGACTAAAAAACACACTATAATAATATTAACAATACTTTATTTATCTTTGTTTCTAGGAATTTATTTAAATGAAGACTCTCTTGGTGGAGCTTTTTCTGATTATAGGGGACTCTTTTATATTTCTGAAAAATTTAGGAGTGATTTCTTTTATACTTTATTAAACTATGATGAAATAGGAAATAGACATTCACCTATTTTTTATATTTTAAGATCAACATTACCACTTAATGAAATATTTCAGAGAATATTTTTTTTACATTTTTATTTATTAATACCTATTTTTTTTTACAAATCTTTGAAAAAAATTTTTAAAGGAACACCAAAAAATAATCTTAGATTACTATCGTTAGTATTGTTATTATTCCCTACATATAGATCTTATTCAATTTGGCCTGACCCACATCTATTAGGTGTATTATTTTTTACAATTTCAATTTATTATTTTTTAAAATTTAAAGAAAATAAAAATAATTTTAAAAATTCAGCTTTAAATACTATTTTTTTAGCTTTGTCTGCGTACTCTAGTCCTAATTTTGGAATTTTTGTTATATATTTTTTTTATGAATTTTACTCAAGATTTAGCATTTCAAAAAAGTTAATTTCAATTTTTTTTCTAAATATCATTCTTTCAATTC
>CACPCX010000022.1 GCA_902632545.1 uncultured Pelagibacteraceae bacterium
ATGACACTAATTAATTCAGAGCCAATTAATTTGAGATTTTTTCTATTAAAATCATTTATAAATTGTAAAGGCAATATTCCCATCCCAATTAAATTAGATCTATGAATTCTTTCAAAACTCTCTGCTATAACTGCCTTTACACCTAATAATTTTGTACCTTTAGCTGCCCAATCTCTAGATGATCCAGTCCCATACTCTTTTCCACCAATAACGACTAAATCTGTTCCTCTTTTTTTATATTCAACTACGGCATCATAAACTGGTAGAACTTTTTCGTCTGGATATAACTTTGTAAACCCGCCTTCTGTTCCAGGCGCCATTTCATTTCTAATTCTTATATTTGCAAAAGTTCCTCGCATCATAACTTCATGGTTTCCTCTCCTTGATCCATAAGAATTATAATCTTTTGGCAAAATTTGATGCTCCATAAAATATTCACCAGTTGGACTATTCTTTTGTATACTTCCTGCTGGTGATATATGGTCTGTAGTAACCATATCGCCTAAAATTAATAATGGTCTCGCATTCTTTATTTCTTTAAAACCCTCTGGTTCATCTGGCAAAGAATCAAAAAACGGTGGTTTTTTTACATATGTTGAGCCTTCATCCCAATTATAAATACTGCTTTTGTCAGTTTTAATCTTTTGCCATTGTGTTGGTCCTTCAGAAACATTTGAATATCTTTTTATAAACATCTCAGCATTAAGCGATTCTTTTAAGGTATCTTCTATCTCTTTATTTGATGGCCAAATGTCTTTTAGAAACACTTCATTGTTGTCTTTATCTGTCCCTAAAGCATCTTTGTAAAAGTCCACTTCCATATGTCCTGCAATTGCGTATGCAACAACAAGTGGAGGTGAAGCTAGATAGTTAGCTTTAATATGAGGTGAAATTCTTCCTTCAAAATTTCTATTTCCTGATAAAACTGAAACTGCATAAATATTTTTATTTTGGATAGCTTCTACAATATTTTCTGGAAGGGGACCTGAATTTCCAATACAGGTTGTACATCCATAACCAACTAAATTAAATCCTAATTGATCTAAATAAGTATTTAATCCTGCCTTTTCTAAATAATCAGTTACTACTTGAGAACCAGGGGCTAGAGAAGTTTTTACCCAAGGTTTCACTTGTAAACCTTTTTCAATTGCTTTTTTAGCTAAAAGTCCCGCTCCAATTAAAACATTTGGATTAGAAGTATTGGTGCAAGAGGTTATTGCTGCAATTAATATTGAACCATCTTTAATTTCAAAATCAGCATTAGCTACTTTTGAAACTGATTTTTCATTTTTATTTATAGCTTCGTGCAATACTTTTTTAAAAGAGCTAGGGGCATCAGTCAAAAGCACTTTGTCTTGAGGTCTTTTTGGGCCTGAAATAGTTGGGACAACTGTGGACATATCAAGAGATATTATATCAGTAAATTCTATTTCATTATTTGCCCATAAACCTTGTTCTTTAGCATAATTTTCAACAACATCTACTGTGTGTTGATCTCTTCCAGAAAATTTTAAATACTTTAATGTTTCTTCATCTATTGGGAAAAACCCACATGTTGCGCCATATTCTGGAGCCATATTTGCTATAGTGGCTCTATCTGCAAGTGTTAGATTTTTTAAACCTTCTCCATAAAACTCAACAAATTTACCAACTACCCCTTTATCTCTTAACATTTTAACAACCGTTAAAACTAAATCAGTAGCAGTAGTTCCTTCAGGCATTTTATTTTTTATCTCAAAACCAATTACCTCGGGTATTAACATTGATATTGGCTGACCTAACATACCTGCTTCAGCCTCAATTCCACCAACACCCCAACCTAAAACTGACAAGCCATTAACCATTGTTGTATGACTATCTGTACCTACTAAAGTATCTGGGAAAAGATATTTATCCCCTTTAAACTCTTCTGACCAAACTACTTTTGATAAATACTCTAAATTCACTTGATGACAAATTCCTGTTCCAGGTGGAACTATTCTAAAATTATTAAATGCTTGTTGACCCCATTTTAAAAAAGAATATCTTTCTCCATTCCTTTCAAATTCTATGTTAACATTTTTTTCAAAAGAATCTGACTCAGCAGATTCATCAACCTGAACCGAATGGTCAATTACAAGATCTACAGCTGACAAAGGATTAATAGTATTTGGATCTTTATTTTTATTTTTAACAGCTTCTCGCATAGCAGCAAGATCTGCAACAGCAGGAATGCCAGTATAATCTTGAAGCAATACTCTTGCTGGTCGATAAGCAATTTCTGTTTTAGATTTTTTTGTTTTAAGCCAATTCCTTATAGCTTCTATTTGAAATTTGGTAACACTTAAATCATCCTCATATCTAAGTAAATTTTCAAGTAAGACTTTTAAAGATTTAGGTAGTCTGTTTACACCGTCCAAACCATTTTTTTCAGCTTCAGTTAAAGAGAAAAATTTATAGTTCTTATTATTTATAGAAATTGTTTTTAGTGAATTGTATGAATTTTTATTTCCTGGAGTCATATTATAAATAAAAAGTTAGTATGCTTAACAAAAGCAGCAGTGACATAGCATAATTAAAATAATTAATAAATTTCTGATTTGTCGCAAATTTCCTAAGAAATTTACCTAAAAAAGTCCATAGAGTGATACTGGTTACTGAAACCAATAAAGCTAAAATGATAATTTGAGTCGTATAATTTATAAAGTTCTCTCCTGGATTAATATATGTAGACACAACAATTATTGAGGCAATAACTCCTTTAGGGTTTAAAAATTGAAAAATAAATGTCTCAATGAATCTCACTGGATTTCTATTTTTATTTTCATGATTTTGTGAGCCTGAAAATGAAATTTTATAAGCTAAATAAATTAAAAATAATGTACCCAAGTATTTTAAAATTTCTTGAATTAATGGATAAAGTTTAAATATATTAATTAGTCCAAGAGCTAGACATAACAAAAGAAAAGGGAAACCAAGAGTAACTCCAATAATATGGGGCAATGTTCTCTTTATTCCAAAATTAAATCCTGAATAAAAGGCAACAAAGTTATTTGGTCCTGGAGTAAAAGCAGCTACAATTCCGAACAATGTTATCGATAAAATTTCTGGGTGCATTATTATGCTATAGGCAACCCATCTTCAGATTTTTGAGATGGATGAACCAATATTACTTTTCCTTCCTTATCAATTGATCCAAGAATAAGTACTTGAGAAACTACACCAGCAATATTTTTTTCTGGAAAATTACAAACACCTATTACTTGTTTTCCTTTAAGATTTTCTTCATTATAATAGTGTGTAATTTGGGCAGAAGATTGTCTAATTCCTATTTCCTTTCCGAAATCTACTTCAATAACTAATGAAGGTTTTCTGGCTTTTTCATTTTTTTTTACAGAAATGACCGTACCGACTCTGATGTCAACTTTATCGAATATTTCATAGGTAATTTGTTCTTTCATTTAATTAATATATAATGGATGTAAAATATGAGTACAGAAAATAATTCAGAACATTTATTCAAAAACTCAGTTAAAATATTGAGTGACTTAATCAGTTTCAAAACAATTTCCGGAGAAGATAACAATTCGCTTATTGATTATTGTGACAATATTTTGAAAAAGCTTGGCGCTAGTTCTTTTAGAACATTTGATGATGAAAAAAAAAGAGTAAATTTATTTGCTACCATAAAAGCGAAAAATCTTAGTGAAAAAAAACCAATAATTTTATCTGGACATACAGATGTTGTTCCTGTGTCTAAGGGATGGACAACAGATCCATTTGAAGCAACAATTAAAGATAATAAACTTTATGGTAGAGGTTCTTGTGATATGAAAGGATTCATTGCATGCGCGTTAGCTTTTGCTCCAATATATTCTAAATCAAATCTAGATAGAGATATTCATTTTTCATTTACTTTTGATGAAGAGACTGCTTGTCAAGGAGCTCCTATACTTATTGAGGAGTTAAAAAAAAGAAATATAAAAGACGGAATTTGTATTGTTGGTGAACCAACTAACATGAAGATTATTGATGCTCATAAAGGATGCTATGAATACACAACACATTTTAAAGGTTTAGCAGGACATAGTTCAGCACCTCATAAAGGTGTGAGTGCAGTTGAATACGCTTCTAAATATGTGGGTAAATTAATTGAATTACGCGAAAAACTTAAAAAACGATCACCTAAAGACTCTATTTTTGATCCTCCACATTCTACTTTATCTATAGGTGGAATATTTGGAGGTATAGCCCATAATGTAATAGCAGATAAATGTCATGTAAATTGGGAAACAAGACCAGTGGTTAAAGAAGATGCTGTTTTTTTAAATAGTGAACTTGATAAATATGCTAATGAAATTTTATTACCAGAAATGAAAAAAGTTTTTCCTCAATCATCTATAGAAAAAAATATTATTGGTGAAATAGTTGGTTTTGAAAGAGAAGATAAATCTGATGCTTGTGAATTAATTTCAAGCTTAACAGGTGATAATTCTAGACAAGTAGTCTCATTTGGAACTGAAGCAGGTTTATTTCAAGAAATTGGGATTAGCACAGTTGTGTGTGGTCCTGGATCAATAGAACAAGCTCATAAAATTGACGAATTTATAGTTTTGGATGAACTAAAAAAATGTTTAAATCTTCTAGAAGGTATAAAAACAAAATCTATCATGAATTAAAAAAAGCCCATCACATAAAAGTAATGGGCTTTTGTTATAACTAATTTAGATATTAAAATGTTATCTTTTAGATATAGCTAGATGAACTAGAGCACCTAATGCTGCTCCTATTATCCAAGCATATCCCCCGCCGCCGCCTAAATTAGCGAAGAAATCACCTAAACCTAAAACTAAGATATTTGGCCAAACCGTTCCAACAGCAATATATCCTGATAAAATCCAAGCTAAAATTGCCTTACGATTAAAACCACCATTGTAATGATATTTTGCATTTGCACCATCATCAAACAAATCATCAACATCTAATTTTTCTTTTTTGATAATATAATAGTCCACAATCATAATACCAAAGACTGGAGCTAAAATTGCACCAAGTGTATTAACAAATGGAAATAATCCCATCTGAGTAATAACAGCTACCCACATACCACCAATTACAAATCCAAAACCAGCAGTTATTAATCCACCAATTTTAAAATTGATTTTGCTTGGCATTAAATTTGCTAAGTCATATGCTGGAGGTATAAAGTTTGCAACCATGTTAATACCAACTGTTGCTGCAAAAAAAGCAAATGCAGCAATAATTGTTAAACCTAAGTTATCAACTTTAGCAACCATATCCGTTGGGCTTGCTACATACTCACCAAAAATTGCAATTGTTCCACCAGTAATCATTAAAGTAATAAAAGAGAATAAAACAACGTTTCCTACTAATCCCCATAAGTTACCTTTTTTCATTTCATCTTCGTTTTTAACAAATCTAGCAAAGTCACCAAAATTGATTACTACAGCTGCAAAATATCCAACCATTATTGAAAATACAGCTAAGAAAGCTCCGAATGATCCTAGGCCTTCAAAACCACCTGATCTTTCTCCACCAGAAAATATATTTCCAACTTCTGAAAATAATCCACCACCAGCTTTAACCCAAATAACAATCATTAAAAGTATCATAACAGCATAAACTGCTGGTCCTGCGAAGTTTAGAAACCTTTTTACAAGATCTACACCTTGCCAAAATAGATACACTTGAAACAAAGAAACAAATATAAAAGAAATCCACATTACACCTGTCATTCCAAGTAACATTACTTCACCTTCTATCCCTGTAATACCTGTTATTAAAAGTGCTACAGCTGTTGAAGCTGCATAAGTTTGTGCTCCATACCAAAACATAGCAACAAGGCCTCTAGCCATTGCTGGAAAGTTTGCACCAAAAACACCCATGCTTACTCGAGCGAATACTGGATATGGAATCCCATGTTTAACACTTGGTTTGCCTGATAGGTTTACAAGCCACATTATAAAAAATCCTGCAAGAATTAATGCAAGAAATACAGCCCAACCATTTAATCCTGACGCTAAAAACAAAGAAGCTGCCAAAGTATAACCGAATAAACTTTGAACATCATTTGCCCACACGTTGAAGATTTCAAACCAACCCCAATTCTTTTTATTAGCTGGAGTCGGCGCTAAATCTGAATTGTAGAGTTTTGACGATCTACTCATTTTGATCTCCTTTTGTTATAGTTTAAAAATTTAAACTTGTTATCTCTTATCATTTCGAGACATTAGTAGTTTTCGATTTTGTGTAAATAAAATAAAACACAACTTAAAATGGAATTATTATTTTTTTTAAAAAAATGTTTAAATAATAAGAAATTAATATTTAGAAAACCTAAAATGAACGCTAATGAAATATTATTTTAATTTTACAATAAAATTAATACTAATTACTCCACCCACCAACTGCTTTTACCTCTAAGAATTCCTCCAGACCATGTTCTCCAGCCTCACGGCCGATACCTGAATGTTTAAAACCACCAAATGGTGCATCAACTGCAATACCTGCTCCATTTACATCAACCATTCCAGATCTTAACTTTCTTGCAACTCTCTGTACTTTTTTGGAATCTTGAGTTTGGATATAATTTGTTAATCCATAAGTAGTATCATTCGCAATTTTTATTGCATCTTCCTCTGTTTCAAATGGTATTACAGATAAAACTGGCCCAAAAATTTCTGTTCTTGCAACTTCCATATCGTTATTAACATCTGCAAATACAGTTGGTTTAACAAAGTAACCTTTATCTAATCCATCTGGTTTACCAGTTCCTCCAGAAATTAATTTTGCACCTTCATCAATACCTTTTTGGATTAAAGTTTGTATTTTATTATATTGAGCCTCTGAAATAACAGGACCAATATGTTCACCTTCTTTTTTTGGATCACCTACTTCAAAGTTATCAGTATATTTTTTTAATCTTTCAATTGCCTCCTCATACATGGATTTTTCAACTAGCATTCTTGTTGGTGCATTACAAGATTGTCCTGAATTTCTAAAACATCTCAAGGCACCTCTTTCAATAGCCTCTGGATCAGCATCTTTAAAAATTATGTTTGCTCCCTTACCACCTAGCTCTAAACTTACTCTTTTAAAGTCTTTAGCAGCATTTTGTGATATTAAAGCTCCTGCTCTTGTTGATCCCGTGAAAGAAATCATATTAATATCTGGATGACTTGTTAAAGCATCACCTGTTGTTGCTCCATCACCATTAACTAAATTAAATACTCCATTTGGAAATTTTACCTCGTCAATAATTTCAGCAAGTATCATTGAGGATAATGGCGCTAACTCAGATGGTTTTAAGACCATTGTACATCCTGATGCGATTGCTGGCATTACTTTCAAACAAACTTGATTCATTGGCCAGTTCCATGGTGTTATTAACGCACAAACACCTTTTGGTTCATAAATTAGTCTTTGATTAGGAGCATGTTCACCTAATGGTCTTTCAAACTCAAAATTTTTCAAATATCTTATAAAAGATTTTATATGACTTGCTCCAGTACCTGCCTGCAATTTTGTTGCAAAATCTTTTGGAGCACCCATCTCTAATGTTATCGCTTCTGCAATGTCTGCCCATCTTTTCTTATAATTTTCATATAATTTTTCTAACAATGTAATTCTTTCCTCTTTAGATGAAAAAGCCCAAGACTCGTATGCCTCTTTAGCTGCGTTAACAGCCATATCAACATCTGTTTTATTTCCTAAAGTAATGACTGCACAAATATCCTCTGTTGCAGGATCGATTACTTTAATTTCCTCTGAATTATTTGGTTTAATCCACTGCCCATTTATATAAAAATTTTTTTTATCTAGCATGATATGAAGTTATCCTTTCTTTATGATTTTGCAAATAGATTTGTAAGTTCGTAAACTATTGTTGCGGCAGCTAAAGAAGTTACTTCAGCATGGTCGTATGCAGGTGAAACTTCTACTACATCTGCAGAAACTAAATTTAAACCTGAAAGTCCTCTTAAAACATTTACAATTTCTCTCGTAGACATACCTGCAATCTCTGGTGTTCCTGTCCCTGGGGCAAAAGCAGGATCGAGGACATCAATATCTATTGATAGATATAATGCGTTATCTCCTACTCTCTTTTTTATTCTTTCAACAATTTTATCTATGCCCTCAGTTTGAAATTCATCACAGTGAATTATCTTAAACCCGAAGCTTTCATCATTTTTAATGTCATCTCTACTATAAAGTGGACCTCTAATACCGACATGCATTGATGCATCATCTAAAAATAAACCTTCCTCTCTCGCTCTTCTAAATGGAGTTCCATGAGTGTAAGGGGCTCCAAAATAAGTATCCCAAGTATCTAGATGAGCATCAAAATGAACTAATGATACAGGTCCTTTATTTTTTTTATTGATCGCTCTTAACAGAGGAACTGCAATAGTATGATCTCCTCCTAAACTAATAATGCCTCCAACTTTATTTAATAAGTCTGTTGCACCCAACTCAATCTGTTTAATTGCTTCATCAATGCTAAATGGATTACAAGTGATATCACCAGCATCGGCAACTTGCTGAATTTTGAAAGGCTCAACATCATAATTAGGATGATAATTAGTTCTTAAATGTCTAGATGCTTGCCTTATACTTTGTGGACCAAATCTTGCACCTGGTCTATAACTAGTACCAGCATCAAATGGCACCCCAACGATTGCAACATCGCAACTTTCTACATCTCTTAGTTCAGGAAGTCTTGCAAAAGTACTTGGACCAGCAAATCTGGGAACTTTCGTTCCACTAACTGGTTGAATTGGATTTTTATTTCTTTCTTTTTTCATTTTTTTATAATCTAAGATAATATTATCACATCTAATTCGTCTATAATAATTTAATGAAAATTTTAATTTTATTTATTCTTTTATTTCATATTTCGTATGTAAATGCTGATGAAATTTATAATCTTTTGAAAATTCCAAATTTAGAAATTTATAAATTAAAAAACAACAATAAAATTCGTTATTTGAGCGCTAAAGGTAATTTTAAAATTGGTGTGAATAAAAATATAACTTGCGACAAAGTTAATTTAAATAATTTAAATTCAAAATTTCCATTAATTGAAAAAAATATTAATCTTTATAACTCAAGTTTTCTTAATAAAATAAAATTAAAATATATTATTTTTTGTCAAAATTTATTCATATCTGAAATTAATACTGGAGGAATACCAGATAATAAAAATAGATCTTTAATCTTAGATATTAATTTTAATCAAAAGTATTTTGAAAGAATGATCCACCATGAAATTTTTCATATGATTCAAAATACTCATACTAAATATTTTAATGAGGATAAATTTTCTTCTTTTAATCAAACATCGTTTAATTATTCTGAATGTTCAACTTGTTCTGATAGATTAAATTTAGATTTATATGAAAATACAGATGGCTTTTTAACGGAGTATTCTAAATCTATCCCATCTGAAGATATGGCAGAAATTTTTTCATTTTTAATGACTGATAAAAAAACAATTAAAGATAAAATTAGCAAAGACAAAATTCTATCTAAAAAAGTAAATTTTATAAAATCAAATTTAGCTAAAATAGATAAAAATATTTTATGATCAAAACTATTAAAGCGTCAAAATCAGAAAAAGTTTTATTTATATTTTTATTAAGTCTTGCAATTTTTATATTTACGTTTTTTTTTTTATTAAAAAACAAATGTCTATTTGTTGAAAAAATTAATTTAAATACACTTAAATTTAATGAGCCGAATAATATTGCAGTAATGAATTTAGAATGTGGCAATGTAATTATTGAACTGTATCCAGATATTTCTCCAAAAGCAGTTGAAAGATTTAAAATCTTAATTAAACAAAAAAAATATGATGGGTCAGCCTTCTATAAAGTTACCGAAAACACTTTTGTACAAGCTGGAGATATTGAATATGGAAACATAAATAATTTAGATTATTCTAAAATTGGTAGCGGTAAATCAGGATTGGGGTTATTAAAATCTGAACTGAGCAATGATTTTATATTTACAAAGGGGAGCATAGGTTTTGCTAGAACAACAGAATTTGATACAGAGGATAGTGAATTCTTTATTACCTTAAAAGAAATTCCAATTTATCAGGGGGAGTACACACCAATTGGTAAAGTAATTCGTGGATTAGATATTTTAGGGAAAATTAAAACAGGCAATAAATCTATATATGTTTTAAGACCTGATCATATCAAAACATTTAGAATGTTAAAATCTAATTAACTAAAGGTTTCCCAGTTGATAAAGTGTGCTTAATTCTTTCTTGGGTTTGTTTGGTTTCAATCAATCTCATAAAAGATTCTAATTCAAGTTTATAAAGATCGTCCTCGGATAATGTTTTTTCAATAGTAGTATCGCCTCCACTTAAAACATTTGCAAGCTCTAACCCAACTTGCATACCGTGATCTAAAATTACCTTTTCATTATATAATTTTTCTAAAATCTTAATCATTTTATCTTTCAACGGTTTTCCAGAAAAATTGAATTTGCACTCCTCTGGTGGAATAAAATCAGTATTTTGGTCAATTAATTTTTTTGCTTCTTCAAAAAGACTGTTTCTATTCATTATTTTTTTATCTTCTGGTTTTAAATATTTTAAAGGCTCAGCTTCTATTGGAGATGAAGCTGTTTTGGCGTAACCAATAATATCAAAAACTTTTAGTGGTGCATAATCTGGGTCTGATTTTGCTTCTTTTGTTTGAGACCATCTCCA
>CACPCX010000023.1 GCA_902632545.1 uncultured Pelagibacteraceae bacterium
CTTTTACAAGTCTTGCACCATTTTTTAAAATTAAAGCATCTTTATAATTAAGACCAGAGTACTCAACTTTTACAGTCACATTCCCATGCTTTAAGAAACTTTTATCAACAGATTTGATATCGCGAGAAAAATTTTCACCTTCTTGATTAAGAATTAATGCTTTAAATTGGTCAGACACACTAGTCTTTTAACGTAGTGCTGATAAATCGTAAATATCTATTTTGATAACTTAAATCTTCTTTGAACTGACCTAAATAAAAATTAGTTACTGTTGTTGCTTGCTCTTTTTTAATACCCCTCATAGTCATACACTGGTGAGTTGAATCTATCGTAACAGCTACACCTTTTGCCTCTAAAGCTTCCATTAGAGTGTTTGCTATTTGAACAGTTAATCTTTCTTGTGTTTGTAATCTTTTTGAAAATATTTCAACTACTCTTGCAATTTTACTTAATCCTACAACTCTTTCATTGGGTATATAGGCAACATGTGCTTTTCCAATAATTGGAGCCATATGATGTTCGCAGTGACTTTGTACTGAGATATTTTTTTGAACAACCATATCACTGTAGCCTTCGACGTCACCGAAAGTTTTGTCTAATACTTTTTTTGGATCTTCAGAGTAGCCTTGAAAATATTCTTTAAATGCTTTTACAACTCTTTTGGGAGTTTCTAACAATCCCTCTCTTTTAGGGTCTTCTCCCATCCAGGACAAAATAGTTCTGATAGCTTCCTCAGCTTCTTTATCAGAAACTTTTTTTGTATCTAAATTTTTATTATCTACGTCTTTTACTAATTTCATTGTGCTGTTTTATACAGTAATTACTCTAATTTAAAAATATTTAATATATTTATATATGTGCTACATAATCACCCTTTATGTTCAAAAAAAGAGAAAATATCTACGATATTGAAGAAGGTAATCTTCTTTCACCTAAATTTGATAATGATGGTTTGATTCCAGTCATTACCGTGTGCTCAAAAACTAAAGATGTTTTAATGCATGGATACATGAATGTAGAAGCTCTTAAAAAAACGATTGAAACTAAAGAAGCACATTATTTTAGTAGATCTAGAAAAGCTATTTGGCATAAAGGTAAAACAAGTGGATTTATACAAAAGGTTACTGAAATAAGAATTGATGACGATCAAGACTCAATATGGCTTACTGTTGATATTGGTGATGGAGCAAGTTGTCATGTTGGTTATAGATCATGTTTTTATAGATCAATTCCTTTAGGACCAATAGAAAATGGAAGAAAAATTGAAATGGAATTTCTTGAAAATGAAAAAAAATTCGATCCAGAAAAAGTTTATAAAGGTCAACCAAATCCAACAAAAATTTAAATGAATGAAAAACAAAAAAATGTTCTAGGTGAAGACCTTGAGGAATGTTCAAATGATCCTTTAACAGGTTGGTTTCGTGATGGTTGTTGCAATACTGATGAAAATGATCATGGTGTTCATACTGTTTGTGCTAAAGTAACAACGGAGTTTTTGGAATGGTTAAAAGAATCTGGAAATGATTTGATTACTCCACATCCAGAATTTGGTTTTCCAGGCTTAAAAGATGGTGATGGTTGGTGTGTGTGTGCTAGTTGGTATGCTAAAGCTGTTGAAGCAGGTAAAGGTTGTCCAATTTTTCTAAAAAGAACTCATAAAAATACTTTAAAGCATCTACCTATCGAAACATTAAAGAAGTTTGCAATAGACTTATCTTAATTACATATTACCATATCTTGGTCCACCACTACCTTCTGGTGTTACCCACGTTATATTTTGAGAGGGTTCCTTGATATCACACGTTTTACAATGAATACAATTTTGAGAATTGATTACAAATTTATTTACATCATTTTCTTTTTGAACTTCATATACACCAGCTGGACAATATAATTGAGCAGGTTCGTTAAATTTTTCTAAAGTATAATTGATTGGTAAATCAGGATCCTTTAGTTTTAAATGAACAGGTTGATTTTCAGTATGATTGGTTCCAGTTAAATACACTGAACTAGTTTTATCAAATGTAATTACATTATCATATTTTGGATAATCTATTTTAGGCATTTTATTGGCTGGCTTTAATGTTTCATGGTCAGCATGCTTATGTTTTAATGTAAAAGGAAGTTTGCCTCTAAATAATATTTGATCAATTCCTGTAAAGATTATTCCTAAAATTAAACCCCAACTAAAACTAGGTTTTACGTTTCTAGCTTCATAAAGTTCTTTATGTAACCAGCTATTTTTAAATTTATCTTCGTAAATAGATAAATCTTTGTTTTCTTTAAAATGTTCATGAATACTTTCAGCTGCAATCATTCCGCTTTTCATTGCAGTGTGCGAGCCTTTGATTTTTGGCATATTTAAAGTTCCCGCATCACAACCAACTAATAAAGCTCCAGGCATATACATTTTTGGCAAACTTTGAAATCCACCTTCGATTAAAGCTCTTGCGCCGTATGAAATTCTTTTTCCACCCTCTATTATTTTTTTTATTGCTGGATGTGTTTTAAATCTCTGGAATTCATCGAAAGGAGATAAATGTGGATTTTTGTAATCTAAACCAATTACATAGCCTAAAAAAACTTGTTTATTTTCAGCGTGGTACATAAAACTACCACCATATGTACTATTATCTAATGGCCATCCAGCAGTATGCATTACTAGACCTTCTTCATGATTTTTCTCTTCAATTTCCCAAATTTCTTTAAAACCAATTCCATATTGTTGTGGATCTTTATCTTTGCTTAATTCAAATTTTTCAATTAATTGTTTTCCCAAATGACCTCTGCATCCTTCTGCAAATACTGTTACTTTACCTAAAAGTTCTATTCCAGGTTCATAACTATCTTTTTTATTTCCTTCTTTATCAATTCCCATGTCTTGGGTTGCAACACCTTTAACAGATCCATCATCATTGTATAAAATTTCACTCGCGGGAAATCCTGGAAATATTTCTACACCTAAACCCTCAGCTTGCTCTGCTAACCATCTACATAAATTTGCTAAACTAATAATATAGTTTTTATGATTTTGTTGGACTTTAGGCAGAAGCCAAGTTGGCCAACTTAAAGATTTAGTTTTTCCTAAAAATAAAAATTTTTCTTTTGTTACTTTTGTTTTTATTGGAGAATTTAATTCTTTCCAATTTGGTAATAATTCATCTAATGCACGTGTTTCAAAAACATTGCCACTTAAAATATGAGCACCGATTTCTGATGCCTTTTCTAATAGACAAACATTTAAGTTTGGATCTAATTGTTTTAATTTAATAGCTGTAGATAAACCTGACGGTCCACCGCCAATAATTACAACATCATATTCCATGGATTCTCTAGACATACCCTAGTTTTTAACTGTAAGGATTATTTTTGTATAGTGTTTAATTTGTTCAACTCTTCCATGAACTGAGGTATGGCCTCAAATAAGTCAGCCTCAAGACCATAATCTGCAACACTAAAAATTGGAGCTTCTCCGTCTTTATTAATTGCGACAATAACTTTACTTTCTTTCATTCCAGCTAAATGCTGGATTGCACCTGAAATTCCAATAGCAATGTACAAATCTGGCACAACTACTTTTCCTGTTTGACCCACCTGGTGATCATTACTTATATAACCAGCATCAACTGCTGCTCTAGATGCACCTATAGCAGCACCAAGTTTATCAGCAACTTCAGTTATCAATTTAAAATTTTCTCCATTTTGCATTCCTCTACCGCCTGACACAACTATTCTAGCTGTACCAAGTTCAGGCCTATCAGATTTTATTTCTTCTCTTTTTACAAACTTAGTGTTTGAAAACTCTTCACTGCTATCCATTTTTTCTATAGGCGCTGAACCTCCAGTGCTCTCACATGGATCAAAAGAAGTAGGTCTTATTGTTACACATTTTTTTGTATCGTTACTTTTTATTGTTGCAAATGCATTTCCTGCATAAATAGGTCTCAAAAATGTATCTGGCGATAACACTTTAATAATATCACTTACTTGTGAAGTATCTAAATGTGCTGCAATTCTTGGCATTAAATTCTTACCAAATGTATTAGCTGAACAGACAATGTGAGAATAATTTTCCGCAAGTTTAATTATCACCGGAGCAAAATTTTCTGCTGTATAATTTTCGTAATGTGGAGCTTCAACACTTATTACTTTTTTAATTACTGGAAGTTCAGACAATTTTTTTACAGCTTCAGCACTGTTATGACCTATTAGAATTGCATGAACATCTGAGTCAATTTGAGATGCAGCAGTAGCTGCATTTAAAGTAAAAGATTTCAATTCTTTATTATCGTGCTCTGCTATTAATAAAACTGACATTATATAACCTTTGCTTCATTTTTTAACTTCTGAACTAATTCTGCTACGCTAGCGACTTTAATACCTGCTTTTCTTTTTGGAGGTTCTTCTACTTTTACTTGTTCAATTCTAGGAGTTATATCTACTCCTAAATCTGAAGCTATCAACTCCTCAATTGGTTTTTTCTTTGCTTTCATTATATTTGGTAATGATGCATATCTTGGTTCATTAAGCCTTAAATCGCAAGTTACAATAGCAGGCGTATTTATTTCTATTGTTTCAAGCCCTTCATCAATTTCTCTAGTTACCTCTAACTTGTTATCTTTAACCTCAATTTTAGATGCAAAAGTTGCTTGTGGCCAGTTTAATAAGGCGCTCAACATTTGACCTGTCTGATTACAATCATCATCAATAGCTTGTTTACCCATAAAAACTAAATCAGGTTTTTCTTTTTCTACAATTTTTTGTAAAATTTTTGATACTGCTAATGGTTCTAGTATGCCATCTGCTTTCACATGAATTCCTCTGTCCGCACCAACTGCTAAAGCTTTTCTTACTGTCTCTTGAGCTTTTTCCTCTCCTACAGTTATAGCTACTACCTCTGTTGCCTTTCCTGACTCTTTGATTTTAACAGCTTCTTCAATTGCATTATCATCTGGTGGATTTGTTGACATTTTAACATTGTCTGTGACTATTCCAGAATTATCTTCTTTAACTCTGATTTGAACATTGTAATCAATTACTCTTTTTACAGCTACTAAAATTTTCATTAAGCTCTCAATAAATTATTTTCTGAATCATAAGGACTTTCATCCAGAACAGTAGCGTCATACATTTCACCTAAAATATCAACTTGTAATTTGTCGCCCACATTTGAACAGTCTGGTTTAACCATTGCCAAAGCTATTGATTTATCTAATCTAAAACCAAATTCTCCACCAGTGGCTCTACCAACTACTTTTCCGTCTTTAAAAATTGGATTATTTCCTAAAACATCAGCGTCTTTGGTATTATGAACTTCAAGAGTTACTAATTTATTATCAAATCCTTTTTCTCTCCATTTATTTAGAGCTTCTAATCCAATAAAGTTACCTTTATTTGGGTGAACAAATCTATCCAGACCAGACTCATATGGAGAATATTCTATTGATAGCTCAGTACCAACTAATTTATAAGATTTTTCCACCCTTAAACTATTCATAGCTCTTATTCCAAAAGGTTTTATTCCTAAATCTTTACCAGCCTCCATTAATTTATCAAATATATGATTTTGATATTCAATTGGATGATGCAACTCCCAACCAAGCTCACCTACAAAGTTTACTCTCATTGCATTTACTGGAGCATAACCAACATTTACATTTTTGGCAGTAAGCCATTTAAAATTCTCATTAGAAAAATCATCTGTTGAAACCTTTTGCATTAATTGTCTTGCTTTAGGACCTGCAACAACTAAAACTCCCGTGCTATTTGTTAAATCTTCGAATATAACAGATCCATCATCAGGCATCCATTTTTGGATCCAATCATGATCTAATCTTAAATTCGCTCCAGCAGAAACTAAATAATAACTATTTTCAGCCTCTTTCATTATTGTGAATTCCGAATGAACTCCACCTTTTGTATTTAATGCATGACATAAATTTATTCTTCCAATTTTTTTTGGAAGTTTATTTGCGACTAAATAGTCAAGAAATTCCTCAGCTTTAGGCCCTTTAATTCTACATTTAGCAAAAGCAGTCATATCTAAAAGACCCACGTTTTCTTTTACATTTTGACATTCTTTTTTAATTGCATCAAACCATTTAGATCTTCTAAATGACCAATCATCTTTTTGTTCCATTCCATCTGTTGCGAAAAAATTAGGTCTTTCCCATCCAAATTTCTGACCAAATACTGCACCAAGATTTTTCATTCGTTCGTAACATGGAGCTGTTCTTAATGGTCTTGCTGCTGGCCTTTCTTCATCTGGATAGTGCACAATAAATACATGACTGTATGCTTCTTCATTTTTTGCTTTCAAATAAGATTTGGTTGCATAGTTTCCGTAACGTCTTGGTTCAACGCCTAACATATCAATCGTAGGCTCACCATCAACGATCCACTCTGCTAATTGCCAGCCTGCACCACCTGCTGCTGTTATTCCAAAACTATGTCCTTCATTAATCCAAAAATTTTTAAGTCCCCAAGCTGGTCCAACAATTGGATTCCCATCAGGTGTATAACAGATTGCTCCGTTGTAAACTTTTTTTACACCAACTTCTCCAAATGCAGGTACTCTATGAATTGCTCCTTCAATATGTGGAGCTAGTCTGTCTAAGTCTTCTTGAAATAATTCATATTCAGAATTTTTGGATGGTCCCTCTACATAACAAGCTGGTGCACCATCCTCATAAGGACCTAAAATTAATCCTCCAGCTTCTTCCCTCATATACCATCTGCTATCACTATCTCTTAAAACACCCATTTCTGGTAATCCATCTTTTTTTCTTTTTTGAATTTCAGGGTGTGGTTCTGTAACAATGTATTGATGTTCAACAGGTATTACTGGAATATCTAATCCTACCATTTCACCTGTTTGTCGTGCAAAATTTCCTGAACATGAAATAACATGTTCACACTCTATTGATCCTTTATCTGTTTCTACAACCCATCCTTCTTTAGTTTGTCTCATTGAAAGGACAGTTGTATTTCTATAAATTTCCGCTCCTCTATTTCTTGCACCTGTTGCTAATGCTTGTGTTAAATCTGCTGGTTGAATATATCCATCTTCAGGGTGTTGTATTGCGCCAACTAAATCATCTGTATGACATAATGGCCAAATTTCTTTTACTTGTTCTGGTTTTAAAAATTTTACATCTACTCCAATAGTTCGAGCAACACCTGCGTATTGATGGTACTCATCCATTCTATCTTTTGTGCTTGCTAAACGAATATTTGAAACAACACTAAAGCCCACATTTTTACCAGTTTCTTCTTCCAATGTTTTATATAGATTAACTGCATACTTATGAAGTTGTCCTACTGAATAACTCATATTAAATAAAGGTAATAGACCGGCAGCATGCCAAGTAGATCCTGAAGTTAGTTCTTTTCTTTCAACTAAGACAACATCAGACCATCCCTTTTTTGCTAAATGATAAAGAGCGCTAACTCCTACAACACCCCCACCAACTACTACAACTTTAGTTTTTGTTTTCATTCTGCAATTCCTACTAAATTTTTAATTATAACGAAACAAAAATGTATCTACGAACAATCAAATTGAGCTTCCAAGGGGGATAGGGCTGGATACCATTGTAGTCAACCAACAATCCTTTAAAATTCCATCCAAGGTGTACTTTTCAACTTGCCAATTGAATTTATGATAAATCTTATCTTTATCAAGAATGATAACTTCAAATTGAGCCCATTTGTCACTGCTTCCAAGTTCAGTTATCGTATGGCTAAGGTGGTTAATCATCATGCCATAAGAATCGCTTTTTATCATCATTTTAAAGTTGCTTAATGGTCCTGTTACTCTTTTATTATTGGGGTGTGCAAAATTCCAAGTTTGCTCGATACCACCATCTTTAAAATCTGAGTCATTATTCTGAAGACCTATAAGTTGAATTTTAATAACTTCAGAAGGCAAAATATCTTTATTAGGCTTTAGAAGATCAGCTTTTGAAATTGAGGTAAAAATAAGTAAAATTAAAATAATCTCAAATTTTGTTTGCAGTGTTTTCAACATCTTTTAAAAATT
>CACPCX010000024.1 GCA_902632545.1 uncultured Pelagibacteraceae bacterium
AGATTGTTGGAATTTAAATTGGTTGATAAAGATGATTTTCAACTAATAAGTGTTCATAAAAAACTAAAGAATCACATAGCTTAGATTAGTGAGGTGATGGAGGGAGACTGAAGTCACCTCTTTTTTTTTGTTGATTATAATTTTAAGTATTCGTAAAAAAATTTAATCGAAACCAACAGAAGAAAAATTCCAAAAAACTTACTAATTTTATTCTTATCAATACTATGAACTGTTTTAGCTCCTATCCTAGCCATAAAAGTTGTAATCGGTATGAAAATTAAAAAAGCAGGGATATTTATAAAACCAATGCTTAGTGGAAGATTTGAATTTAAATAATTTCCTGAAATTAAAAAACCTATAGCTCCAAATAGAGCAATTAAAAAACCTATAGCTGCTGCACTTCCAATAGCTTTATTTATTGAATAACCAAAAAACTTAAGAATAGGAACATTCATTACGGCACCTCCTATACCCATAGGAGCAGATATAAACCCAACAAGAAAACCAAGAATTATTTTTAAATGTAATTTCATTTTAACAATTATGTTTTGCTCATTTTCTTTTATTAAAAGAAGGTAAATTCCTAAAAATAAGATCATTATGGAAAAAAATAAAACCAAGGATTTAGTTTTTAAAGAAGCTGCAAAAGCAGTACCAACGATAACTCCTAGTACAACGAAAAGACCATAGTTTTTAACAATGTCAAAATCAACAGCTTTAAATTTATGATGCGTTAAAACTGAAACAGTAGATGTTGGTATTATAATTGCAAAGGAAGTTCCTACAGCAAGGTGCATAACATATTGAGGATCAATTTCTAAAGTACCAAAAATAAAATATAAAAATGGAACAGTTATCAACCCTCCACCTATACCAAATAATCCAGCTACAAAACCTACTGGTATAGCTGTTAAAGCCATTAGTAAAATTATATAAATGTATTCGTTTGTTAATATTGAATTAAGCAGACTGCCCTACTCTAGTATCAACATTTTTGTATTTAATTTTATCCATTATATGATCAATTTTTTTCACATCAGCATCTCTTACACACATGTTTTCACTTAAATATCTTTTCCAATAACTTGCTCCTGTCTGACCATGAAATAAACCAAGAGTATGTCTCATAATTTGATTTAATCGTGTACCTTTTTTTAATTCTTCTTTTACATAAGGAATGAGTTGTTCTATTACATCCTGTCTACTTGGAACATCATCATTTTCAAATATTTCTCTTTCAATATCTGCAAGTAAATAAGGTGTGTGATATGCGGCCCTACCAACCATTACACCATCAGTTTTTTCTAAAAGAGGTTTTATTTCAGCCACTGAAGTTATTCCTCCATTGATAATGATCTCTTGATTAGGAAAATCTTCTTTTAATTTATAAACATATTCATACTTTAAAGGTGGAATATTTAAATTTTGTTTAGGAGTAAATTTACCTAACATTGCTTTTCTTGCATGAATAATAAAAGTGTTAACTCCAGTTGCTTTTAAAATTGTAATAAAATTGTATAAATTTTCATAATCTTCAACATCATCGTAACCAATTCTTGTTTTAATTGTTACTGGTAGTTTTGTTACTGATTGCATTTTGCTTAGACAGTCTGCTACTAAATTTGGTTCTTTCATTAAACAAGCGCCAAATCTGTTTTTTTCAACTTTTTTGCTTGGACAACCCAAGTTTAAATTTATTTCATCATAACCAAAGTCCTCACCTACTTTAGTAGCTTCACTTAAAAGCTCTGGAGAAGAACCTCCCAACTGAAGTGCTACAGGTTTTTCGTTAATATTAAACTCTAATAACTTTTTTTTGTCTCCTCTATTAATAGCTTCATCAACTATCATCTCAGTGTAAAGAAGAGTGTTTTTGGATATTAATCTTAGAAAATATCGTTCATGACGATCTGTGCAATCCATCATAGGAGCAACTGATACTTTCCTATTCATGGTATTACCTTATATTATTTTTTTATGAGTTTGAAGCTTCTGTGTCTTCTACAGATGTATCTGTCTCTTGATTTTCTGAGTCTGATACCTCATCTAAAGAAACTTCACCCTGCTCATTCATGGTTTCTTCACCTATTGAACTGTCAACTTCATCTGTTGCTGCTTCAGACAACTCAGCTAAATCCTCTTTTGTTAATTGAATTTTCTCAGGAGTTTTTCTTGCTCTTTTAGATGGTAAAATTGGGGTACCACTTTTTGAAATTTCACCTTTATATAGATTTTCAAAATCATCACCTATATCTTCATCATCTTCTGCGCTATCTTCAACTTGTTCAACGTGTTTTCTAAGCTTATAAATTGCACTTTCAGTTAGATCTGAAACTTTTATTTTTTCATCTGCAATTTCTCTTAATGAAATAACAGTATTTTTATCTTTATCTCTATCGATTGTTGGTTCTATTCCTGCATTTAATTGTGTAGCTCTTTCTTTAGCAACTAGTACTAATTCATAAGGGCTTTCAACTTTATCTATGCAGTCTTCTACGGTTACTCTTGCCATGCGCAGTATCTACACAGTGAGTCTTAAAAAATCAAGGTCTAATTTTACAAATAATTTGGATTTAGCTTATTTTTGACCAAATAGAGAAGAATAATTGAGCTAAAGATGTAAGATCCAGAAACAACAGCAATTTGTTCAATTGAAAAACCAATATCAATCAAAAATCCAAATAAAGCTGTTCCAAAAGCTGTTGAAAATACCATTAGTGCAGTTGTTAAGGCTTTTATAGATCCTATATATTTAACACCATAAATTTCAGCCCAAGTAGAGGAACCTAGAACGTTAGCCAAACCATTAGTTACTCCAAGTAATCCAAAAAATATAAAAGAAGATAATGGTGCGTTAAAATAATAAAGAACTAAAGTTGAGAAAAAAAGAGGAATATTCATATAAATTAATAATTTTCTACTTGAAAATTTATCTATTAAAAATCCTGATATAAAAAGAGTGATTACTGATAAAATCGAGTAAACCATAAATGATTGTGCAATCACATAAGGTCCCCATTCTTTAGAAGAAGAAATAAAAGACTGATAAACAAAAGATCCTGTTGCAATCCATGGCATAGCTAGCATTGTCATGCAAATTACATAAAATCTATAATCTTTTAAAACCTCTATCCTTCTCCATTGTTTAATTTCTCGATTACTCTCTTCAATTTGAGAGCCCTCTCTTGTATCAAGTTTAACTTCTTTTACTAAAACATAAGTTGCAGCAGGCAAAAGGAGAATAACTATAATAGAAATAGAAACCCAAATATCTCTCCATTCAATAAAAGTTAATAAAAAAACGATTAAAACTGGCATTATAAATTCAGCTAATGACAATCCAAGCCACGCTGTACTTAAAGCTCTTCCTCTATTTTTTTCAAAAAAACGAGATATAGTCGTTGTGGCAGTATGACTTGATAAACCTTGACCAGCCAAACGCATTAAAAAAATTCCTATAAATAAAAAAATAACAGATGAAATTTTTGAAAATATAAAACATGAAGCAGATAAAAAAATAATCACATAAGATGCAAATTTTAAAATATTTACGTCATCTATTTTTTTTCCAATCCAAACTAGAATAATACTGCTCAATAAAGTGGCTGACGCATAAATGGAGCCAAATTGTCCATGGGTTATTGATAAAGCGTCTCTAATGCTTGAATTAAATAATCCTAAAAAAAAACTCTGTCCAAAGCTTGAAAAAAATGTAAAAATAAAACCAAATACAATTACTTTTAAACTTAAACTTTTAAACATAGAAAAATTATGACTTGTAATGTTGCTTTCATAGGTCTTGGTGTAATGGGCTATCCAATGGCTGGTTATATATCAAAAGGTGGCCATAATGTAACTGTTTTTAATAGAACAAAATCAAAAGCAGAAAAATGGATATCCGAGTACAAAGGTAAACTGGCTGAAACACCCGCAGAAGCAGCTAAGGATGCTGAATATATTTTTACATGCGTTGGTAACGATAATGATTTAAGAGAAGTTACCTTTGGTGACAACGGTGCTTTTAAAACTATAAATAAAGGCTCAATTTATATTGATAACACAACGGCATCAGCAACAATCGCTAGAGAGATTTATGAATTTGCTAAGAAAAATGAATTTGGTGCACTAGATGCACCGGTCTCTGGTGGGCAAGCAGGTGCAGAAAATGGTGCATTAACTGTTATGATTGGCGGTGATCAAACTGACTTTGATAAAGCAAAAGATAAAATTGATTGCTACAGCAAAAAAATGAAATTGCTTGGTAAAGCTGGTTCTGGACAATTAGCAAAAATGGTCAATCAAATTTGTATAGCTGGATTAGTTCAGGGTCTCTCTGAAGGAATAAATTTTGGTATGAAGGCTGGATTAAACATGGAAGATGTTATTGAGGTTATATCTAAAGGTGCTGCTCAATCATGGCAAATGGAAAATAGATATAAAACAATGATTGAGGATAAATTTGATTTTGGTTTTGCAGTTGATTGGATGAGAAAAGATTTAAAAATTGCAATGGAAGAAGCAAAAAATAATGGCTCATTATTACCTATAACTGAGATAGTAGATAAATATTATGGAGAAGTTCAGGAGATGAAAGGTAATAGATGGGATACTTCAAGTTTAATTAAAAGATTTAGGAAGTAATATGCAACCCTCATACTATGAGGATTTCTCAGAAATTAAAAAAAAGATTTGGTCATTACTAGATAATGCCGTTAAGGATAGAAGTTCCCCATTCAGAATTCCTGTTTTTGCTTGTGGAAATCAAAATGATATTAATGGAAGGATTGTTGTTTTAAGAAAATCAGATCAGACAAATAATCTAGTACAATTTCACAGTGACATAAGATCAGATAAAATTGAAATATTAAAAGTTAATAAAAATGCTGCAATGTTATTTTATGATAAAGATGAAAAAATACAGGTTAGATTAAAAGTAGAATGTATTATTAATCATGAAAATGAAATTACTAAAGAAGCTTGGTCTAAAACACAACACATATCTAGAAAATGCTATTTAGTTGATAATGGTCCAGGAACAGAGTCTGATGTCCCAACTTCTGGTTTAAAACCAGAACTAGATAATTTTGATTACACCAAAGATCAAAGTGAAGAAGGTTATAAAAACTTTACTGTTATACAATGTAAAATTAAATCCATAGAATGGCTTTATTTAGCAGCTAAAGGCCACCGAAGAGCAAAGTTTAATTTAGAAGACAATAAAGATACTTGGTTAGTTCCATAGATGGTCACTGGATATATATTTACAGCTTTTCTTATAATTCTAGGATTGGCTGTAATGAGATTTGGGAGTATTCATTTTAAAAAATTTAAAGAGGGTAAAATCAAAATTAAATCAAAGTTAAGTGGACAATTAACTTTTTTAATTTTATTTATAATAATAATTGGGTTAATAGTTTATTCGATTAACGATCTCTTATTTAATTAAATAACCGACTATTTTTTTCATACTCCTTTAATAATTATATTCGTCCCTTCAGAATTATCTAATCTTATTTGCTTTATAGGTTTATACTCTTCAGAATTGTACCATTCTAATGCTTTTTCATAGGATGGGAATTTAAGAACAATAATTCGAGGAAATTTTGTTTCTCCGTCAAAAATTTGAAATTCACCAGCTCTAACTAAAAATTCTCCACCAAATTTTTCCACAAGAGGAGTAACTTTTTCCACATATTCTTTATAATTTTCAGGGTTTGTGATTTTTAATTGAGCTATTACATATCCTGCTGGCATTATTTTCTCCTATATAAAAAAGTTAACTAAAAAAACTTATAAATATTTCTTAATACTTTAATTTAGCAATTTTTCTTCTTTAGGAGCAAGCACTACTGCTAAAATTCCTCCTAAAACTATCAACGAGCTACCTGCTATCTCTCTCCAACCAAATGGTTCGTTTGTAAGTATACCTGAGCTTATTACTCCAACAACAATTTCTGCAAGAAAAAGAATTGAACATAAACCTGCACCTAATTTACTTGGAGCCCAGAGTATTACTATTGCTGTAGGAATAAAATAAAAAACAGATATTACAAATAAAAAAGAAGACATTGAAATGAAAGCTTCAATAGCGGGCATTTCTCCAAGGTAATCAACTAAAAAAAATCCAGCAACTATATTAAATAAAGCTCCGTAGAAAAAAAAAGAAAATATTATTGGAAATACGCCATCAGTTTTAACAACTTCAAGTCTTATCATTCCTCCAGCAAATATTGCACCACCAGCTAAAGCTAACCAATCTCCGGCATTTTCTGGAAGAGGTATAATAGTTTGTTTACTAAAAACTATCCATAAACCACCAAGAGCTAATCCCAAATTAAGTACTCTTTCTAGACCAGGTCTTTTTTTTAGAAATAATATCTCAAATATTGTTGTCCAAATTGGCGTCATGTAAAACAATATTAAAGCTCTAACAACATCAGTTAAAAGAAAACTTAAAGCATAACAAATAAAACCACCACCAACTAGTAAACCAGTGACTGGTA
>CACPCX010000025.1 GCA_902632545.1 uncultured Pelagibacteraceae bacterium
CATTCTCTTCATTTAAAGATTTAAATGTTATTGGAGCAACAACAAAAGAAAAAAAAAGCATTATTCCAAGAACTACTGATGAAAGAAAAATACTTAATTGAGCAAACATTTTTAAAGAACTGTTTCAAATCCCTCAAATTGAGGAGCACCTAAATAGAGATCTTTATGTTTTCCAGCATTCTTGTGGACCAATCGAAATGCTTCAGATTTTGTCCAGTTTATAAAATCATCTCTAGAATTCCATATAGTATGTGATGCATAAAGTGAGAATTGTTCATTTTTTTCACCTTTGACTAAATGGAATTCTTTAAACCCTTTTATTCCATCTAAATGTGTATCTCTTTCTCTCCAGACTTTCTCGAATTCCATCTCTTTACCTAATACTATTTTAAATCTGTTCATTGCTATAAACATAAATTCCTCACAAATAATTGATTACTTTTTCATGATCTGGCCTTC
This sequence comes from uncultured Pelagibacteraceae bacterium, assembly GCA_902632545.1. Lineage (GTDB taxonomy): Bacteria > Pseudomonadota > Alphaproteobacteria > Pelagibacterales > Pelagibacteraceae > Pelagibacter. The sequence continues at coordinate 460 of CACPCX010000025.1, forward strand.
TTCGCTCATTTGGCTCTTCAACTTTATGACCTAAATATATAAAGCCAGAAATTTTATCTATACCTACTCGTCCACCCAGATATTCAATCATTTTGTTATTGTAAGCATACCATTCAGTTAACCACTGAGCAGCATATCCTAATGATTGAGCGCAAGATAATAAATTCATGCAAACTGCACCTGAAGACAATGTCATTTCCCATTCTGGTATTTTTGGATGTTCTACTGGAGTTGATAATACTGCCAAAATTATTGAAGCTCTTTGAAATCTTTTAGACTCAGTTTCTAATTGAATTTCATTAGCGTTTGGATTTTCTTTTTTAAATTCACTTAAAATAATATTTTCGTCAATCAGCTTTAATTTTTCAGCTTTAATTACGCATATTTTCCAAGGATTAAGTGCTCCATGATCTGGCACTCTAATCCCAGCTGCTAAGATCTTATCTAGATCTTTATCAGGAATACTTTTAGAGGACATTTTTCGTGCTAAAACAGATCTACGCTTAGAGAAAAAATTAGTATCCATTAAAACTTCCTGAACTAAAGAATTTTAAGCAAAAGCTTCTGCCCAAGTGCCCTGTGTTGATGCTTTAGAATATTCTGTTGCACGCCCTTCAAAAAAGTTCATATGTTCTACAGCATTAAGCATCGTATCTAACCAAGTTAAAGGATTCTTATCGATATCATAAATTGGTTCTAATCCTAACTGAACTAATCTTCTGTTACCAATAAATCTAATATAATCTTTCACTTCCTTTGCAGTTAAACCTTCCATCGGACCCATTTCAAAAGCTAGATCAATAAAAGCATCCTCATGTTCAATAATAGTTCTACAAGCTTCGTAAAGTTCTTTTTTAAGTTTTGGAGTCCAAATTTCTGGATTTTCTTTGATGAATTCTTTAAAAATTCTAATCATTGAGTTGCAATGAAGAGTCTCATCTCTTACAGACCAAGTAACTATTTGACCCATTCCTTTCATTTTATTATGTCTTGGAAAATTTAGTAAGATTGCAAAACTTGCAAACAATTGTAGTCCTTCTGTGAAAGCACTAAATACAGCTACAGTTTTTGCAATATCTTCTTTTGAATTTACATTAAAGTCTTGCATGTAATCATATTTATCTTTCATTTCTTTATATTTCATAAATGCTGAATATTCAGACTCTGGCATTCCTATCGTATCTAACAAGTGTGAATAAGCTGCTACATGCACAGTCTCCATAGCGGCAAAGGCAGTCATCATCATTAAAACTTCTGTAGGTTTAAAAACTGTTGTGTAATGTCTTAAATAACAATTATTAACCTCAACATCAGCTTGAGTAAAAAATCTAAAAATTTGAGTTAATAAATTTTTTTCAGGGCCAGACAAATTTTTTTGCCAATCTCTAACATCATCACCAAGTGGAACTTCCTCAGGTAACCAATGAATTCGTTGTTGAGTTAACCAAGCATCATAACACCATGGATATCTAAATGGTTTGTACACAGGATTTTCTACTAATAATCCCATTTTGTTTGGTTGAATAATTTCTTTTTTTTCAGCTTGTATGATTTTTGAATTTACTTTCTCTGCTACTGACATGATAAGCACTCCTCGTATTCTGGTTCTTCAGTTTTGGTTGATTTATTTTTATAAACATTAGCCATAATATCTGTTGATTTTGCATCATTAATATTTTCGGCTCTTTGGATTGATTTTGATCTACAGTAATAAAGGCTCTTTAAACCTTTCTTCCATGCATCAAAATGAATTTTATGCAATTCTTTTTTATGAACATCTGCTGGTAAAAATAAATTTACTGATTGAGCTTGAGAAATATAAGGAGTTCTGTCACCACTAAGTTCAATTATCCAATTTTGATTAAGCTCAAAAGCTGTTTTAAATACATCTTTTTCTAAGTCTGTTAAAAAATCTAGATGGTTAACAGATCCTTGGTTAGTAGTAATAGTAGACCATGTTTCATCATCATTTTTACCATGACCTTGTAGTATCTCTTCTAGATATCTATTTCTAACATTGAAAGATCCTGACAAGGTTTTGTGTGTATAACTATTTGCTGCAATAGGTTCTACTCCAGGAGATGCTCCACCACATATAATTGAAATTGAAGCTGTTGGAGCTATTGCAGTTTTATTTGAAAATCTCTCTTTATAACCATATTCTGCTGCATCTGGACAGGCTCCTCTCTCTTCAGCTAAATCTTTAGATGCTTGATTTACTTTTTCATCTATATTTTTAAATATTTTTTTATTCCATGATTTTGCCATTACGGACTCAAGAGGAATTCTGTTCTTTTGTAAGAAAGAGTGAAAGCCCATTACACCCAAACCAACACTTCTTTCTCTCTCTGCTGAATATTTTGCATCTTTAAACTGATCAGGGGCTTTATTTATAAAATCTGATAAGACGTTATCTAAAAATCTCATAACATCATTAATCATATCTGGATCATCTTTCCATTCATCATACTTTTCTAAATTTAAAGATGATAAACAACAAACCGCAGTTCTATCTTTCCCATCTTTATCGATTCCAGTTGGCAAAGTTATTTCACTACACAAATTAGAAGTTTTAACTGTAAGGTTTGCCAACTTATGGTGCTGTGGAATTTGTCTGTTAACAGTATCAATATAAATAATATATGGTTCACCTGTTTCTATTCTTGCAGTTAATAATCTAATCCATAAATTTCTTGCTGAAATAGTTTGTTGTATAGATCCATCAGCAGGACTTTTTAATGCCCACTGTTCATCGGTTTCAACAGCTCTCATAAATGCATCTGAAACTAAAACACCATGATGTAAATTTAATGCTTTTCTATTTGGGTCTCCGCCTGTTGGTCTTCTCATTTCTATAAACTCTTCGATCTCCGGATGATCAATTGGTAAATAACAAGCTGCAGATCCTCTTCTAAGTGAACCTTGGCTAATTGCCATTGTTAATGAGTCCATAACTTTAATAAAAGGAATTATGCCTGAGGTCTTCCCAACTTTACCAATTTTTTCACCAATAGATCTTAAGTTGCCCCAATAGCTTCCTATTCCACCGCCTTTAGCAGCGAGCCAAACATTTTCACTCCAAAGATCCAAAATTCCACCCAAGCTATCTGAAGCTTCATTTAAAAAACAAGAAATTGGTAAACCTCTTTTTGTTCCGCCATTTGACAATACAGGTGTAGCTGGCATAAACCAAAGATTGCTAATATAATTATAAATTCTTTGTGCGTGTAAGTTGTCATCAGAGTATGTGCTTGCAACCCTTGCAAATAAATCTTGAAAAGATTCATTTGGACCAAGATATCTATCTTTTAAGGTTGCCTTGCCAAAATCTGTAAGTTTCGAATCTTTGGAACGATCAATTTTAATAATTATACCTTTGTCATTTTGAAAAAGCTCAGTCTCATTGTTTAATGAAAAAAGATCAGGTCTATTTCCTTTTGAAACTTCCTTAATTTCTGGGCTATATTCAGAGACAGCTTGTTTGAGTGCTTGTGATAGAATCTTATTCATAATATGTACTATATTTTGTTATTTTAACGAAAACAACTATATGTTGTAGGCGCTTTGAGTTGATATACTATATAAACTTTAAATCAACAGAACATTTATAGAACGCGACAAAATATTTTTCAATAAAAAAATTCAAAAAAGAGTAAGTAATTAACAGATGAGTGAAAAAATAAAAATAGATCCTTATGGTTTTAGAGAATATGACGCTCGCTGGTTGTATGAAAAAGACATCAACCAAGAAGGAATCGCGAATCTTGGCAGAGGTTTGGGCACTCAAATAAAAATACACACCAAGAAAAATAATCCAAGAATTATAGTTGGCCATGATTTTAGGTCTTATAGTGAAGAAATAAAAACCGCTCTTAAAAAAGGATTAAAATTTACTGGTTGTTATATAGAAGATATTGGTTTGTCATTGTCACCAATGGTTTATTTTGCTCAATTCGATTTAAATGCTGATGCGGTAGCAATGGTAACAGCAAGTCATAATGAAAACGGTTGGACTGGTGTGAAAATGGGTATCAAAAAAGGATTAACTCACGCACCTGAGGAAATGAAAGAATTAAAAGAAATTACATTAAATCAAAATTTTTCTAAAGGACAAGGAAAAGAAAAAATAATTAAAGACTTCGATAAAATTTATAAAGAGGACTTAATTAATAGAAACAAGATAAATAATAAAATAAAAGCTGTAGTTGCTTGTGGTAATGGCACTGCAGGAGTTTTTGCTCCTGATATATTAAGGGGTATTGGCTGTGAAGTTATTGAGCTAGATTGTAATTTGGATTGGAATTTTCCTAAATACAATCCAAATCCTGAAGATTTAGAAATGCTTCATGAAATAGCAAAAGTAGTTAAAGAAAATAATGCTGATATAGGGTTTGGATTTGACGGTGATGGAGATAGAGTTGGAGTTATTGACGATAAGGGTGATGAGATATTTTCAGATAAAATAGGTCTTCTAATAGCTAGAAATTTATCAGGCGAATATAAAAATTCAAAGTTTGTAGTTGATGTAAAATCAACCGGTCTATACTCAAAAGATAAGATTTTATTAGAAAACAATTGTGAAACAATTTATTGGAAAACAGGTCATTCTCATATTAAAAGAAAAGTGAACACTGAAAAAGCGTTAGCAGGCTTTGAAAAAAGTGGACATTTCTTTTTTAATCAACCTTTAGGATATGGTTATGACGATGGAATTAACTCAGCAATTCAAGTATGCCACTTATTAGATAATCAAAAGAAAAAAATTAGTGAAATTATTACTGAATTACCTAACACATTTCAAACACCAACCATGGCACCATTCTGTAAAGATGAAGAAAAATATTTAGTTGTTGAGGAGTTAGTTAAGCAAATTAAAAATTTAAAAGAAAACAAAACTGAAATCGATGGTCAAATTATTAATAACATTTTAACTGTCAATGGAATTAGATTTTCATTTGAAGATGGTTCTTGGGGACTTATAAGAGCATCTTCAAACAAACCATCATTAGTTATTGTTACTGAAAGCCCAACATCAGATGAAAGAAAGAAAAAAATATTTGATTTTATTGACGATTTGTTACAAAAAACAGGTAAAGTCGGTGAATACGATCAGAAAATTTAATTTTTTAAATTATCCTTATAAGTTTTAGTTTCTAAATTATCTTCTTCAGTTTTAGTTTCTAGATTGTCTCCGTTCTGATTATTATCTTGCTCAGAAATTTCATCACTGTAAAATTTTTTTACAAGTTCCTCTTCTTTTAATCGTTGCTCCTCATCAAATTTTTTCTCCCATTCTTTCATTCGCCTATTTTCTTCCTCGATTCTTTCTTTTTGAGCTATTTCAGCTAATCGGGTTCTTTCGTTTTCTTCTTCAATTCTTTTTTGTCTTTCTTCCTCTATTTTCAATTCTCTTTCTCTTTGACGTCTTTCATTTTCTTGATTTATTCTCTCACGTTCTGCCTCTTTAAGTTCTTTTTCTTTCACTCTTAATTCCTCTTCCTTGGCTCTTTGCTCAGCCTCCTCCTTTAAAATCTGTCTTTGAATTTCTTGCTGTCTTTCATTTTCTAAATCTCTTAATCTTTCTTCC
>CACPCX010000026.1 GCA_902632545.1 uncultured Pelagibacteraceae bacterium
AAAATAGTCAATATCGAAGGAGGATACTACGCAGTGCTTAGGTATTCTGGGCGAGCATCAGATAAAAATTTTCTTAAACATAAAGAAATTTTAGAAAAAGAATTACAAAGAAACAATATATCAATTATAAGCCCACCTATTAGAGCAACCTATGATAGCCCATTTACCCTTCCAATGAATAGAAGAAATGAGGCTATGTTTAAAGTAGAATTAAATTGAAGAAATTTAAATTTAAAGCAATGGTATTATCTTGTATAGATCCAAGATTTCAACATTTAGTTTATAACCATTTAAAGAAAAAAAAATTAATAGGAAAATATAGTGCATTCACAATTGCAGGTGCAGCTGTTGGAGTTACACATAATAAATTTAAACAATGGCATAAAACGTTTTATGATAATTTAGCAATCTCTATTCAATTACATAAAATAGAAAAATTAATTGTCATTAATCATAAAGATTGTGGTGCAGCTAAAATTGCTAATGGAAAAAAAGAATTTACCCAAGCTAATGAAAAAAAAATTCATAAAGAATCTTTCTCTAAAATTAAAAAACAAGTAAAAAAAAGATTTCCAAAATTAAAAGTAGAGTTAAATTTAATTTCTTTAGATAATAAAATTACTAAATTCTAATTATTGATTTCTTATTAAAGGATAAACTTTAGGATTTAGATATTTTAAGTTTGTTAACAATATCAAAATTAAAGTAACAAAACCAATTGAAAATCCTAAATAAATTAAAACTTTAAAATCAAACATCCAAATTAACTCAAAAATATTTTCTATAATAAATTTTGAACCAATCACAGCAAAGAATATTGCAATCAAAATTACAGATTTAAAAATGATGATAAATTCAATAAGGGATGAAAAAATAATTTGTTTTTTTGAAAAACCCAAAATTTTAAAGACTAAATTTTGATATTCTTTAACTTTTCCTTGAACCATAATCGCGCTCGAAATCACGATTAACCCTATTATAATAGTAACCGCTGAAATTAAAGTAACTGCAATAAATACTTTATTTAAAACAGCTGTAACTTTAGATAAATAATCTGCAATTTTTATCATTGATAAACTTGGCATGATTTCAAGCATTTTAGTTTCATCAAATTTATTTGAATTAAATTTTGCAGTAGCTAAATATTCATGAGGTATTTTTTTTGCAAATTGAGGATTAAATAACATTGCAAAATTGATGCTTAAATCTCGATAATCTACCTCTCTGAAGTTAATTACTTTTCCTTCAATTTCACGCCCATAAACATTTAAAGTAAAAATATCACCTAACTGAATATTAAAATCTTTAGCAACTTTTGCATCTAGAGATATTTGAAGTTGATTAGGGTTTGATAAATCCCACCATTCGCCTTCAAGAATTGGATTATCTTTAGGTACATCTTCTACCCAAGAAGATCTTCGTTCACTACCAATTACCCAGTAACTATCATTATCTGGTTTAATATAAGTGTTAGGATCTACACCATTAATTTTTACGATTCCAGAGGATACCATTGGCACAATTTCAATAGATGCATTGGGATCCATATTTAAAATTCCTTGTTCAAATTTTTCTCTTTCTCCTTTTTGTATGCCTACGAAGAAATAATCAGGTGCAATATCAGGAATAGATTTAGCAATTTCTCTTTGAAAATTTGTACCAACTAAAGCTAATGTTAATAGCAGAGTAACTCCTAAGCCAAGAGACATAACTGTAATAGGAGTTATACTTTTTGTTTGAGTAATATTTTTAATTGAAACTTTTAAAGAAATTATTGGACTAGATTTGTATTTTTTTAGAAAAAAAATGATAAATTTTGAAAGTAAGAAAAATACAATTAAACAAACAAAAAAAGCAGCAAAGTAGCCTAAGCTATAAGAGGGCTGTTCAGACCCAACTGTGAATAACAAAATTAAGATAGATAATAAAACAAAGCTTAGAACAACCGATCTCTTAGAATAAAAAAATTGAAGGTTTTGGAATACGTTTCTAAATAAATTAGACGCTTTAACTTGATCAATAGAACTAATTGTTGGAATAGAAAAAATTACCAGCACCAATAATCCCACTAAAAATATTTTTAAAAAATTAAGTAATGAAAATACCGGATAAACATTTAAACCTAATCCATCAGATAAATATTTATCTGCAATTGGTACAATTAAAAAACTCGATCCATAAGCAACTACAGTGATGATAAATAAAAGTATAAACAATTGCAGGTAATATAATGTTTTAATATTGCCTGAATAAAAGCCAACTGCTTTTCGTACAGCTATCGACATGTTGTTTTGATTAATAAAAGAAAGCAAAGTATTTGCTATTCCAATACCTGCTATCAACATTGCACTGATAGATACGAGAGATAAAAATTGAGAAAAATTATTAATAATTCTCTTTATTCCACTTGCAGAATTTTCAGGATATCTAAGTTTAACTTTTTGATCGTCTTTAAATATTTCTTCAATTCGTTGTTCAATTTCTTCTGGTTTATCATTTTCATTAAATTTTACTTTGTATTCATAGTTTAAAAAGCTTCCAATTCCGTTTAGTTTTAAAATTTCTAAAGTTTGTTTTCCTGCTAAAGCCCAATCGCCAAATGCAACAAATCCACTTACATCTGGTACTGATTTAATAATTCCAATTACTGTAAATTTTTGATCTTGAACTTTTACGATTTCATTAATTTTAATATTTAGGGTTTTTGATAAACTTTCATTGATCAGGATAGTGTTAGGCTCTTTTTGCATTCTTTCATAAGCACCAATTGGCTCATAAACAACATTTCCATATAAAGGATATTTTTCACCTACAGTTTTAATTCTAGTAAATAATGATTTATTTTTTTCTCTTGAAGTAGTTGAAAGCATAGTACTGAACTCAATCATTTGAGAAACAGTTGCAAATTCTTTTACTTGGTTGACTAAATCTAAATCTCCTTGATTACGATTATAATCAATCTCTAAATCTCCGCCTAAAAGTGCTTTGGCATTATCATTTAGTTCTTTTTTAAGACTATCTTCAATTGTGAAAATAGCACTTAAGATAAATAAACTTATAAAGAGGGTAACAATGATACTGGAAATTTTATGATAATTTCTGCTTAAGTCTTTTAAAGCGTATTTAAAGATCAAACTTAATTCTGAAAGATTATTTAATTTTTCCATCTTTAATTTTTATTTTTCTTTTAGCCTTGTCAGCAAGTTTAGGGTCATGAGTAACCATGATTAAAGACGAACCTTCCTCTTTGACATATTTAAATAAAATATTTGCAATCATGATAGAATTTTCAGTATCTAAGTTTCCTGTTGGTTCATCTGCTAAAATTAGTTCTGGTTTCATCGCAATTGCTCTAGCTATCGCAACCCGTTGCTGTTCTCCACCTGATAATTGACTTGGTAAATTATTAAAACGATGTTTCAAACCAAATCGATCTAATAAAATTTTAGCTTCTTTTTCTGGATTTTTAAAATTATTAAGTTCAAGCGTTAAAGCAACATTTTCAACTGCTGTGTAATTAGGAATTAAATAAAACGACTGAAAAATTATTCCAATATTTTTCTTTCTTATCTCCGACACTTCATCTTCACTAAGGCCTGTTATTTCTTGATCATTAAAAATTATTTTGCCAGAGGTTGGTTTTTCTAAGCCTCCAATTAACATTATTAAACTTGTTTTCCCTGAGCCACTTTCTCCAACTACTGAAACAGTTTCTTTTTTCTTAATATTTAAATCAATATTCTTTAAAACACTGATACTATCTTTACCAGTTTGGTATTTGAGATTTATTTTTTTTAATTTAAGAAGAGCACTCATGAATAAAACTATATTTATTAAAATTTTGATATTCTTTCTAGTGCACATAAACGCAAGTGCAATAGAAAAGGTAGTTTTATTCGGTGATAGTTTGATGGCTGGTTATGGATTACCTAAAGAACATCATTTATCAATAGTTTTAGAAAACAATCTTAAGCAAGCTGGTTTAAATATTAAAGTCATTAATGGAAGTGTCTCTGGAAGCACTTCGTCAGGTGGATTGAATAGAGCAGATTGGAGTTTATCAGAGCCAGGTATTGATTTAATTATTTTAGGATTAGGAGCTAATGATATGCTTAGAGGAATTCAAACAGAGGAAACAGAAAGAAATTTAGAACAAATAATAAATATTGCTCAGAATAAAAAAATTAAAATTATTTTAGCAGGGATGGTTGCACCAGACACTCATGGGAAGAAATATAAAAAAGAGTTTGATGCTATTTATCCAAAATTATCAAAAAAGTATAATTTAGCATTAATTCCATTTCTTCTTGAAGGTGTGGCACTTAATCCAAGTTTAAATCAACAAGACGGTATACACCCCAATAAAGATGGAACAATTAAAGTAAGTGAAACAATTAAAAAAAGTATTATTAATATAATTAATTAAATGAAAATCTTTCTATCAATATTTATTTTATTATTTTTTTTAACTTTTGCTCAAGCTCAAAATATAAATATTACTTTAAATTCTGATTTAAATTTAAATTGTAAATTTGAAAAAGTAATTTTAAAAAATCCAGACCATAACTTTGAGTCTTTCACAAAAGATCAAATTAAAAGAAAAGATATTAATAAGTTAATAATCGAGTCTAAAACACCAGACGTTCTAAATGTTAAAAATTTATCAGAATTTTTTAATAAAATTGATTTAGAGGTTAAAATTTTTAATAAGGATATATTCTTAATTCAAGCATTCGATAAAGAGAGGAATTATTCTGAGTCTGCAGTCTATACTAGAAAAACAGGAGAACTTATTCACGAAATCACAACCAATATAAAACAAGAGGAAAAAGAAAAAGATATTTCTTTTTATAGTTGTAAAAATAACAACAAAGACACTTAAGACCAAAGACTCTAATTCTAATATTTGATAATATCTAACTATGAAGAAGGTATTTCTAGTAATTTTGTTTTATTTATTTTCGCAAGTTAGCTGCTTAGCAAATGAAAGGGATATTAGACTGAACCAATTGTTCAATGAGTTAAAAGCAAATAAATCGAAAGTAGCTTTTAAAATAGAACAAGAAATTTGGGCTTTATGGAGTACCCATCCAACAGATGAAAAACTTACCGCAAGATTAGAAGAGGGCTCTCAATTTGTGAGAGATCAAAACTATATAAAAGCAAAAGATATTTTCACTGAAGTTATTAATCTTGATCAAAATTGGGCTGAAGCTTGGAATAAAAGAGCAACTGTACTTTACATGTTAGGAGAATTTCAAAAATCTCAAGATGATATAGATCAAGTATTAGCCTTAGAACAAAGACACTTTGGAGCTTTAGCAGGACAGGGTTTAGTAAATATTCAACTTAAGAATTATGAAAAAGCAATAAGAAGTTATGAACAAGCACAAGAAATTTATCCTGCTATGAGATCACCAAAAATAATGATTAAGCAAATAGAAGAATTAATGAAACAGCAAACAATATAATGTGTGGAAGATACGTAGTAAAAAACCCTGTAACAAAAACAAATAAATTAGTTAAATCTGCAATTCAGGTTGAAGATACTGAAAACTATAATGCTCATCCATATCAAAAACTGCCTGTAATAAAAAAATATAAAAATGGAAATACTTTAGAAAATCTACAATGGGGTTTAGTGCCTAGTTGGGCTAAAGACAAAGATTTTAAAGCTTTAATTAATGCAAGGTTAGAGACTATTGATGAAAAGGTTTCATTTAAAAAATTGATTAAAAACAACCGATGTGTTGCTGTAGCAGATGGTTTTTATGAATGGAAAAGGGAAGAGAAAGAAAAAACTCCTCATTATTTTGCTCGTGAAGATACAAACCCTATTTATTTTGCTGGTATCTTTGAAAACGATCAGTTTTGTTTAATTACAGAGGAAGCAAAAGAAAACATAAATGAAATTCACCACAGACAACCAGTTATTTTAAATCAAGCTGATATTAATCGTTATTTAAATTTAGAATTACAAGGTTCAGCGTTTTTAAAAGAACGTAAAATTCCAAATTTAATTTTTCATGA
>CACPCX010000027.1 GCA_902632545.1 uncultured Pelagibacteraceae bacterium
AACTCTTCTAGTTTATGAATAGTCATATTGATCCGGTGATCTGTTACTCTTCCTTGTGGAAAATTATATGTTCTAATTCTTTCTGATCTATCTCCAGTGCCAATTTTTGTCTTCCGATCTTTAGATCTCTCTTGATCTATTCTAGATCTTTCGAGTTCATAGAGTCGTGCTCTCAAAATTTTCATACCTTTTGCTTTATTCTTATGTTGTGATTTTTCATCTTGCTGAGATACTGATAAACCTGAGGGAATATGTGTAATTCTAACCGCACTATCTGTTGTGTTTACAGATTGTCCTCCTGGACCTCCTGCTCTAAATACATCTATTCTCAAATCAGTATCATTTATTTTCAAGTCCACCTCTTCTGCTTCAGGAAGAACTGCAACTGTTGCTGCTGACGTATGAACTCTACCTTGTGTTTCTGTGTCTGGAACTCTTTGAACTCTATGAACTCCACTTTCATATTTTAGTGTTGAATAAATATTGGTACCTTTAATTGAGGCTATTACTTCTTTTAAACCTCCAGCATCACTTCTTGATATTGAAATTAGTTCTAAAGACCATTTCTTTTTATTACTAACTTTTTCATACATTTTAAATAAATCTGATGCAAACAAGCTTGCCTCTAAACCACCAGTACCAGCTCTAATTTCAATAATGGCATTTTTTTTATCTGCCTCATCTTTAGGTAGTAAAAATAATTTTAATTTTTTTTCATTAGCTTCATGTTGATTTTGTAAATCAATTAACTCTAAATCTGCCATTTTTTTTAATTCTTCATCAGTAGAACTATCATTTATTATCTTCTCTAAATCTTCTTTTTTAGTTTGGAAAGTTTTATAATCTTTAGCGTTTCCAATTATCTCATTTAAATCCGAGTACTCTTTTGATTTTTCTGCAAATAACTTATTGTCTAATTCACCAGAGGATAAATCTTTTTCAATAGATGAATGCTTAGCTATTAATTCTTCGATTGTTTTCAGGGGTATCATAATTAGTTTTTTAGTTCAGATGCTTTTTTCTCAACTTCACTAATAACCTTATTAATAATATCATCAGTTAAAACTTTTTCGTTCTGAATACCTGACAAATAAAGCATATTATTACCTTTTCCACCTCCTGTAATTCCTACATCTGTCATTGCCGCTTCTCCTGGTCCATTAACAACGCAACCAATAATTGATAGAGTTATTGGTGTTTTGATATGAGATAGTTTCTCTTCCAAAATTTTGACAGTGTCGATGACCTGAAATGCCTGTCTTGCACATGAAGGACAGGATATAATCTTTACGCCTCTATTTCTTAAATTAAGAGATTTTAATATCTCATTTCCAATTTTAACTTCTTGAGTTGGATCATCAGATAATGATATTCTAATTGTATCTCCAATTCCATCCATCAGTAAACTTCCAAGTCCTATGGATGATTTAATGCTTCCTGTAACGAAAGTTCCAGCCTCAGTAATACCAAGGTGCAAAGGATATTCTGTAACTTTAGATAGCTGTCTATATGCCGCTATCGAAAGAAATACATCTGATGATTTCACGCTTATTTTAAAATTAAAAAAATCTTTATCTTCTAAAATTTTTATATTTCTTTTAGCACTTTCAACTAATGCCTCTGGACAAGGCTCTTTAAATTTATCTAATATATCTTTTTCTAGAGAACCTGCATTTACTCCTATTCTTATTGAGCAATCGTTATTCTGAGCTGCTTTTAATACTTCATGAATCTTATTTTCATCTCCAATATTTCCTGGATTAATTCTTAGACAACTAGCTCCATTTTCTGCTGCTTCAATAGCTCTTTTGTAATGAAAATGAATATCTGCAACTACTGGTATAGAAACATGTTTTGTTATTTCTTTTAAAGCTAATGTTGATTCTTTATCAGGACATGAAACTCTTACAATATCAGCACCTTCCTCAGCTATTTCGTTAATTTGATTTATAGTTGCTTTAACATCTGTTGTTAAAGTATTTGTCATTGATTGAACTGAAATTGGATTATCACCACCAATTTTTACTTCTCCCACTTTTATAACTTTTGTTTTTCTTCTCTTAATATCTCTAAAAGGTCTTATGCTCATTGTTATTAGTCTAATTTAAATTCTTTATGTAAAGCAGCTATAGCTCTTTTAACATGCTTAGCAGAAACTAGAACTGAAATTTTGATCTCAGAAGTAGAAATAACTAAAATATTAATTTTTCTAGAGGCAAGTGCCTGAAACATTCTATATGTAATTCCTGGAGTTGTAATCATGCCGACACCAATAATTGAAACCTTAGAAACACCTTTGTCAAATGATAGCTTTTTAAAGGATATTTTTTTATTTTGTTTAATTAATTTTTCAGTCTTTTTTAAATCATCAGATTTTATGGTAAATGTTAGATCAGTTTCTTTTCCATCTAAAGAAATATTTTGAACTACCATATCTACATTTATAAGATTTTTTGACAATGGTTTAAAAATTGAAGCTGCAACTCCAGGTCTATCTTTCACTCCTATAATTGTAATTTTAGCATCATTTTTTGTCGACGATATACCTGTGATAATTTGATCACTAAATGCCTTTTTAGAACCTGTAATTAAAGTTCCAGACTTTGACTCAAAAGAAGACTTTACTTTAATATCTATTTTATTTAACTTTGCATCTTGAACCGATGTGGGCTGCATTACTTTAGAACCAAGTGATGCCATTTCTAGCATCTCATCATAAAAAATTTTTTTGATTTTTTTTGCTTTTTTATATTGCCTAGGATCAGTTGTATAAACCCCATCTACATCAGTATAGATTATACACTCTTCAGCTTTAACAAATTTTGCTAGCATAATTGCTGTTGCATCTGATCCACTTCTTCCGATTGTTGTAATTCTATAATCATTGCTAATACCTTGGAAACCTGTGATTATAGGTATGCCCCCTGAATTGATGTATTTATTTAATTCTTTAATACGTATTGAACTAATTCTTGCACTTGAGTGAGGTCCGTCTGTTAAAATAGGTAATTGCCAAGATGTCCAAGATCTTGATTTAAATCCACTATGTTTTAATCTACCAGCAATAAGCGCACACGATACCTGTTCTCCAGTAGAAACTAATACGTCATATTCTGCTAAATCAAAATTACGACTAATCAGCTTAGATTTATTTACTAATTCATTTGTCACACCACTCATTGCTGATGAAACAACTAACACTCTATTTTTTTTCTTTTTGTAAAAAGTAATTATTTTACATACCTTTTTAATTCTATCTATAGTTCCTACAGAGGTTCCACCAAATTTTAATACGACTGTTTTCATGCTAGCTTTAATTATTAATATTTAATAAATAATGGATAAAATACATCTTAATTATTATGTCAACTATTTATCACAATGACTAGTATAAATAAAAAAGAAATAGATAAATTTTCTAAAATGGCTGATGAATGGTGGAATCCAGAAGGTAAATTTAAACCACTTCATAAATTTAATCCAACAAGAATTAAATATTTAAAGGAAAATATTATTTATAATTTCAAATTAAAAAATAAACTCAAACCTTTATCAGGAGTTAATATTTTAGATATTGGATGTGGTGGAGGATTGTTATCTGAACCAATGTCAAGAATGGGTGCAAATGTAACTGGCATTGATGCATCCGATAAAAATATAAAAATTGCTAAGCTTCATTCAAAAAAAAATAAACTTAAAATTAATTATTTGTGCTCGTCACCTGAAAAACTTAAAATTAAAAAAAAGTTTGATGTCATTTTAAATATGGAAATCGTAGAACATGTAGAGAATGTAGAGTTTTTTTTGAAATCTTGCTCAAAGCTTTTAAAGAAAAATGGTCTTATGTTTGTTGCAACAATAAATAAGACTTTAAAGTCTTATGTTTTTGCGATTGTTGGGGCAGAATATGTTTTAAGGTGGCTTCCAATAGGGACGCACGAATGGGAAAAATTTGTCAAACCTGAGGATCTTAAAAAAATTTTGATGAAATACGATCTGTCTCTTAACAAATTAGATGGTATGAATTTTAATATTATTAAAGATGAATGGAATATATCCGAAGATTTATCTGTAAATTATATAGGAAAGTTTATTAAAAACTAATTTTCACTTTCATCTACCCAGGGGATCATATGAGCATCTATTCCCTCCTCTTTTAATTCTTTTAAATCCTCTTTTGATGCGCTTCCATAAATACCCTTCGATTTTTTTTTACGATCATAATGAATTGATCTAGCCTCATAAGCAAAATTATCTCCAACATATTTAAAATTTTCTTTAATAAATTTTTGATAACCAATTATAGTTTTTTTTACTTGATTATATTTTTCCAAATCTATTTTTTTATCTACTTTTGATTTACTATTAATTAATTGAGGAGACATAATTGTTTTTTCAACTTTAATAGAATTGCACATATGACAATTCAAAAGTTTTTTCTTTTTTAATCTTTCATATTCATTTGAAGATGCAAACCAACTATCGAATTTTAAATCACATTTTTTACATAAAAGTTTGTATTTGATCATAAGTCTTATTTAATTATTTAATTTAATTTTTCAATAAGTTAACTTCTGTAGTCAGCATTAATTTCAATATATTTTTTTGTTAAATCCATTGTATAAGCAGTGAAGTTTTTCTTTCCTGTGAAAGTTTCAATATTTATCTCTATATTTTCAGATTTCATGTACTTTGCTGTTTGTCTTTCATCGTAACTTTGAATAAATTTTCCACCTTCTACAATTATTATATTTCCAAACTTAATTAGTAATTTATTTAGATTAATTTTTGGCCCAGCTTTACCGATTGCCATTATTACTCGTCCCCAATTTGGATCTTCTCCAGCTATTGCAGTTTTTACTAATGAAGAATTCGCAACTGAAAAAGCAATTTTTTTCGCATCTATCTCATTTTTACATTTGCTAACATTTATTGTGATGAATTTTGTTGCCCCTTCACCATCTGAAACAACTCTTTTAGCTAAGTTCAAAAGAACATTATTTAAAGCTTTATCAAAATTTTTAATTTTATTTTCATTAATACTTTTTACTTGAAAATTTTTTACTTCATTAGTTGCAAAGATGGTTGTCATATCGTTAGTGCTAGTATCTCCGTCACAAGAAATTGCATTAAATGTGTTGTTTATATTTTTTTTTAATAACTTTCCCAAAATATCATTAGATAACGTTGCATCTGTAAATATATATGCAAGTGTTGTGGCCATATTCGGATATATCATTCCTGATCCTTTGGCAATTCCATATATTTTTACTTTTTCACTTCCAATATGACATTCCTCCATAGCTAATTTTGGCTTAGTATCAGTGGTCATTATCGAAAGCGCTGCCTTCATCCAAATAAATTTATTTTGAGTATAACGAATTTTATTTATTAAATTTTGAATATTATTAGAAATTTTTTCATATGGAAAAATTTCTCCAATGGTACCAGTGCAACCAAAAATAATATTCTTTATAGAAATTTTTTTTGGATTATCCTCGTCTTCTTCTTGTTTTTTATTTAATTGCTTTGCTGTTAAATCCGCTAATTTTTTTAAACTTTCGTAACCATGCTTTCCAGTAAAAGCATTCGCATTTCTTGTATTTATAATAAGAGCGAATATTTTTTTTGGTCTTTGATTAGTGTTCCATTTTATATTCTCAGATACTATTTTTGACTGAGTATAAACAGAGGCATAATTTGCACCTTTCCTAAAATAGAACATGGCCAAATCATCCCTTGTATCCTTATATAAATTTGCACATACAACTGAAATTGAAAGACCATCAATATGATCAAGGTCTTGAAAATCAATCATTTTCGTATTTTTTGATTTTGATGATAAAAAATTTGTTAAATTAATTCCCATTTTGTTTAAATTATTTATTTAATACATA
>CACPCX010000028.1 GCA_902632545.1 uncultured Pelagibacteraceae bacterium
TATTTGCCTTTTAATAGTTTAATCATTTTTTTTTTATTAAAATTTACTACAGCTTTTTTTAAAACTTTTTTTAATATTTTAAATAATTTTTTTTTGATTGATAATTCATCATCTTTATAATTTCTTTGGACATAGGATTTTGCTAACAAAAATCCCCTATCTATTTGTTTATCTATAATATGAATAGAAAGACCTATTTTTTTTTCATCGTTGAGAAAAGCTGCGGTAATTGGATGTCTACCTCTGTAATTTGGCAAAGATCCAGGATGAATATTCCAAATTCCGTTTTTATATTTTTTTAAAAATTTTTCTTTGAATATTATTCCAAATCCATATGATATACCTGTTTCATGTAAACCAGTATTATTTTTCATCAAATCTTTATATGATCTGATTAGTACAATATTATTTTTTTTTTTAAGTTTTTTGAATAATTTAACTTTTTCAGTAAATATTTTTTTTATTACAAAAATAGACTGTAATGACTTTATAATTTCAAACTCATTGGTAAACAGATGAATTTTTTTCGAAATCAAACTTAATCTACTTTATTAATTTTTTTGCTAGGCTAGTTACTTCTGTGTCTTTTTTTAAAATTTTTTTAATAATTTTAATTGACTCATTTGGTGCAACAGCAAAAGCAAGCCTATATAAATCCATCCAATTTTTGTTATTTTTAGATCTAACTTTTTCTATTTGCTTAATAATTCTAATATAAGATTTAATCTTTATATTTTTTTTTTTAACCATTTTAATTAACAAATTAATATCACTTATAAAAATTTTTTTCAGTGCATAAATCAAGCCAATTGAGCTATTAGTACTGGTCAGCTGCACGCATTACTGCGCTTCCACATCCAGCCTATCAACGTGGTGGTCTACCACGGCTCTATAGGAAGAACTAGTTTTGAGGTGAGTTTCCCGCTTAGATGCTTTCAGCAGTTATCTCGTCCATACTTAGCTACCCGGCACTGCAGCTGGCGCTACAACCGGTCCACCAGTGGTATGTTCAACCCGGTCCTCTCGTACTAGGGTCAACTCCTCTCAATTCTTCTACACGCATAGCAGATAGGGACCGAACTGTCTCACGACGTTCTGAACCCAGCTCACGTACCACTTTAATTGGCGAACAGCCAAACCCTTGGGACCTGCTCCAGCCCCAGGATGTGATGAGCCGACATCGAGGTGCCAAACACTGCCGTCGATATGAGCTCTTGGGCAGTATCAGCCTGTTATCCCCGGCGTACCTTTTATCCGTTGAGCGATGGCCCTTCCACTCAGAACCACCGGATCACTATGACCGACTTTCGTCTCTGCTCGACTTGTCAGTCTCACAGTCAGGCAGGCTTATGCCATTGCACTCTACGAACGATTTCTGACCGTTCTGAGCCTACCTTCGCACGCCTCCGTTACTATTTGGGAGGCGACCGCCCCAGTCAAACTACCCACCATACAATGTCTTGATGCCGGATAACGGCAATCAGTTAGATACCAAGAAAAACAAAAGAGGTATTTCACTGTCGACTCCACAAAAGCTGACGCCTTTGATTCAATGTCTCCCTCCTATACTAAATATGTTTTTCCTAATACCAATGTAAAGTTGCAGTAAAGGTGCACGGGGTCTTTCCGTCTAACTACGCGAACTCCGCATCTTCACGGAGAATTCAATTTCACTGAGTTGATGTTGGAGACAGCGGAGAAATCGTTACGCCATTCATGCAGGTCGGAACTTACCCGACAAGGAATTTCGCTACCTTAGGACCGTTATAGTTACGGCCGCCGTTTACTGGGGCTTCAGAAGTTAGCTTGCACCAACCGCATTAACCTTCCAGCACCGGGCAGGCGTCAGACCCTATACATCCACTTACGTGTTAGCAGAGCCCTGTGTTTTTGATAAACAGTCGCTTCTCCCTGGCTTGTGCCACCCTCTAATAGTTGCCTACTAAAAGGTCTTCCTTATCCCGAAGTTACGGAAGTATTTTGCCGAGTTCCTTCAACATCATTCTCTCAAGCGCCTAAATATACTCTATTAATCCACCTGTGTCGGTTTAGGGTACGGTCTAATGATGGAGCTATTTCTTGGAACCTTTTCGCAGCAAGCTCAATCCATTAAGAACTCACAACTTACAAGATCCGTCACTACCATCTGGTTAAGGAATATTAACCTTATTTCCATCGACTACGGCTTTCGCCCTCGCCTTAGGTGCCGACTAACTCTGCGCGGATTAACCTTGCGCAGAAACCCTTGGATTTTCGGCGAAGAAGTTTTTCACTTCTTTTATCGTTACTTATGTCAGCATTCGCACTTCTGATACCTCCAGAATCCCTCGCGGGTATCCCTTCGCAGGCTTACAGAACGTTCCGCTACCAGTTATAATTTTCGAAAAAATTACAAATCCACAGATTCGGTATATGATTTTAGCCCCGTTACATCTTCGGCGCAGAAACTCTATTAGACCGGTGAGCTGTTACGCTATCTTTAAAGGATGGCTGCTTCTAAGCCAACCTCCCGGCTGTTAAGGAATTTCCACATCCTTTCACACTTAATCATAATTTGGGGACCTTATCTGGTGGTCTGGGCTCTTTCCCTCTCGACCATGGACCTTAGCACCCACAGTCTGTCTGCTGAAGAACAACATTTAGCATTCGGAGTTTTATTAGGTTTGGTAAGAATCTCTTCCCCCTAGCCCATTTAGTGCTCTACCTCTAAATGTCTATATTATTCAACGCACTACCTAAATAGTTTTCGCGGAAAACCAGCTATCTACGAATTTGGTTGGCCTTTCACCCCTTACCACAAGTCATCCAAAGACTTTTCAACGTCAACTGGTTCGGTCCTCCGGTAAGTGTTACCTTACTTTCAACCTGCTCATGGTAAGCTCATTCGTTTTCGGGTCTAATTCATTAAACTAATCGCCCTATTAAGACTTGCTTTCGCTACGCCTACACCTAGATGGCTTAAGCTTGCTTAATAAATTAAGTCACTGACCCATTATACAAAAGGTACGCCGTCACTCTAAAAAGAGCTTCGACTGATTGTAGGCATGCGGTTTCAGGTTCTATTTCACTCCCCTAATAGGGGTTCTTTTCACCTTTCCCTCACGGTACTAGTTCACTATCGGTCACTGAAGAGTATTTAGGCTTAGAGGGTGGTCCCCCTATATTCGAGCAGGATTTCACGTGTCCCGCTTTACTCAAGAATTTTGTTAAACATTACTCATACGGGACTATCACCCTCTATGGTTAGCATTTCCAAACTATTCAAATTTTTTTAACAAAACTACTGGCCTAGTCCGCGTTCGCTCGCCACTACTAACGGAATCTCAATTGATTTCTTTTCCTCTGGTTACTTAGATGTTTCAGTTCTCCAGGTTGTCTCTTTAAACCTATGTATTCAGTTTAAAGTACCACATAAAGTGGTGGGTTTCCCCATTCGGAAATTTTCGGATCAAAACTTACATACAGCTCCCCGAAACTTATCGCAGTATATCACGTCCTTCATCGGCTTTCAGTGCCAAGGCATCCACTACACGCCCTTAAACGCTTGATTTATGCACAGAAAAAAATTCTGTGTTGAATCAAATTTTTATTTTGAACATTAGCTAATAACATTACTAATGTTCGGATATAGATATTGATATTAATTATTTATTTTTTACAATTTTTTATAACTAAGTGTTTTGGTGGAGGATAGCGGGATCGAACCGCTGACCTCCTGAATGCAAATCAGGCGCTCTCCCAGCTGAGCTAATCCCCCATGATCTTTAATTGGTGGGCCGAGAAAGACTCGAACTTTCGACCCCACCCTTATCAAGGGTGTGCTCTAACCAACTGAGCTACCGGCCCCCATGCAAGAGAAACACAAATTTAAGAAGAGAAATGAGGACGGTCAACATTACCTGTGTATTATTTAGAATAAAATTTATGTTTTATTCATCCTTAGAAAGGAGGTAATCCAGCCGCAGGTTCCCCTACGGCTACCTTGTTACGACTTCACCCCAGTCGCTGACTATACCGTGGTCAAGGATTTTAAACCTTGCCTTAAGGTAGAACCAACTCCCATGGTGTGACGGGCGGTGTGTACAAGACCCGGGAACGCATTCACCGTGGCACGCTGATCCACGATTACTAGTAATTCCAGCTTCATGCACTCGAGTTGCAGAGTGCAATCCGAACTGAGGTATCTTTTAAGGATTTGCTTAACCTCGCGATTTTGCTTCCTGTTGTAGATACCATTGTAGCACGTGTGTAGCCCAACACGTAAGGGCCATGAGGACTTGACGTCATCCCCACCTTCCTCCAGCTTATCACTGGCAGTTCTTTCAGAGTGCCCAACTAAATGATGGCAACTAAAAGTGAGGGTTGCGCTCGTTGCGGGACTTAACCCAACATCTCACGACACGAGCTGACGACAGCCATGCAGCACCTGTGTTTCGTCCGGCCGAACCGAAAACTTTAATCTCTTAAAGTCGCGACGAACATGTCAAGTGTTGGTAAGGTTCTGCGCGTATCTTCGAATTAAACCACATGCTCCACTACTTGTGCGGGTCCCCGTCAATTCATTTGAGTTTTAACCTTGCGGTCGTACTCCCCAGGCGGTGTGTTTATCGCTTTCGCTGCGACACTGAAAATAAAATTCCAACGTCTAACACACATCGTTTACGGCATGGACTACGAGGGTATCTAATCCTCTTCGCTACCCATGCTTTCGTTCCTCAGTGTCAGTAATGATCCAGAAAGCTGCCTTCGCAATTGGTATTCTTTCTAATATCTACGAATTTCACCTCTACACTAGAAATTCTGCTTTCCTCTATCATACTCTAGCTGAAAAGTTTTGATGGCAGTTCCAGAGTTAAGCTCTGGGATTTCACCACCAACTTTTTCAACCACCTACGAACTCTTTAAGCCCAGTAATTCCGAACTACGCTAGGTCCCTTCGTATTACCGCGGCTGCTGGCACGAAGTTAGCCGGACCTTCTTATTCGGGTACAGTCATTTTCTTCCCCGACGAAAGAGCTTTACAACCCAAAGGCCTTCTTCACTCACGCGGCATCGCTGCATCAGAGTTTCCTCCATTGTGCAAGATTCCCCACTGCTGCCTCCCGTAGGAGTTTGGGCCGTGTCTCAGTCCCAATGTGGCTGATCATCCTCTCAAATCAGCTATTGATCACAGTCTTGGTAGGCCATTACCCCACCAACAAACTAATCAAGTGCAGGCTCATCCAATGGTGCATAAAGCTTTCTCCGTAAAGACTTATCCGGTATTAGCATAAGTTTCCTCATGTTATTCCAGGCCAAAGGGCAGATACCCACATGTTACTCACCCGTCTGCCACTAAGTATTGCTACTTCGTTCGACTTGCATGTGTTAGGCGTGCCGCCAGCGTACGTTCTGAGCCATGATCAAACTCTCAAGTTTAAAAACGGCGCACACTAGCTTCCATATAAATTCTAAGAATAAAATTTATATGTGATTGAAGTGTGTACGACAAATTTTGGTAACCTTAACCGTCCACACTTCTCTTCTTAAATATATA
>CACPCX010000029.1 GCA_902632545.1 uncultured Pelagibacteraceae bacterium
CAAATTAAGTTTATGAAAAAAACTTCATGCGATTTTTCTTTTACTTCTTATTCAATAGTGAATGAAAAAAACACTTTAATTAAGGAGAGAAATGTCTTTTTTGATGCAGATTATCAAACTTTAATTAAATCAAATTATATTGGTCTGAATACAGTAGTTGTAAATAAAAAAATTCTTAGACATCTATCTTTTCCAAATCTAAGAACCCAGGAGGATTTTGCTGTATGGCTAAAACTATGTAGAAAAGGGATAAAACTCAGACATTTAAGTGAAACTCTTTCCTATTGGAGAAAAACAGAAAATTCTTTATCTTCTAATACATTAATAAAAATTTTTGATGCATTTAAACTTTTTTATTATTATGAAAAAAAAAATTTTATATTTTCTATTTATAGTGTAATAGTTCTCTCATATAATAAGTTATTAAAAAACTATTTTTAAAAAAAGTTGAAAAAAAAAGCTTTAATTACTGGAATTACAGGCCAAGATGGTTCTTATCTTGCTGAGCTTTTACTCAAAAAAGGATATATAGTTCATGGAATTAAAAGAAAGTCATCAACTTTTAACACTTCAAGAATAGATCATATTTATAAAGATTTTCACAAAGCTTCTAATTTTTTTTTACATTATGGTGATCTTGCTGACTCAAACAGTCTTGTAAATGTTGTCAGTAAAGTTAAACCAAATGAAATATATAATCTTGGTGCTCAAAGTCATGTTGGTCATTCATTTGAAATTCCAGAATATACTTCAGAAGTAACAGGTTTAGGAACTTTAAGAATTTTAGAGACTATGCGTTTTTTAAATTTAAAAAAAACAAAATTCTATCAAGCTAGTACTTCGGAGTTATTTGGAGAAAAACATGGAAAAAATTCATTTGATGAAAAATCCTTAATGGTACCAAAATCACCATATGGAGTTTCTAAACTTTATTCTTATTGGATTACTAAAGTTTATAGGCAAGCTTATGGTTTTTTTGCTTGTAATGGCATATTGTTTAATCATGAAAGCCCTAGAAGAGGCGAAACTTTTGTAACAAGAAAAATAACCAGATTTTTTGCTGAAAAAATACTTGGATCGAAAGACATTTTATATTTAGGTAATTTAAATGCTAAAAGAGATTGGGGTCACGCAAAAGATTATACAGAGATGCAATGGAGAATTTTGCAGCAGAAGAGCCCAGATGATTATGTGATTGCAACAGGAAAAACAACCAGTGTAAGAGATTTTGTAAATGAATGTTGCAAATATCTTAAATTAAAAATTATTTGGACTGGAAGAGGAATAAACGAGAAAGCATATATTGTTAATGGAAATAAAAAAGAGCTAATAATTAAGGTAGACAAGAAATATTATAGACCTCTTGAGATTGATTATCTAAAAGGCAATCCTACAAAGGCTTTTAAAAAGTTAAGATACAAACTAAAAAATAATCTTAAAGATCTGGTTAAAGACATGCTAGATTCTGACATTAACCAAGAAAAAAAAAAGATTAAAATTCATCCATAGCAATGAAAAAAACGGATAGTATATTTATTGCAGGCCATAATGGTTTAGTTGGAAATTCAGTTTTAAATCTACTTGTTAAAAATGGATATCAGAAAATAATAACCGTGGACAGAAAAAAACTGGATTTACAGGACTACAAAAAAGTTGAGAAATTTTTTAAAAATATAAAAATCGACTATATGATTATGGCAGCAGCTAGGGCTGGTGGTATAATGGCTAATAGCGCAAATCAAAAAGATTTTTTTCTTCAGAATATCGAAATACAAAATTCACTATTAAAATTAGCATTAAAAAAAAGAGTAAAAAGGACAATTTTTTTAGGTACATCATGCATATACCCTAAATTTTCAAAAACCCCAATTAAGGAGGAAAGTCTCCTTACTGGAAAACTTGAAAAAACAAATCAATGTTATGCGATCGCTAAAATTGCTGGAATTAAATTAAGTGAAGCTTTATTTGAAGATTATAAGCTAGATATTATTTGTCTAATGCCTACTAACGTATATGGAATTAATGATAATTTTGATAAATTTAATGGACATGTAATTCCCGCAATGATTTCAAAATTTATTCATGCAAAAAAAAATAATGCTAAACAAATTAAATTGCTAGGCAGCGGTAAGCCACTTAGAGAATTTATTCATTCAAATGATCTAGCTAATGCTATATTGACTTGTTTAAAAATATCAAAAAATAGATTGAGAAGTTTATTTAAATCATCAATGCCAATAATAAATGTCGGAACTGGAGAAAATATATCTATATTTAAATTGGCTAATACAATATCAGAATTAGTCGGTTTCAGTGGCAGAATTATATTTGATAGGAAGTATCCAGATGGAACTTATCAGAAAAATCTTAACTCAAATAAAATCTATAGTCTTGGATGGAAGCCAAGTATTAAACTTACTAAAGGACTAAAGGAAGTTATTGATAATAAATTATATTAATGGATTTAAATAATATAATAATTTTATCCATTACATTATTAAGTCTTCTATTTATTTTTAAAAAATTCAATCTTTTAATTGATAATATAGATTTTTCGGATCATAAAAAAATTGGAGCTCAAAACAAATCACCAATTATTTTAGGTGGAATATATTTAACTTTTTCCATGGTTTTTTTAGCCCCTGATATTTACAACTTTTTAAAAATTATCTGTATATTGACTTTATTACTTGGACTTTCATCAGATAGAAATTATTTAAGCAATCCTTTGATAAGATTAATTTTACAAATTTTAATATTATTTATTTTTATTTACTACGAAAATTTAAATATAAGATCAGTAAGTATTAATTTTTTTGATAGTTTTTTGTCAATAAAAATTGTTAATATTTTTTTTACTTTATTTTGTTTTGCCATACTTATGAATGGTAGTAATTTTTTAGATGGGCTTAATGGTTTATTGTCAGGTTATTATTTAATCGTCTTAGGATCACTAATCTATTTAAATTTTTCCTCTGAAGAAATTAAATTGGTTCATTATGATCTTATAAATTTAATTTTTATGATCATTTTGATATTTTTTATATTAAATATTTTTGGTTTAATTTATTTGGGTGACAGTGGCTCATATGTAATTTCAATGATAATTGGCTATTTATTAATTAAAGAAAGCCAAAATAATTTAAATATTTCACCATATTATATTGTTTTGTTATTATGGTATCCTGCGTTTGAAAATTTATTTTCTTTAGTAAGAAGATCGTATAAAAAAAAAAATATATCAGAAGCAGATAAATTACATTTACATCAACTAATATTTAGATATTTAAAACAAAAAAAAATAATCAATGAAAAAGTAATTAACTCTTCAACAGCATTATTAATTTTAATTTGTAATTTACCATTATTTGTTGTTGCTAATATAAATTATTCACACACTAAAACGCTTGTGTTTGTGATTTTTCTATATGTAATATTTTATTTATTTTTTTATATCTATTTAATTAGTTTTTTTCGTAAAATCTTGTAAATAAGAAACAACCTAAGCATTTCTAATAATATCAAAAGCCCATCTTTAAAGGCATTCACTTTTTTTCTCCCTGCTATTCTCTTCAGTTCATATGACGGAATACAATCATATTTCATATTTGCTAATACCATTTTTATTGGGAGTTCGACACAAAATTTAAAATCATTAGACTCAATATTTAATTTTTTAAAAGATTCCGTTTTACCCATTAAATATGTATATAAAATATCTGAAATTTTTAGAGAAAAAAATATATTACCAATTTTTGAGAAAATTTTGTTTCCTATAAAAGTAATAAATGTATCATCGTCACTACCTCCTGGTTTTTCATATCGTGTAGCATAAACAAAATCATTATTTTTAATTAGTTTATAAAGCTTAATTAAATCTTTTGGTTGAAATGAACCATCAGCATTAAATATGCAAAAGTATTCAGTATCACAAAATTCGATCGCTTCTTTTAATGAATTTCCATATCCTGATCCAGATTGAAAAAAAAGTTTTACATTTTTTTTATTTTTAACAGAATTTATTGTGTCTATA
This sequence comes from uncultured Pelagibacteraceae bacterium, assembly GCA_902632545.1. Lineage (GTDB taxonomy): Bacteria > Pseudomonadota > Alphaproteobacteria > Pelagibacterales > Pelagibacteraceae > Pelagibacter. The sequence continues at coordinate 4,034 of CACPCX010000029.1, forward strand.
TCATCTTCTTTTAGTGAAATTAATGTCTTAATCTCTAGATTTTCGAGTGTGTCAAGTACAATTGGTAAAGATTCATCTTCATTTTTTGCAGGTATAATTAAAGTTAAATTATTCATTATTTATTTTTTTAAAAAGATATTGAATTGAATTTTTTTCTGTTATTTTGTTAGATTTATTTTGCATAAACTCTTTATGTGCAAAAATTGTTGATAGGGAGCTGTTTTCTTCATTTGTGATTCTTGAACCATGGTCAGACATAATAAATATCTCAAAATTATTTAAATTATTTATTTTTGACAGAAAAATATCCATAAATTTAACTACACAATTTCTCTCGATGTTATGTTGTTTAATATTTTCTTCTAAATTCATATATATATTTAAATTACTTAATCCAACTTCATAATCACAATTATTGTTAAATCCATAAGGTTTGTGAGGAACAAGAAGATGAATGAAAATTAAATCATATTTTTTTGAAACAATGTCAGTATAAGCATAATTTAGTAAATTATTAATAAACAATTTTTCTCCTTCAGGCTCTAATGTTGAATTAATTATTTCAAATTGTTTAAAAGTTCTCCAAAGAAGTTTAGCTATTATTGAACCATTCAAAGACCAACTTGATATAAAGTTCGATAATATATCAGTATGAGCATTTATAATTCCAAGATTTAGAGGGTTATATTGATAGCATTTGTTGACTTTAACATTTTTACAATAATCAATATGAATATTTTGAATTACAGAGATTGAATTGAATTTATCAAAAAGTAAATTTTTTTTTATTTCATATTCAACAAAGTAATTTTTAGATGGTTCTACTAATGTCTGAATATTATCGGATTCTTCACGAAAATTAATTAAAGATGTAATTGATCCTACACTATTTTTTGAAATTGAAAATGTATCTGTATAATAATTAAAATTATATTTTTTAAAAAAATCCTCAAATTTATTATTTACTTCTTTTCCTAATTTAGATTTGCTTGATAAAGAATTAAAACCGGACATCTCATCCCAAATTAAAATGAAAGTTGTTTTTTTGATTTTACTATCAATTTTCTCCTCAAAAAAAGGTATTTTGTGATGACTTTTAGTATTATCGTAAACGTTAAAACTAAATATTGATATTATTGATACTAAAAAAATTTTAGAAATTTTATTGTGATCAGTAATTAAAAATATTGTAAAAATTATTACAAATAAAAAAATCAAT
>CACPCX010000030.1 GCA_902632545.1 uncultured Pelagibacteraceae bacterium
TATCTAGTTGGTTTTTTTCATAAACACCATCAATATTAATTTCATTAGAAATAGTATCATTAAAAAAAATTACCGGATTGAACTCATATAAAGAATTAAACTTGTCATTTTTAGTATTAAAGTTTGCTCGTACAAATATTTTAAGCAAAATTAAGTAAAAATATTTAAATCTTTTAATAATTACATTCATAATAAGGGGCGTTCTGTTGCCAGGTGCCCCATACCCCGTTTGCTTAATTAATTAGATTAATTAGGCAGCAAGTGCGTAACTTTCGTTAGCAATTATAAATTAGCCCGTTACGGTGGAACAATCCCGAACGAAAGAATAGCCTTTAGTCACCCGTCGAATCTATTTCACCCCCATAAGTTGTAATGGTGGAGGTGGTGGGTACTGCCCCCACGTCCGCAATGGTTATTACGAAATTCGTTTATCGTCATAGTTGGAAAACCAACTTTATTAATATAAAAGTAATTACAATAGATTCAATAACATTCATGAAATTAACAATAGAACAAATAGAAGAGATTAAAAACCAACAATCCCAAAGCAATCAAACTAAAAGAGTTACTGCTCCTGAGCTTGAAAAAATCTTATATGAAGCAATCCCGGCTTTAGATCATGGTTTTGTTAGAGTAGTTGATTATATGGGTGATGATACATCCATAGTACAATCAGCCAGGGTATCATATGGAAAAGGAACAAAACAAGTTTCAACCGACAAAGGTTTAATTAAATATTTGATGAGGCACTGGCATAGCACTCCATTTGAAATGTGTGAAATTAAATACCATGTTAAGCTTCCAATATTTATTGCAAGACAATGGATCAGACATAGAACAGCAAATGTTAACGAATACTCTGCAAGATACTCAATTTTAGATAAAGAATTTTATTTACCATCACAAGAAAATTTAGCAGCTCAATCAACTAGTAACAGACAAGGAAGAGGAGATGTCTTGGAAGGAAAACAGGCAAAGGATGTTTTGGAACTTTTGAAAAGTGATGCAGAGAGAACTTATGATAATTATGAGACTATGCTTAATGAAAGGTTTGATGGATCAACTATTGATCAAAATAAAAAGGGTTTAGCAAGGGAACTTGCAAGAATGAATTTAACACTAAATACCTACACACAATGGTATTGGAAAACTGATTTATTAAACTTAATGAATTTTTTAAGATTAAGAGCAGATAGTCATGCTCAATATGAAATTAGAGTTTATGCGGATATAATGCTTGATACACTAAAAAAGTGGGTTCCTATTACTTATGATGCCTTCATGGATTATAGAGTAGGTGGTAAAGAAGTTTCTGCAAAAGGAAAAATGGTCATTAAAAAACTTATTAAGAATGAAAAAATTGACCTAGAAAGCTCTGGTCTGTCTAAGCGGGAGTGGAACGAACTTATGCTAGCTTTCGATATTAATGATAAAATCATTAAGTCATAAAATCATATTATATGGTAAACCATATTCAGGATGATGAACCAATATAAATAATGAACAAAATATCAAAAAAAAAAATATACGGTGTTGTTATTTGTTACAATAGTGAGCCTGTAATAAGAGATCTTTATCAAAGAATAGATAAAGAATTGTTTGATAAAATTTATTTTTTTGATGATAATTCGACAGATAATTCCTATGAAGTCGCAAAAGAGTTTGATTGGAATATTGTAAAAAATCAAACTAATTTAGGTCATGGTGGAAATTTAAAAAAAGCTATTAAGACTGCATTTCTTGATGGAGCAGATTATGTTTTAGAAATTCATGCAGATAACCAATATAATCCAAATTTAATTGCCAAAGCTAAACATTTTATTGACCAAGACTATGCTTTAATAACAGGTTCAAGATTTGTTAATAAAAACCCGCATTTAGATGAGGGAATGCCATTTTTAAGATATTTTTCAAACAAAGTCATGAGTAACTTTACCAGAAAACTTTTATCTATAAATTTAAGTGAGTTCCACACAGGTTTTAAAATTTTTGGTAAAAATTTTTATAATAAAGTTCAATTTGAACATTGTTCAAACAATTATTTGTTTTCTTTTCAAATAATTTTGGCAACAAAATTTTTCAATTTAAAATATGGAGAAATTAGTATTTCAGCTGATTATGGAGATAAAGTAAATTCTTGTAATTATTATAATGGTTTTATTTACTTAATATCAAATTTTGTTGAAATATTCTTTTATTTATTAGCTAAATCTAAAATTTTTAAAAAGATCATCTATAAGTCTAAATAATTTTTTTTAATTTAGAAATATTCATGGATGGGTTAGGAGGAAATATTTTTTTTCCAGACTTTCTCTTAACTTTTGGGTTACTCTTTTTTGCAAAATTATAAACAGTTTGGATTTTTCCACCAATATTAAGTACGCCTTTTTTATTTAATATTTTTGGAATTATTTTTATAACATCTTCGTGAAACATGAAATTTGCATTGATATCTGAAAAAGCAAAGTTGTGAACGAAAGGTTTTTCACACATACACAGTCTTAATATTAGTGAATTTTTATACAATCTCACAGAGCATTCGCCTCCAAGTTTAGACCATGCATAACTATTTATAGGTAAAATTGGATCATGCTCTTTATAGTTACCCTTTTTACCTGGATAAATATAATTTGTTGAGAAATAAATTAATTTTATTTTATACTTTTCACATATTTTAACAACATTAGCTGTGCCGATTATATTTAGATCAATACTTTTTGAAATATTTTTATCGTGGATATTCATTGGTCTAGATAAGCCAGCTGCATGTAAAACATACTTTGGTTTAATTTTTTTTAAATATTTTTCTATAGATTTAATACTTAAAATATTGAGCTCCTTTTTATCAGGAAAAAATAAGTTTAAATTTTTATTGTTTTTTTTAAGTGTTTTGGCAAATCTTCCTTTGCCACCTGTGATTACAATTTTTTTTGTTAAAGCTCTCAATTTAATTATTATTTAATTGTTTATGCAAATATATAAACTACATAGTAAAGATAAATAAAAATTATGAAAAAAATTTTTCTTAATTTAGGTAAACAACCTATAGCTAATTCATTTTTGAGCTCTATATCCAAGAATAGTCTTCAAAAGGAGTATTTTTATAAGCTAAAAGTATGTTTTGATACAGAAAATTTCCTAGTATCAGTAAAAGACCCCGTGAACCCTAAAATTCAATATACCGATGAGTATGCACACAGAGCATCTGAGTCTGAGACTATGAGAAATGCATTTAAATTAACTGCAAAAAAGCTTCATGAACGATTTAAACCTAAAAAAGTTATGGAGATAGGCAGCAATGATGGAGTTTTTTTAAAGAACTTTAAAAAAAATAAGGTTATAGCAGTTGAGCCTTGTAAGAATTTAGCAAATTTAACAAGGAAAAAATTTAAAACATATCCTAGTTTCTGGGACAAAAAACTTTCTAATAAAATATTAATTAAAAATTCAAAGATAGATTTAGTTTTTTCATCAAACACTATATCTCATATACCCAACTTAAAAGAGACATTTGAAGCTGTATATAACATACTTTCAGATAATGGAGTTTTGGTAATTGAAGATCCATCACTAAGTTCTATACTTAAAATTAATTCTTATGATCAGTTTTATGATGAACACGTCTATGTATTCTCTGCATTGTCAATAGAAAGCATAGTAAAAAAATATAATTTAAAATTATTTGATATTGAAAAAATTAATAATCATGGTGGATCTTTAAGATATTATATATGTAAGAACAAAGGAAATTATAAATCAACTGCTCGTTTAAAAAAAATTCTTAGTGAAGAAAAAACACAAGGTCTCAATAATTTAAAAACATTTAAGAATTTTGCAAAAAGAGTCCACAAGTCAAAACAACAACTGATAGCACTTCTTAAGAAGTTAAAACAAAAAAACAAAAAAATAATTAGTTATGGCGCAACTTATAAATCTACAACAGTATTTAATTATTGTAAGATAGGGACTAATTTTTTTCACTATGTAACTGATACTACAAAAAATAAACAAGGAAAATTTACACCTGGAATGCATATTCCAATATTACCTCCAGAAATAGGGTTTAATGAAAGTGTTGATATTGCATACCTTGGTGCTTGGAATTTTAAAAAAGAAATAATGAAAAAAGAGAAAGAATTTAGAAAACGAGGAGGTAAGTTCATTACTCATGTTCCGAAAGTAAAAATTATTTGATAAACGATGCTTAATAAAAATTTCCAAAAATGGTTAAATATTCAAAAAAAAGAAAACAAAATAAAAGTTAAGGTAAAAAAATTAAAAAGTTTAAAGAATTGGAATTTTAACAATCAGTTAATATACCATTATAGCAGAAAATTTTTTAAAATTGTAGGTATTGAGGTTAGATCCAATCTTGAAGGAAAAAATTGGGATCAACCAATCATTGTACAAAATGAACTTGGGATATTAGGTATAATAAAAGATAAAACTAAAAAAAAATATTTACTGCAAGCAAAAGTTGAACCAGGAAATAAAAATAAATTACAATTATCACCTACCGTTCAAGCAACTAAGAGTAACTATCAAAGAGTACACGGTGGAAAATCAATTCCATTTCTCAAATTTTTTCTGAGCAAAAA
>CACPCX010000031.1 GCA_902632545.1 uncultured Pelagibacteraceae bacterium
ATAAAAAGGGATTAATTAAATTAGGAAATGAAAGAGTAGTTGAAGCAAGATTAAGTGACGCAGAATTTTTTTGGAAAAAAGATAAATCTCAAAATATGGTGAAAAAAGTTACTGAATTAAAATCAATGAATTATTTTAAAGGATTAGGGAGTTATTTTGATAAAGCTCAAAGAATGAGAAAATTGGGTGGAATGATATCTGATGAACTTTTAATCAGTAAAGAAAAAGTTGAATTGTCAGCATCAATTTGTAAAGTTGATTTATTATCAGAATTAGTAGGTGAATTTCCAGAACTCCAAGGTGTAATGGGAGGTTATTTTGCTAACGCTCAAGGTTTTGACAAAGATTTAGCTTTGGCAATAAGTGAGCAATATTTACCTACAGGTTCAGGTTCAAGAGTTCCAAAAAAACCATTTAGCATAGCTCTTTCTTTGGCTGATAAGATAGATACTTTAGTTGGTTTTTTTGGTTTAAATCAAAAGCCAACAAGTTCTAAAGATCCGTATGCTCTAAGAAGATTAGCATTGGGGGTAATCAGAATAATTGTTGAAAATAAAAAAGATTTTAAAATAAAAGATCTAATTAATTATTCTTTAAGCCTGTATTTAGATCAAGGTTTTGAAATTAATAACCAATCTCTACAAAATGAATTATCAGATTTTTTAATGGATAGATTAAAATATCACATGAAGGAGGAAAATATTAGAAGTGACATAATTCAAGCATCAACTAGTTCTTTTAACTTAGATCAATCTGTGATTATTTTTAATAAAGCTAAATATTTAAATAAAATTATTAACAAACCAAATGGTTTAGATATTATTGCAAGCTATAAAAGAGCCTCAAACATTTTAGATGGTGAATTAAAAAAAGATAAAATAGAATTATCAAATACAACTGACCCTGGAATTTTTAAAACTGAGTTAGAAAAAAACCTATTCAAAAAAATTAGTGAATTAAGGAAATATTTTTCAGGCATTAATAAAGATGAAAATTATGTTCAAACATTGGACAATTTAGCTAGCATCAAAAGAGAGGTTTTTGACTTTTTTGATAATGTAATTGTGAACGAAGATGATCTGGTCATAAAGAAGAATAGGTTGGAACTAATCCAAATGATGTGTAAAACGTTCAACAATTATGTTAATTTTGCTCTAATCGACTCCCGTTAATGAAAAAACTTATTTTAAACTTTAATTCTAAGGATAGTAAAAAAATTAAAAATCCTAAACACTTTTTAGGAGGAAAAGGTGCTAACCTTTCTGAAATGGGAAGAATGGGTCTTCCAGTGCCTCCTGGTTTTACAATATCTACAAAAGTTTGTGAAATTTTTTATAAGGATAAAAAAAAATTAAATAAAAATTTAATTTCTCAAATTAAAAAAGAATTAAAACTAATTGAAAAAGATGTTTCTAAAAAATTTGGAGACTTAAAAAATCCACTTTTGTTGTCTGTACGTTCTGGCGCAAGAGTATCGATGCCAGGTATGATGGATACTATTCTAAATCTGGGTCTGAACGATAAAACAGTTAAAGCTTTAGCAATCAAAACATCAAATGGAAGATTTGCTAAAGACAGTTATAGAAGATTCATTCAAATGTACGGCAATGTTGTAATGGGTGTAGAAGGTTATCATTTTGAGGAATTAATTGAAAATTATAAACTTACCAAAGGTGTTTTGTTAGATACAGATTTAGATGAAAGTGATTGGGATGGATTAATTGAAGATTTTAAAAGAACAGTAAGAGAAAAGGCAAAAAAAGATTTTCCTCAAGATGTTCATGAACAATTGCTAGGAGCAATAAGTGCAGTATTTTTATCGTGGGAAAGTAATAGAGCAAAAGTTTATAGAAAATTAAATCAAATCCCATCCGATTGGGGAACTGCTGTAAATGTTCAATCAATGGTTTTTGGAAATATGGGTGATGATTGTGCAACAGGAGTTGTTTTTACTAGAAATCCCTCAGATGGATCAAATGAAATATATGGTGAGTATTTGATTAATGCACAAGGTGAAGATGTTGTAGCAGGTACAAGGACTCCTCAATACATTACAAAAAAAGCCAGGCAAGATGCTAAAGTAAAAGAATTGTCAATGGAAGAGTCTATGCCCAAAGTTTTTAAAGAACTTCATAAAATTTTGAAAAAGTTAGAGAAGCATTACAAAGATATGCAAGATGTAGAATTTACAGTAGAAAGCAATAAACTATGGATGCTTCAAACAAGATCAGGAAAAAGAACAGCAAAATCTTCAGTCAAGATTGCAGTCGATATGGTTAAAGAAAAATTAATTTCTAAAAAAGAAGCTGTATTAAGAATTGATCCAAACTCACTTGATACACTTTTGCACCCTACTTTGGATGAAAAAAGCTCAATTAATGTAATAGCAAATGGATTACCAGCATCACCAGGTGCAGCTAGTGGTAAAGTAGTATTTACATCAGAAGAGGCTGAAAGACTAAATGCAATGATGCAAGATACTATTTTGGTCAGAGTAGAAACCTCACCAGAAGATATACAAGGAATGCATGCTGCTAAAGGAATTTTGACTGCCCGAGGTGGAATGACAAGTCATGCGGCTGTTGTTGCAAGAGGCATGGGTAGACCATGTGTATCAGGATCAAGTGAAATTGATATAAACTATGAAAACAAGTCTTTTAAAACTTCTTCAAAAGAGATTAAAGAAGGAGATGTAATTACTATAGATGGCTCAACTGGAAGAATTATTTCTGGAAGTGTTTCAACTGTGAAACCTGAAATATCTGGTGATTTTTCCAAGTTAATGTCTTGGGCTGATAGTTTTAGGAAATTAAAAGTAAGAACAAACTCTGAGACCCTGAAAGATACTAAAACAGCAAAAGATTTTGGAGCAGAGGGTATTGGACTATGTAGAACTGAACATATGTTTTTTGATGAAGAAAGAATTTTGTCTGTAAGAGAAATGATATTATCAAAAACAAAAGAGGACAGAGCAATTGCATTAGAAAAACTATTACCGCATCAAAGAAGAGATTTTATTGATATTTTTAAAATTATGAGTGGACTGCCAGTCACAGTAAGATTGTTAGATCCACCATTACATGAATTTTTACCAAGCACAGAAAAGGAAATTAATGAGGTTGCTAGTATAGTTAATCTTTCAGTTAAAGAGGTTGAGTCAAGAATTGATGAGCTTCATGAGCAAAATCCTATGCTAGGTCACCGAGGTTGTCGTCTAGGAATATCTTTTCCTGAAATTTATGAAATGCAATGTAAAGCAATATTTGAAGCTTTAGCATATCTCAAAAAAAATAAAATTAAATCTGCATTTCCTGAAATAATGATACCTTTAGTATCTACAGAAGCTGAGATAAAAATAATGAAAGATTTAGTAATTAGAACTGCAAGTCAAGTCCAGCAGGAACATAAATTAAAAATAGAATTTTTAGTTGGTACGATGATCGAATTACCTAGAGCAGCAATAAAGGCAAAGGAAATTGCTAAGCATGCAGAATTCTTTAGTTTTGGAACAAATGATTTAACTCAAACTACTTTTGGAATTAGTAGAGATGATAGTGGTAAATTTTTAAACGATTATTTAGAAAACAAAATTTTTTCTGTCGATCCTTTTGTTTCAATAGATGAAGGAGTTTCAGATATAGTGGAAATAGCAGTAGAAAAAGGAAGAAAACAGAACAAAAATCTTAAATTAGGTATCTGTGGAGAGCACGGAGGAGATCCACATAGTATATCCTTTTGTTCTAAAGTAGGATTGAATTATGTTTCTTGCTCACCTTATAGAGTCCCAGTTGCTAGGTTAGCTGCTGCTCAAGCCGAACTAAAAAAAATAAATTAATCAGGGGCGTTCTGTTTCTCATCTCAAGATAGCTAATTAGTATTTTTACTTAGTAAATGGAATTTCTTCACTGAGAACTTCGTTAAAATAAATAACTTTCATATGATAAATGACCAAAAATCTTTGTTATTATTTAGTTGTTTGTATCAAATAAGTCCAGTTTATGTTTTGAAATAAGAATATTTTGATTTATGTAATTTTTATTTTTATCAAAGTTATTTACATCTCTCAATCTTACTTTTTCTGTGAAA
>CACPCX010000032.1 GCA_902632545.1 uncultured Pelagibacteraceae bacterium
AGTGAACCTCAGCTACTTTGCGATAATCTCTTTGAATAAATCCAAATAAAATTTCTGCTAAAAACCTTTTACTAAGTTTATCTAATCTACCCATAATCCCAAAATCTATAGGTACAATCTGGCCGCTATTATCAATAAAAATATTTCCTTGATGCATATCTGCATGAAAAAAACCATCTCTTACAGCATGTCTCAAAAAATGTTGGATAATATCTTCTGCTATTTTACTAGTATCTAAATTTCTTTTCTTTAACTCCTCAGCTTCTCTTATTGAAATTCCATCTATCCAATCTAAAGTCATTACATTTTCACTAGTAAAATTCCAGTAAATCTCTGGAACTTTGAACCCAGCATCATTTTTGGTATTTTCTGCATATTCATTTGCTGCAGCAGCTTCGAATCTTAAATCCATTTCAAGATTGGTTATTTCTTTAAGTAAAAAAACAACTTCAACAAGTTTTAATCTTTTTGTCTTTTTTACAAATGATTCAATAATAAAAGCAAATAACATCATCGCATCTATTTCTTCGTTGAATATTTTTTTTATGTTTGGTCTTAAAATTTTAATAGCTACATCTTTGATTGTTCCATTGTCATTTATTTTTGCCTTATGGACTTGTGCAATTGATGCAGCTGCAACTGGTTCACTTAAATCTATTATTGAATTAAATGTATCAATTCCTAGATCTTCTTTTATAATTTTTTTTGCCTCAATAATTGAAAAAGGCGGTAATCGATCTTGAAGTTTTTCTAGTCTTAAAGATAGTTCTTCACCAATTATATCTGGTCTAGTAGCAAGAAATTGTCCAAGCTTAATAAAAGTTGTGCCCATAGACTCTAATGATCTAGATAGTCTCTCACCATCATCTCCAATTAAATCATTTTGTTTTTTTTTTTCAAATGAAATAGATAAAATTTGGAATAATACTGTTATAGCTAAAGGAGGTTTTTTAAATTTTGATGCAATTTTTAAAATATCAGATTTTGCAATTTTTCTTCCTAATTTAAATAAAGTAATAAGTTTTTTAATCATTAAATTTTCCAACCACTATGAATTGAAACAATACCACCTGAAAGATTTCTATAAGAACATTTTTGAAAATTATTTTTCTCCATCAAATCAATTAATTCGTCTTGATTAATAAATTGTTCTATACTTTTGATTAAATATTCATAAGGTTCTTTTTCTCCAACTACAAACTGACCAATTATAGGAATAAGTTTTGAATAATTTTTATATATAAAATCAAGATTTGCATTTTGAATCTTGGAAAATTCCAGACATAGATAACGTCCACCTGGTTTTAAAACTCTATAAGCCTCTGATAGTGCTTGATTTAAATTTTTTGTATTTCTTAGCCCAAAACTAATAGTGTAATAATCAAATGTGTTGTCTGCTATAGGTAATTTTTCTGCTGACGAAATAACCCATTTTATATTTTTATAATTAGATAATTTTTGTTTTCCCTGACCAATCATCCCCTTATTTGGATCTATGCAAGTAATTTCAGCCTCTTTATTTGTGCTATCTAAAAATAACTTTCCAATATCCCCCGTCCCACACGCAACATCAATTAGCTTCCTTTTATCTCTTGGATTCATCATGTTAATCAAACTTTTTTTCCAATATCTATGAACGCCCATAGACATAAAATCATTCATCAAGTCATATTTATTAAATACCTGATTAAATACATTTTCTACAAGGCCTTTTTTATTTTGAAGATTTTGTTGCATAAAAAAATATATATTGAATATAGTATCAAATGCCAGAATTACCAGAAGTAGAAATTGTTAGACAATCCCTTCATAAAAAGATCAAAAAAAAAAGCATACAAAAAGTTATAATTAGAAACAGGAATTTAAGGTTTAAAATACCAGGGAATTTTGAAAGTTTTCTAAAAGATAAAAAGATAATTAAAGTTAGTAGGTTTTCTAAATATTTAATCATTCATTTTCAAAATGAGGACTATTGTTTAATTCATTTAGGAATGTCAGGAACAATCCATATTATTGATAAGAAAAAGCCTCTAAAATTTACAAATACTAGTTTTTATCATTCACCTTTTTTACCTGAAAAACACAATCATGCAGAGTTTGTATTTGATAGCTTGAAAGTAATTTATAATGATCCAAGACGCTTTGGATTTTTCGAAATAATCAAAAATTATCAAGATTTAGAGAAAAGATTTAAATCAATGGGACCTGAGCCGTTTAGTGATAAATTTAACTTAAATTATGTAGTTAATTATTTTAAAAATAAAAATAAGGATATAAAAAGTTTTTTACTTGACCAGAGATTTGTTTCTGGAATAGGTAATATTTATGCAAGTGAAATTCTTTTTGCTAGTAAAATAAATCCATTTAAAAAAGCAAAAAGACTTAATAAAAATGAATGTTTAAACGTTATTTTAAATTCAAAGAAAATACTTCAACAGGCAATTAACAAGGGTGGTTCAAGTATTAGAGATTTTAAAGATATCTCAGGTAAAAAAGGTAACTTTCAAAAGGAGTTTAAAGTTTATCAGCAAGACGGTACTGATTGTAAGCGTACGCTGTGCAAGGGCATTATAAAAAAAAAAATAACATCTAATAGATCAACTTTTTTTTGTATTTATTGTCAAAAATAGTTAAATATTTAGTTGACCACTATAAATTCTCGAGCTATACCCCTGCGCAAATGGCAAATACAAAATCAGCAATTAAAAGAATTAGAAGAATTTCTAAACAAACTGCGGTAAATAAAGCTAGAAAGAGCAGGTTTAGAAACGCTCTTAAGAAAATGAACATTTTAATTGATGGTAAAAAGAAAGATGAAGCTCTTAAATTTTTACCAAAGTTAAACTCTGAGTTGATGAAAATTGCAAAAACAGGAATAATAAAAAAACAAAATGCTTCTAGAAATGTTTCTAGAATAATGAAAAAAATTTCTACAATTTAAACGTTAGCTTAATTTGTTTAACAACTTCTGATATCTACACTATATATTTAAGTTTTATCTTAAGTTACTATATTTAGATTTAGTAAATATTTGAATTCGAGTCATTCAATCTACGTTTGATTCAATCTCAATTTAAACTAACTATTGATACAATCTATAATCGATTCAATTTTACATTTTAAATTTAGAATCTTTATTAATTACAAATCAAAACCACAATCATAGATTTTATTTTTTTTTAATTTTTTTTATTAACTTGTTGCAAATTTTTTTAAATAGTTCTAATTCTTTGTTATCTGTCCCCTTAAGCTATGAACAAAATTACAAATACAAAAAATGTTAATAACTTTTCTGCTGATAGATTTGATTGGAATCTAGTTAAGCATGAAATGAAAAATAAGTTAGGCTTAGAAGTTTATGAGAGCTGGTTAAAAAAGATTTCTTTTGTAGAGGAATTTAATAATTATTTGTTATTATCGGTTCCAACGAGATTCATAAGAGATTGGATTACGTCGAGATATCTAGATCAAATATTAAAAATTATTAAAATATATAAAAAAGAAATTATTAGAATAGAGTTTAAAATAGTTGAAAAAACAAATGACATTAATTTAAAAGATAGCAATATTAAAGAAGGTAGTAAAAATGAAAACATTTCATTTATAAAAGACTCTTATCTTCAGTATAATCGAATAGATCCAAATAAAAGATTTGATAATTTTATAACCGGGACGAGCAATAAGTTAGCATACGAAGCTTCTTTAAAGGTCTCAGAAAATATATCTCATTATAATCCACTTTATATTTATGGTGGTGTTGGAATGGGAAAAACCCACTTATTAAACTCAATAGGTTTAGAGCTTAAAAAAAGTAATAAAGTAATGTTTATTTCTGCT
>CACPCX010000033.1 GCA_902632545.1 uncultured Pelagibacteraceae bacterium
GAACTTCGTTTGTTAATGTTGATTTATGCACATCTCTATAACTTATTTTAGTATTTTTTCCGTCACACCAAGCTAATGTATGTTGCATATACTTTGCATCATCTCTTTTGGGATAATCATCCCTTGCATGAGCACCTCTGCTTTCTTTTCTGTGGTACGCTGAATCTACAGTTGTTACAGCTTGTCTTATTAAATTATCAAATTCTAAGGTTTCGACTAAATCTGTATTAAATACTAAAGATCTATCTTTAACGGATATAGAATCCATACCATCATAAGTTTTTCTAATCTCCTCAACACCTTCTTTCAAATTTTTTTCTGTTCTAAATACAGCACACTTTGCTTGCATAGTTTTTTGCATAGAAAGTCTTAATTCTGCAGTGCTATTATTTCCATTCGCATTTCTCAGTTTATCAAACCTATCTAAACATTTTTGAGTTTCGGTTTCAGAGATTTCTTCATGTGGTGTTCCTGGTTTTATTAATTCAGCGGCTCTCTTCGCTGCTGCTCTTCCAAATACTACTAGATCAATTAATGAATTAGATCCAAGTCTATTTGCGCCATGAACTGAAACACACGCTGCTTCACCAATAGCCATTAATCCAGGCACAGTTTTTTCTGAACCATTAACAGTTAACACTTCTGCTTTATAATTAGTAGGTATACCTCCCATATTATAATGAACCGTTGGCACGACTGGAATTGGTTCTTTTGTGACATCAACATTTGCAAATAATCTTGCGGCTTCTGTTATTCCTGGCAACCTGCTTTCTATAATTTCTTTATCTAGATGATTTAAATTTAAATGGACATGATCTTGTTCTTTTCCAACTCCTCTTCCCTCATTAATCTCAATTGACATTGACCTGCTTACAACATCTCGTGATGCCAAATCTTTTGCGTTTGGAGCATACCTTTCCATAAATCTCTCACCTTTAGAGTTTGTAAGATATCCTCCTTCCCCTCGTGCGCCTTCCGTTATTAAAGTACCATGGCCATATATCCCTGTAGGGTGAAATTGTACAAATTCCATATCTTGTAAAGGCAGACCTGCTCTCAAAACCATTGCATTACCATCACCAGTGCATGTATGTGCGGATGTTGCTGAATAATAAACTTTTCCATATCCACCAGTTGCAATAATTACTGTGTGAGCTCTAAATCTGTGTATAGTCCCATCATTTAAATTCCAAGCAATCAATCCTTTACATTCACCATTTTTCATTAGCAAATCTAACGCAAAGTATTCTATAAAAAATTCTGTGTTATGTTTTAAAGCTTGACCATAAAGTGTATGCAAAATTGCATGACCAGTTCTATCTGCCGCTGCACATGTTCTTTGGACGATTCCATTACCATAATTTTTTGTCATACCACCGAACGGTCTTTGATATATTTTTCCTTCTTCAGTTCTGCTAAATGGAACTCCGTATTGTTCTAATTCTAATACAGCTTTTGGTGCCTCTTTACACAAATACTCAATACTATCTTGGTCACCTAACCAATCGGCACCTTTTACAGTATCATACATGTGCCATCTCCAATCATCTTCACCCATATTTCCAAGAGATGCTGAAATACCACCTTGTGCAGCTGACGTATGACTTCTAGTCGGAAATACTTTTGAAATACAAGCTGTTTTTAATCCAGCTTCACTAAGCCCTACAGCCGCTCTTAATCCAGAGCCTCCAGCTCCGAGTACAACAACATCGTATTCATGTTCTATGATATTATATTCTTTCATGTACCTAAGTTAGATATTACAATAATTGTAATTATAGGAATTACTATAGCAAAAAAATTAAGTGCTTTGTTTGCGGCATTTTTGATTTTTTTGTCTTTAATATAGTCCTCAAAAACCTCACTTATGCTCAAAGCTGAAAAAAAATAAGAAAATACCAAAAATAAACCTATTAAAATTTTAGATGGTTGAGCTGTTAAAAACCCAACTATTTCAAAATATGTTTTATCATAAAAGTTTACTAAATTTACTATAAACCAAAACATTAGAGGTAATAGAATCAATGAACTTATTCTTAAAAAAATCCACTTTTTTGTTGCTGTTAACATTATACAAAACCTCTCCCTAATAAATAAATTAATATAGTTAAAATTATTGATCCAAAAATAACAAATAGTCCAGTCACTTTTGTTGTTTTTAATTCAAATCCAAAACCATAATCCATAATCAAATGTCTTATCTCACTTAACATTTGAAAACTAAATGACCAAGTTATACCAATCAAAATAAACTTTCCTAAAAATGTTTCTAAAAAATTCTTAATTATGTGATAATTGGTTTCACCTAGAAGCATAAAAGCAAACCAAAAACAAATTAAAGTAATCGCAAAAAAATTAATTATTCCTGTAATTCTATGTGAAATTGATACCAATGAAGAAATATGCCATTTATAAATTTGTATATGTGGTGATAAAGGTCTATTTTCCATTTCCTTAATTTGAATTAATTATTGTTTCTGCAATTTCAACAGAATTAAGTGCAGCACCTCTTAAAAGGTTATCAGAAACTATCCATAAATTTAAAGAATTAGGATTTGTTTTGTCCTCTCTAATTCTCGATATATAAGTTTCATCACTTCCTGTTGCTTCAATTGGAGTGCTATAACCACCGTTTTCCCTTTTATCAATAACAACACATCCTTCTGCATTATTTAGAGCATTTCTTACTTTTTCTAAATTATATGGTTTTTTAAACTCAATGTTTACAGCTTCAGAATGTGACACTAGAACTGGAATTCTTACACATGTTGCAGTAAGTTCAATTTTATTATCTAAAATTTTTTTTGTTTCATTCACCATTTTTAATTCTTCTTTTGTATAACCGTCCTCAGCAAATACATCTATGTGTGGTATAATATTAAATGCAATTTGTTTGGTAAAATTTTTTGACTCTATTTTTTTTCCTTCTAAGTATAATTTAGTTTGTTCAATTAATTCATCCATTGGAGCCTTACCACCACCTGAAACAGACTGATAGGTTGAAACCACAACTCTTTTTATTTGAAACAAATCATGAAGTGGTTTAAGTGCAATAACAAGTTGTGCTGTTGAACAGTTCGGATTTGCAACTATATTTTTTTTCATTTTTTTTATATCAGATCCATTTACTTGTGGAACAATAAGAGGAACTTCTGGATCCATTCTAAAAAAACTTGAATTATCAATTACTATAGTATTTTTAGCAGCATTTT
>CACPCX010000034.1 GCA_902632545.1 uncultured Pelagibacteraceae bacterium
ATTACATCTAAACTTAACGCCCAATCAAATTTGTTGGGGAAGCACAAACTTTCAACTGGATATATTAAACAACCTGTGGCTGAAAAATTCAAAAAAATAAAAATTAATATTGGGGGAATTATAAATATTAAATATTTTATTTTTAAAAGATCTTTAATTAAACTTTTTTTTTTGTTCATAAATAAAATTGGTAAAAATAATATTACATAAATTACTGAAATAAATTTTAATGTAATTGCAAAAATAATCAAAATAGTTGAAATCTTTAAATAATCTAATTTTTTTTTTTCTATTTTCTTATTAAAAAAAAATTCAAGTATAAAAAAAATTAAAATAAAAATTACTATTTGACCAGCTATGTCAGAGCCATATTCTGCCAACCTACTAAATTTTGTTAATGTTAAAATTAAAAAAAAACATAAAATTATATTTGAAAAATTTGAATTAATTTTATTTTTAAAAAAAATATCTACTAAAACAAATGTTACAAAAAAAACTAAAAATAAAAAGTTTGTTAAATTAAATAAATAGAAATCTATAAAAGGTAGATAATTTAATGACATAATCATGAAAAGTGAGCTGATGTGCTTAAAACCATGATTTAAATTTCCAAGCCCAAATTGAAGTTTTTGCTCTGCAAATTGAATTGAATTTGGTAAATGATAATAACCAAAATCTTCGTTTGTTTTAGCTATTAAAAACATTATGAATAACATTAGAAATAAAATTGTTTGAAACTTAATTTTCTTAAATTTAAGTAATCCACTATAGATAAGATAAACAATACCAAAAATTATTATTATTATATTATGAATATAATTGTGAGAAAAAAGTAAATGAGAATAGCTTGCTATCATACTCAGGAAAAATAAACCAATAATACCAACAATTCCTAAATTATAATTAAAATTCTCTAATTTAAATACTTTTAAAAAAATAAATCCATATCCAATTGTAGAAAATAAAATTATCAAGGATAAAAAAAATAGTAAGAAAAACATATCAACAATTATTAAATTAATTTATTCAAATTTTTAAAGTGATTGAAAACTGTAAACTTTCTGCTCATATTTAAATTATTAATTTTAAATTTATAATGATTTTTAATTTCAGAAAACTTTTTAAATTCTTTTAAAAAGCTTTCAAAATTATTATTTTCAAATACAATTCCATTCAAATCTTTTTTAATTAGCTCAACTGGACCAGGCCAAGCATTCGACGACATTATTGGTGTTCTACAATAGGCGGCCTCCACCAAAACAAAACCTGGATCTTCCCATAGAGAAGTTAAAATAAATCCACGTGAATTTCTAAAGTAACTATAAATATTTTCTACGTACCCTAATAAAATTATATTTTTTGATAAATTATTTTGATTTATAAATTTTCTTATTTGCTTTTCTTGTTCGCCATTGCCTGCAATTACTAATTTTATTTCTTTATCAGAGTCGATAATTTTTTTAAAAACTCTACACAAAAAAATAAAATTTTTCTGTTTTGTTAATCTTCCTGCAGAAAAATAATAGTTTTTAATATCAATTTTTTTATTTATTTTTTTATTAATATCTTTAACTTCAATTATAGGATCATATAGAAGTTTTAATTTAGATTCATCAACAATATTTAATTTTTTAATATAATTTAGAGTGTTTTTAGTTGGACACGTGACTAAATAGATTTTTTTAAAAGCTTTCCTCCATAACATTTTTCTAAATAAATTCATTCTAGGATATCCTGATATTCGTAATATAAATTTAGTTTTGAAATTAAACATGATTAAAAGAACTAGTGGAAGAGACGTAATCAAATGGACTATCAAATAATCAGGTTTATTAACCTTTAAAATTTTCTTTAAGGGAAAAAAACCTATTAAAAACATTAAAAAAAATGAGAATCTACTCCTCAATTTTCCTCTAGCAGGTAAGAATTTAACTAAATTAATTTTAAAAAGATTTAAAAGTTCAATTTTATTTTTGTCAATTTCTTTCTCATGTTTTGAAAATTCTCCAAAAAAATTCAATAAATAACTTTCATAATTTTTACCAAATTTCATCAAGCTACTAGCTGAATTTATCACAGCTTTTGATGTTGCGATTGGAGTTAGAAAAGGTGACCAATAGTATATTTTTTTTTTCAATTTTCTTGTAGTATTTTAATGGTTGCTGTATTTACATGACTTTATAACTAATTTTACACAATGCCAAACAACGACTATAAGATAGAAAAAGAGCTTATACCAAGAATAAATCATATTAAAAATATTAAAATTTTAGAATTAGGAGTTCAAAGGGGAAAATCAACCGTAAAATTTCTACAATTATGTAAAAATAATAATGGTAAACTTTTTTCAGTAGACATTGATGATTGCTCTAATGTCTCTAATGATTCAAATTGGAAATTTATTAAATCAAGAGATGATAATTTTAAATATGTTAAATCTGAAGCTCCATATGAATTTGACGTTTTGTTCATAGATACAATTCATGAAGCTAATCATGTAAAAAAAATTTTATATAATTATTACGATATAATAAAAGTAGGTGGATATATATTTATTGATGACATATCTCACTTGCCTTATTTAAAAAAATTTAAAAGAGATAATTTTTATTGTGAAATTAATAATCAAGAAACATTCAAAATATTAACAGAAATTTATTCGAGCAATAAAGAAAATATAGATTTGAGTTTTTCGTTTATATCAAGTGGGTTAGCCATAATAAAAAAAAAATCAAGTCAAAGTCTAAGTAATCATAAAAAATTAGATTTAAGAGAATTTTCATTTAAAAATTTTTTAAGAAAAATATGGAAAAAATCAAAAAAAATTTGATTATTTTTATGCCATCAATTGATGGAGGGGGCGTAGAAAAAAAT
>CACPCX010000035.1 GCA_902632545.1 uncultured Pelagibacteraceae bacterium
ATACCACTAGTCTGTTTGGTGTTGAATATGACGAGCTTTTTTTAAATAAAATTGATTTTTCTAAAAATAAGTCATTAAAACTTTTAAGTAAGTCTTCCCTTAAATTTTGTTGAAGATTTGAAGGTATTTCCTCACTAAATAATTCTAAAAAAAACTCTGACATTATTTTTGACTATCTAACCAAACGCCAGCTGCAGATTTTGTAATATCTCTTATTCTAGCAATATAACCAGCTCTTTGTGCGACACTGATTGCACCTCTTGCATCTAGAATATTAAACACATGACTGGCTTTTAAACATTGATCATATGCTGGTAATGAAATTTTTTTTTCTACCAAATCTTTTGCCTCAGACTCATGCATTTCAAACATTTTCAAAAGTGTTTCTACATTCGCATGTTCAAAATTGTATGCTGAAAATTCTTTTTCTGCTTGATGAAAAACTTCGTGATATTTTACACCTTCATCATTCCACAATAAATCATAAACATTTTTTTCTTTTTGAGTGAACATACAAATTCTTTCTAAGCCATAAGTGATTTCAACTGATACAGGTTTACAATCAAATCCAGCCATTTGTTGAAAATAGGTGAATTGAGTAATTTCCATTCCATCACACCATACTTCCCATCCCAATCCTGAAGCACCTAATGTTGGACTTTCCCAATCATCTTCAACAAACCTTATATCATGATCATTATGATCTATTCCTATAGTAGACAAACTATTTAAATAAAGTTTTTTTATGTTTTCAGGAGAAGGTTTGATTAAAACTTGAAATTGATAATAGTGTTGTAACCTGTTTGGATTATCTCCATATCTTCCATCAGTGGGTCTTCTTGATGGTTGTACGTAAGCTGCTTTCCATGGTTTAGTTCCTAGTGATCTTAGAGTAGTAGCTGGATGAAAAGTTCCTGCACCAACCTCCATATCGTAAGGCTGAAGAATAACGCATCCCCTTTTACTCCAAAATTTCTGAAGATTTAAAATTGTATCTTGGAATGTTTGAATTTTTTTTTTTTCTTTTTTTGCTTTAGAAACCATATCTTTGCCAAATTGATCTCTCATCTAAAATACCTGCTATTTGATCTACTTGATTTCTAGATGAAGAAAGTTTTTGACTTAGCCATCCTTTTGATTTTTCAAATTTTTTAATAATTACATCATCACCAAACTTATCTTTTAATATTTCATGTGCGTTACCTATTCCGTCAATCAATCCTAAATTTTTTGCTTTACTGCCTGACCAAAATTCACCTGAAAAAAGTTCTACATCAGTTTTATTTAATTTTGATCCTCTACTTTTTTCAACAACATCTATAAAGTCTTTATGAAGATCCAATTGAATATTTTTTAATCTTTCAATATCCTCATTTTTTTCTTCTAAAAATGGATCAAGTGTACTTTTGTTTTTACCAGCAGTATGAACTCTTCTTTCAACCCCAATTTTTTTTATCAACTCTGTAAATCCAAAAGAAGAATATATCACTCCTATGGATCCAATTATTGAACTTGAATTTGCATAAATTTCGTCCCCAGCACAAGAAATCAAATAGCCTCCAGAAGCTGCTACGTCTTCAGCAAATACAATAACTTCTTTTTTGTGTTTTTTTGCTTGTTGTCTAATAAAGCTATAGATTAAATGTGATTGAACTGGTGATCCTCCTGGAGAATTAATTGATATAGCAACGCATGCTGCTTTTTTTAGAGAAAAAGCCTTTTTAATTAGCTCTTCTTGACCTGCAAAATCAATACCTTGTTTAAATTTTCCCGCATTACCAATAACCCCACTTAATTTTAAGTGAGCAACGATTTTTTTCTTTTTAAAAAAAGAGAACATAGTTAAGTCTTATAGAATTATTTATTGAATATAAAGACTACTTATAATTGAAGAAACTGGTGCGTCAATTGATAAGTAATATAAATAAACAAATTATACTAATTTAAAAATCTTATGGGAACAGTTGTACAGCTTAAAAATCAAATAAATGATTCATATTTTCAGCTTAAAGACTCGGTTGAAGAAAAACTGGTTTTAACCGAAGAAAAAATAAAATCAAAATTATCTAGTGACGTACAGCTCGTTCAAAAAATGACAGATTATCATATAGAAACTGGAGGAAAAAGACTAAGAGCTTTACTAACATTGGGTAGTGCAAAATTATGCGGTTACTCTAAAGGCTCTAGAGATATAAATTTAGCTGCGTGTGTTGAATTAATTCACAGTGCAACATTGATGCATGATGATGTAATTGATGAAGGCACTGTTAGAAGAGGAAAAGAAACTTTAAACAAAGTTTGGAATAATCATTCGTCAGTTTTAATTGGAGATTATCTATTGAGCAGATGTTTTGAAATGATGGTAGAAGATGGAAACTTAGAAGTTTTAAAATTATTATCGTCCACTTCATCTAAAATTGCTCAAGGAGAAGTTCTACAACTTCAACACAAAGGTGAAGTTGATATGCTGGAAGAAACATATTTAAAAATAATCTCAGCTAAAACTGCTGAGTTATTTGCAGCTGCAACTAAAGTTGGTGCAATTTTATCTAATGCAGAAAATAAAGAAAAAGATGCTTTAGAATTTTATGGAAGAAACTTGGGATTAACATTTCAAATAGCAGACGACACACTAGACTATAATGCTGAGCTCAAACTATTTGGTAAAAAAATTGGTCAAGA
>CACPCX010000036.1 GCA_902632545.1 uncultured Pelagibacteraceae bacterium
TAAGGGAACATTTACAGAAGAAAATAGATGATTGGCATATCAAAAATAAAGGTAAGGAATTCAATTTAAACGAGTACAAAAAATTTTTATTAGAAATTGGTTATTTAAAAAATGAAGGACCTGATTTTAAAATAGAAACTGAAAATGTTGATGAAGAAATTGCTAGTATAGCTGGACCTCAATTGGTTGTACCTGTCATGAATGCGAGATATGCATTAAATGCTGCAAATGCAAGATGGATGAGTTTATATGATAGTCTTTATGGTACAGATGTAATTGAACAGTCTGAGGACAGCGTATCTGAACGGTATGACCCTTTAAGAGGTGAAATGGTTATAAAATATGGAAGAGATTTTTTAGATAAATACTTTCCATTAGCTGGATTAAGTTGGAATAAAATTACAAGTTTTGCTGTAAAATATGGAAAATTAAAAGTTTTAAAAGGTGCTGATATTTTTGATTTAAAAGACGAAAATAAATTTGTTGGGCACAGAGGTGAAAGTGATAATCCGACTGCAATTATTCTAAAGAATAATAATTTACATATTGAAATTCTGAAAGACTCAAGAGCTTTTGCTGCTCAACAAGATCATGCAGGTATTAGTGATATTATACTGGAATCTGCAGTTTCAACAATTTGTGATAATGAAGATAGTGTAGCGGCAGTTGACTCAGAAGATAAAATTATTTGTTATCGAAATTGGCTAGGTCTAATGAAAGGAGACCTTAAGTCTAAATTTGAAAAAGAAGGTAAATTATTTGAGAGAAAATTAAATCCACACAGAAGCTATATCTCAAAAGATGGGAAAGGTTTAAAGTTACATGGCAGAAGTCTTTTACTAGTAAGAAACGTAGGGCATCTGATGACTAACCCTTCAATTTTGTTAAGAGATGGAAGTGAAATACCTGAGGGAATTATGGATGCTTTTATAACTACAGCAGCTGCGCTTCATGATATTAAAAACAAAAATAATTCAAGGACTGGATCAGTTTACATTGTAAAGCCTAAAATGCATGGACCAGACGAAACAGCATTTACAGATTTAATTTTTTCAAAAGTTGAGGAAGTTCTAAATTTGCCTAAATACACTTGTAAGATTGGTATTATGGATGAAGAGAGAAGAACATCAGCAAATTTAAAAGAATGCATTAGAAGTCTTAAAAATAGAGTTTTTTTTATCAATACTGGATTCTTAGACAGAACTGGTGATGAAATGCATACATCAATGGAAGCTGGTCCTATGATTAAAAAAGGTGATATGAAATCTTCTAAATGGATTAATGCATACGAAAATAATAATGTTGATATTGGTTTAAGTTGCGGGTTTTCTGGTAAAGCTCAAATTGGAAAAGGAATGTGGGCAATGCCCGACAAAATGAAAGATATGATGGAGCAAAAAACAGGACACTTAAAAGCAGGTGCAAACTGCGCATGGGTTCCCTCTCCAACAGCAGCTGCATTACATGCTTTACATTATCATGAAATAAATATTTTTAACGAACAGAAAAAATTAATTGATAGAGAACCAGCTAAACTTGATGATCTCTTAACAATCCCAATAGCAAACAGGCCTAATTGGTCTGTAGAAGATATAAATAAAGAAATTTCAAATTCTGCACAAACTTTATTAGGGTATGTTGTAAGATGGGTCGATCAAGGTGTTGGTTGTTCTAAAGTTCCAGATATTAACAATATTGGTTTGATGGAAGATAGAGCAACACTAAGAATTTCCTCACAACATATAGCCAATTGGATACATCACGGTATTACAACAAAAATACAAGTAACTGAAATTATGAAGGAAATGGCAAAAATAGTAGACGACCAAAACAAAGATGATCCTCTATATATTAAAATGAGTGGTAATTTTGAAAACTCTATAGCATTTCAAACTGCGTGCGATTTGGTATTCAAAGGTAAAGAACAACCATCAGGTTATACTGAGCCACTACTTCATTTGAATAGGTTAAAAAAAAAATTTAATCTGAGTTCGAAACCAAATTAGATCGATTTTTAAAAGCAGAAAATAAAGTTCCATCATCTAGACTTTCAATCTCTCCTCCTACAGGTAATCCTTGTGCCAATTTAGTAATTTTAACATCTAAATTTTTTAGACTATCTTGAATATAATATGCAGTTGTTTGACCTTCCACAGTTGCACTAGTTGCTAGAATTACCTCCTCGATTTTATCTCTATTAACTCTTTCAACTAATGAGTTAATTAATAAATCCTCTTTTCTTTGACCAACTGAAGAAATTGTCCCTCCTAAAATATGAAAATAGCCCTGAAAGATATTTGAATTTTCAATCGACCATTGGTCTGCAATGTCCTCTACTACACAAATTT
>CACPCX010000037.1 GCA_902632545.1 uncultured Pelagibacteraceae bacterium
ATTTAAATTTTTTAATATTTCAGTTTCTCCACTAATATTTTCTAAAATTTTATTATCTGAAGAATTTTTATAAATATTATAATTTATTTTTATATTTTTTATTAAAGGAGGTGTCTGAAGTGTAAATTTAATGATTAATTTTCTTAATATTTCTCTCATCACAATCTATGTAGCATTATTTTAAATTTTGTATATAAAACATTTAAACTGTATGAAAGTATCACTTGTAATAACTACAATTAATTCCCCTAATAAAAATATAAAAAAATTTGATCAAAATTGTAGAAAAAAAAATTGGTCATTTATTGTTATAGGAGATCAAAAAACACCAAAAAATTTTACATTAAATTATGGAAATTTTTTATCAATTAACAAACAAAAAGAATTAAATTTAAATTATTCTAAAAAATGTCCATTAAACAGTTATGCGAGAAAAAATATTGGATACCTTTCAGCGTTTAAAAATAAGGCAGATGTTATTATTGAGACAGATGATGATAATTATCCTTATGATAATTTTTTTGAAGATAAACAATTAATTCATAATGCAAAAATAATAAAAGGTAGAAATAATTGGATAAATATCTACAAAGTTTTTTTTAAAAAAATAATAAATTGCTGGCCAAGAGGTTTACCATTAGACGAAATTACAAATGATAAAATAAATTTTGGGATAAGTAAAAAAAATCAATTTTATTTACAGCAGGGTGTATGCGAAGGAAATCCTGACGTTGATGCAATATTTAGATTGATAAATAAAAAAATAAACATCTCATTTAAAAAAAATTTAAAAATAAATGTAAAAAAATCTTTAGTGACCTTAAATAGTCAAAACACAATTTGGTTTAAAAAAATATTTCCTTTACTTTATTTGCCCGTTACCTGTACGATGAGATGTACAGATATATGGAGAGGCTTAATTGCTCAAAGGATTTTACAAAATGATAACAAAGATATTTTATTTTTTGGAACAACGATGAAACAATTCAGAAATGATCATAATTTGCTAAATGATTTTGAACAAGAAATTCCTATGTATTTATTAGATAAAAAAATTGATGATATAATTTTAAATCTTAAATTAAGCAGAGGTGAAAAATTTTACTTAAAAAATTTAAAAAAATGTTATGATGCTTTGATTTCAAAAAAAATCATATCTTCTAAAGAGAATATTTATTTAAATGCATGGATTAAAGATTGTCAAAATTTACTAATTTAAGTGAATTTTTTAACAATAAGTAAATATTTTTTACAATTTAATTCATAATCAAATCTATTTAGACTTTTATATGCAAGATTGGACATTTTTTTGCATAAAGCCTTATTGTTTTGATATTTTAAGATAAGTTTTGATAAAGCTAAATCATTTTTTGCTTTAAATAGATAACCCAGCCTTCCGTTTTTTAAAATTTCTTTCGGTCCAGTTGGGCAATTAGATGAAATAACAAATTTTTTTAAAGTCATTGCTTCCAAAATAACATTTGGCAATCCTTCATATAACGAACTTAGAATAAACAAATTTGATTTTTTTAAGTATTTATATGGATTACCCTGAAACTTTATGACTTTGATATAACTTGATAAATTGTTTCTCTTAATATGATTAATTATTTTGTTTTTATTCGGTCCATAACCCATAATTAATAATTTTATTTTAACTTTTTTATCTACTAATAATTTAATCGCGTTTATAAGAGTTATATGGTCTTTCTGATCTGTAAATCTTGCAATATTAATTGCCTTAATCTTTGAATTATTAAAAAAATTAAAATTAAATTTTTCTTTGCTTTTTTTTTTAATAGTTTTTTGGTTTAAAGGATTATAGATTAATTCTGATTTTATATTAAATTTTTTATCAATTTCTGATTTAAAATCTCTACTATTTACGATTATTTTTTTTGGAATTTTAAATAATATTTTAAAAATAATGTTCTTAAAAAGATTTTTAGACCAACCTGAAGGTGATGAATTTGATCTTGTAATTAAACTAAAATTAAAAATAATAGATAATA
>CACPCX010000038.1 GCA_902632545.1 uncultured Pelagibacteraceae bacterium
ATGGCTTTGAAATTTCAATTTCTAACGATAAAGCTGAAAAATTTGTAGAAAATTTAATAGAAAAGGGAGCACAACTTATAGGACTTGGGGCAAGAGATACCTTGAGATTAGAAGCTGGATTATGTTTATATGGTCACGAATTAGATATTAATAAAACACCGATTGAGGCAAACCTTAAATGGGCAATCTCAAAATCCAGATTATCCAACGGAGGCTTTATTGGATCAAAAAAAATTATGAACCAAATGCAAGATGGAGCAAACCAAATAAGAGTAGGGATTAAACCTGAAGGTAGGCTGATTGCAAGAGAAAAAACCAAAATATTTGATGATAAGGATACAGAAATTGGTGAAATAACTAGTGGCACGTTTGGACCAAGTGTAAACGGACCTATAGCGATGGGTTATGTTGATAAAGAGTTTTCAAATGTTGATACTAAAATTTTGCTTGAGGTAAGAGGAAAAAAACATCCAGCAAATGTTTGTGCATTACCATTTTATAAAAAAAATTATGTGAAAGGAGTAAATTAATGAGTGAAGTAAAATTTTCAAAAGATTTTACTATTAAGCCACCAAAACTTAGCGCACATGCTCCTAAAAAAACTAGAAAAGGGCCTGGTATTTTTGATAAAAAATTCATTAAATTTGAGAAAGTAAATTTTGAGTTTCCATTTCATATAACTTAAATAGAGTCTCTGCATCTGATAAATTAATCTCTTTAAATTTTATTTTTGATCCTGGTGCCATTTGTACCAATCGATCATAATCAGCACTTGCAACAGCACCAATTTTTGGATATCCACCAACAGTTCCATGATCTGAAAGCATTATTATTGGATTGCCGTCAGCAGGTACTTGAATAACACCTTTAATCAAACCCTCTGATTTTATGTTAGTGTTCACAATATTCTCTATTTTGGGCCCCTCTAGTCTCATACCCATTCTGTCTGAAAGTTTCGATACTTTGAATTCCTTTTCATAAAATATTTTTTTACCTTCTTCAGAAAAATAGTCAAAATTAGTACCTTTAATCACTCTTATGTTTTCTATTTTAGTGTTAATGTAATTAGTTTTTTTAATATCCTTATTTGAATTAATTTTTTTTAAATTAACTCTTTGTCCTGTATCTAATTTTTTTCCATCATTAGATCCAATATTTGCTTTTGTATTTATAGAACAACTATTCCATTGAAGCTTTATATCTAGCTCACCGCCTAATGCTAAATATCCATAAACAGATTTACTTGTGGAAATAATGTTAATTTCATTACCATTTTCTATTTGATAACTCTCATAACATTTTCCCTCAATTTCAGTATCATCTTTTTTTATAGTAAAAATTACATCTCCAGTAATTGCAAAATTAATTTTTTCTCCTTTGTATTTTAGATGAGGTCCTTGATACGCAAACTCAATAATTGCTGAGTCTAAATTATTATTAACAAGTTTGTTGGCTATAAGATAATTTCTATTATCCATAGCACCACTAAATGGAATGCCAATATGATAAAGGTGATCCCTGCCTTTATCTTGAAAGGTTGTATTAATACCAGGTCTAATTATTTCAAAATAGTTATCACTCATTATAATTCTTATATTGATCTAAACTTATTTCTTTAAAAGTTACTGTATCTCCAGGATTTATTAAGGTTGGTTCGTCTTCTAATGAACTATCAAACACTTTTACTGGCGTATTTCCTAAAATATTCCATCCACCAGGACTTTCAAAGGTATAAATATTTGCAAATTGCTCAGTTAATCCAACTGAACCTTTTGGAACTTTCACTCTAGGAGTTTCTAAGCGTTGAGCTCTCATATTTTGAGCTATGTCACCCAAAAAGGGCATACCAGCAATGAATCCGGTCATGTAACAAAAATATTCTTTATTTAAAAATTTTTCTAAAATTTTATCCTTACTTAAATTTAAAATTTTTTCTAACCGTTTAATATCAAGTGAGAAGCTTTCATGACAGCATACTGGAATTTCTAATTTCTTATTTTTAAG